>CAMDWA010000038.1 GCA_945877855.1 Thermoflexus hugenholtzii JAD2 | reverse complement strand
CCCGACCCCAACCCCAACTGCTACCCCCTCAACTCCCACCGATATTGTTGCCAGTATCAGTGGGCCAACCAATGGCTCACCAAACACGATTTTTAGTTATACCATTCGTATCTTAAATAATAGTGTGACTACAGCCGGTGGTTTGGTCTTTACCAATACCTTACCTAGCAACGCCTCATTTCAAGGGGTAATACGCGGCACTGGTATTACCTGCCCAACGATGCCATCTGTTGGTGACATTGGTGGCACAATTGTATGTAACATCACTGGCACTCTGGTGTCTGGGCAATTTGATGAATTATCGGTCACTATGCGCCCCATTGATTCAACCAATATCAATACATCTGTGACTGCATCCACAACGACATACGAGCCAAATCGCACAAATAATGTCGCGACCTTTATGTTGCGTTTAGAGCCACTAAAATTCTTTATTCCTTTCGTCCCTAGTCTGTTAAAGAATTAGTTTGGGTTAATATTTGCTCTAAAAGAAGAAACCTGCACTTGGCAACCCAAATGCAGGTTTCTTCTTTTAAATCAAGATTAAAAACACATTACGCCGCGTCAACGGCTGCCAATACCAATTCGACCCCAAGATTAGCCCCTTTGCGTTCGAGATCGGTGCCGGGGTTATAGGCGGCAAGGCCAAAAACTTTAACGGGCAAAACGCGGGCTGTCGTCGCTACAGCTTCAATTAATTCACTGCGGGCCGGCCAATGTGGGGCTGGTGTATGGGCACCCGGCACTTCTTCTGGCCCTGACACATCAATATCAAAATGCAAATACCAAGCGTCTGCATTTGCTGCCAATGGCTTAAGCAGTGATTCCATTCGCCCACGGGTATTGGGCGCTGTCATATCGGCGGCGTGTAAATGAGGCATATGATGGGTTTCGATGGCCGCAATCTCCTCTACATCAAGGTCACTCGCGCCGATGAGGGCGGTGGCGTTAACTGGCACACCCGTGGCAATACCCGATGCCTCGCGCCAATCGTCAAATTCCCAGCCCATAATCACAGCAAAAGGCATACCCCCTAACATGCCGCTGCCGCTCGTTTGCATGGTATGCATATCACCGTGAGCGTCATACCAAATAATGCCAGCGCGATGGCTGGGGGTGGCACGCATGGTGCCGCCCATCGCGCCGGGCGCATGGCAACAATTCCCTTCGAGACAAATAACATAATCGGCGTTATCGGCAAACGCTTGGGCAATTAAATCTGACTGATGTGCCGAGATTCGCGCCAAATTCGTGACACTGTCGCGGGTGCGCTCGGCTTTGCTAAATTCTACCCATGTTGGTGGGCGCACAGTATGCCCTCGGGCTTGGAGTTGCTCGATTAAACCGGCCTCAAGCACAGCTTGTGGCCCAGCCGCTACTCCCCAGCGTGCGACATCATTGCTAAACGGAACACACACAATTGCAATATTCATAATGGGCCTAATTATGATCGATTTATTTGACGATCGACCCTTTGCATGGGTGTCGAAATCACTATATGGCCTTTGGGGGCAGAGGCCATATAGTGATTTCGACGAAAATTTGTTTTTTCCCCCCGTTTTATTGAGAATATTCAGATATTGCTTGCGGAATGAGCAACATGGTTCCGGGGCATAATTGCCCACCAGATGAAGCATGGGGATTGGCTAAACGCAATAAATTTAAGTTGCAGTTAAAGCGTAACGCCAATTTGTCTAATTGATCATTTTGCTGGGCTAAATAGATATACCCACGTTGTAGTGCCTCTAATTTCAAGGGGCGTAATGGTTCGCCTAGTTCTACATTTAAAGCTTGCCCAGCATTTACTTGAATTTGACTTGTGCCTGAAATAACGGTCATTGCGCCTTGGGATACTTCGCAATAAGTTTGTTTGGGAGATACCACCTGCACAGAGTATTCTGCGCCTTTGGTAAAAATGTGTGCGGCTGGCGTATGAACCACAAACGTATCTAAATCGCTTAAAACACGGGTGATTTTGGCAGTTAATTGTCCAATCAACAAACGCAACTCGACTCGTGTTTGTTCACCTTGGCGCAATAATTGTTCGAGCAATACGCGGGTTTGGGGTTTAAATTCTACGACTTGACCACGAAAACATTGCATTTGAACTTGGTTTTCACGGGTCCATAATTCATCTCCAGCATATGTGGCGATATATACATCTTGAGGTAACACAAAATTTGACTTTTGGCGATTTAGATCAACATTGCCATGATGAATATGGGTATATGCAAAGGTGCGAAATGGTTTTAGTTTGATCGGTGTTGTATCGTTTGAGGGAGGTTGGGTTGACCAAATATACCCCCCCACAGAATTGATCACCTGTTCGACAGTATGAATTGTTGACTTAAGGGCACGCTCGGCGGGTGCTTGTTGGCGTTGCGTTTGAAGCAAGTTGTGTAGTTCGGACCGAATTTTGTTTTGTTGGGTGTCGCTTAGTTTTTCAGTTTGCGTGCCACGCCGTATGGCAGCGGCAATAAGTAACTCATTCATCTAATCCTCCATTTACAAAATAACCGCTGTCCAATAATGCTTGTCTAAATGCGGTGCGGGCACGGCTCAATAAAGATTCAGTGCCTTTATACGAGCGCCCAATCACCTCTGAAATTTCTTTTACCGATAAACCTTCGCTATAACGTAGCACTAATGCCTCTTGGGCAACTTGTGGCAAACGTAATAAGGCTTGCTTAAAATCCAAATCCATCACATCATCAGATATCACCAACGTGAGGGGGATTTCATCGGTGTCACGATGCTTGCGCCAAAAATCAACAATTTTGTGATGCGCCACCGAATAAAGCCAGGTTGAAAATGCCCCTTGCCCATCAAAATGATTAATGGATTTAACCGCCGCCACAAATGTTTCGCTTAAAGCGTCTTCTGTATCTTCTTTGGTGGGTAAATGACAATATAAATAGCCAAATATCTGTCGATTCCATTGACTAAAGATCAAATTCCAAGCATCTTCATCCTTGCGCTGTAATTGCCTTAGCAAAGCGGCACTAATATTTGGCGGCTGAGTTTTCGCAGATGCATTGGCTGCTCGTTTTTTCTCGACGTTAGCTGATATTAAGCTGACAATAAGCTGCCAAATTGGTAAAGTGGCTGGAAATACCATGTAACATGAGAATCGTAAAAAGGCTTGCTTTTCCTTCGCCTAATTGAATTAGTATTGTTTTTGAAGCTGAATTTAAGCTGACAAACAAAAAGCTAAGGCTTGAAAAATGTTTTAACCCATAACTTAGTTGTCGATTTGAAATGTTGAATTGGACTGGCCTTTTGCCTTTTTGCGTATATCCTACAAAAATAACGTTAATTAATCGTTAAACGCTTGGGGGGCGCACTGTGTCCCACCATTGTTGAATCCCCATATTGCCCGACAACAATGACGAAAAAGAATCAAAGCGATAAGCAACACAATCGGCACGCAAGATATCCATTTCAGCAATCAGGGTTTGTTCCATGTGGGCCGTTAGTGCTTTGGCATTATTGTGAATGGGGTGTGCGTTATTAATGAAAGTTGGTGTGCCGATATGCAAAAATGCCTCGGGCTTTTGTTCGCGCACAAATTCATAACGCAATGCCAGCGGCACAAGCGCACACGCCCCTGTTGTCGCCACCGCTTGCTTTGCAATCAACCCCACGCCATTATAAAAATGCAATGGGCGAACCTCTGGGTGATAAAACTTGCCTTGCGGGAAAATGGCAACAACCCCATAAGGTTGCCTATTTAGCCCAGCAACCGCATATTGAATGGCGGCAATGCCATCACGCGGGTTTTCTCGGTCTACCCCAAATGCCCCAAGATAGCGCAAAAATGAATATTTTTGCAAGGTTTCAGCCTCCACCATCAAGCTCGACATCGCTGGCCGCCACAATTCGTGCATCAGCACGCTAATCATATAACCATCCCACCACGAGGTATGGTTGGCATACAGCAAAATTGGCAACGCGCCAATCTTGGGCAAATTTGGGTTTTGGCGCACCCATACCCGATGAAACATGTTGCGGGTTGGAAGCTTGACAATTGTATTGTAAATAATTTGACGTAAAAGAGGGTTGTTGCTTTCTTTAATCATGAACAATACTGATATGTGATTTATAACCGTTGTAACGGCCATACCACCACCTCAATTTTGCGCACAAAGTGTAATAATGGCGCTGTGTCGGGCAGATGAATATTGAGCCAATTGGTCATACTGTTTTGTTGAATGGTAGCTTTGGCGGGCTGTAACGGCCATGCGGCATGTTCAATTTCACCACAATACAGTTGACCAAGTATATCTGCGGTATACAAACAATAGCGGGCCGTCAAAAAATATTCAAGCGAGCCGATTTGCGCTTCAAACACATCGCCGCTGGGGCCATAATTTGCCGTTAACGTGGCTGTCGGTGCATTGCGATGGATGCGACGGCTATCGTATCGAATACCGCTGCCATTGGCCTCACAGTGCATTTTGGCATGAAAATAAGGCAAATGAAACCATGCCCGCGCAATTTTAACCGCCAAGGCATTACCCGCATCGAGGCTAAAAAACCAAACACCCGGT
This sequence comes from Thermoflexus hugenholtzii JAD2, assembly GCA_945877855.1. Taxonomy (GTDB): domain Bacteria; phylum Chloroflexota; class Anaerolineae; order J036; family Brachytrichaceae; genus AQU-03. The sequence continues at coordinate 27,174 of CAMDWA010000038.1, read as the reverse complement.
TTGCCATCTCGAATAACATAGGTGCGCACATTTAACTCTGGAAAAGCCGAAAGTTTGGGCACACTGGGCAAATAGCGCGGACGCACGCCGCTCATGCGAAATGGCACGACAGCGATCCATGCATTGCCCTCAAATGTATCGATTTGTAGCGATGCGGGAATCAGTGGACGCAAGGCTTCGATAGGTACGCACCAGTGCATAAACAAAAGGTCATGCCATATTTGATGCATGACATAAGGCGTGTTTGGGGGCGGATATGGGCGATGACTAAACATTCTTGCGCGTAATGATAACGGTTGTCCTGTTATCATGCACCCATGTCATTCGCCATTTCATTTTCCGATGTGCAATCTGCCGCTGAACGGCTGCGCAATGTAGCAACAGTTACGCCCATTCACACCAGCCGCACCCTAAACGCCATGACAGGCCGCGAAGTATTCATCAAATGTGAAAACTTTCAACGCACCGGTTCTTTTAAATTTCGTGGGGCCTATAACGCCATCAATCGCCTCAGCGCCGAGCAATTGCGTAAGGGCATTGTGGCATTTAGCAGCGGTAATCATGGGCAAGCGGTGGCGCTCTCGGCTAAATTACATCATGCGCCCGCCGTCATTGTGTGCCCCAGCGATGCTGTGCCCACCAAAGTTGCCGCCATGCGTGAATATGGGGCCGAGGTGATTATGTATGACCGCCTCAAAGAAGATCGGATTGCGATTGGCAACCGACTTGCGGCTGAACGTGGTATGACGGTTGTGCCGCCTTATGATCACCCGCATGTCATGGCCGGGCAAGGCACATTGGTGCTTGAATGGTTGCAAGCCGTGCCAGATCTCGATGCGATTGTGATTCCTGTGGGTGGTGGCGGCCTCATTGCGGGCTGTGCCATTGCTGCCAAAGGCATCAACCCGCAATTGCGTGTCTTTGGTGTTGAAACCGAAGGTGCAGATGACACCAAGCTATCGCTAATGAAAGGCGAGCGGGTTAAAGTGCCGCCGCCCACCACCATCGCCGATGGCATTCGCACCCCAACCCCCGGCGATTTAACTTTTCCGGTGGTGCAAGCGTTGGTCGAAGATATTTTGGTGGTCAGCGATGCCGAAACCCTTGATGCGCTAAAGTTTTTAACCACCCGCATGAAATTGGTAGCCGAGCCAACCGGCGCGATTACCTTGGCCGCGCTCCTCACCGGTCGCATCCCAACCAATTGCCAACGCATTGGCCTGCTTTTGTGCGGCGGCAACGCCTAAGAAATTTAAAATTGAAAATTTTGTGTTTAATTTTAAATTCTCTTATGCTTTACCTCGTCGCCACTCCTATAGGCAATTTGGGTGATATCAGCCAGCGTGCGTTAGATACATTGCGTAGTGTCGATATCATTGCCAGCGAAGATACCCGTCACACCGGCCTCATGCTCAAACGTTTCGAGATCGACAAACCACAATTGTCATTTCATGAGCATAATGAACAACGGGCCGTCGGGCGCATTATCGATTTGCTACATCTTGGGCAATCGGTGGCCTTGGTCAGCGATGCTGGCACCCCCGGCATTAGCGACCCGGGCTTTACCTTGGTGCGGCGATGTATTGAGGAAGCATTGCCATTTACCTTGATTCCTGGTGCCAGCGCCTTTGTTATGGCATTGGTATTGTCGGGATTGCCGTCTCATTCATTCACATTTCGCGGCTTTGCCCCACGTAAATCGGGCGCACGCAAACGTTTTTTAGCCATTGACCAAACGTCGCCGCATACGCTTATTTTTTATGAAAGCCCACATCGTATTAAAGAATTGCTTGAGGATGCCCGCGCCGTTTATGGTGATCGCCGCGCCGCCCTCGCCAACGACCTCACCAAAATGTTCGAGCGGGTTGATCGCGGCACATTAGGTGAGTTGGTTGCGATTATTGATAAACAATCGTTGCGGGGTGAATATGTGCTGGTGATTGAAGGCAATACCGGCGAGGCTGTTGTTGAAGATGAGGAATCTGGCTGATAAAACCAAGCGATAATGATGACGATGATAGAAAGTGGCGAAACCTACACAGATGTCAAATTTAAGAACGACATTTTTTCAGCTCAAACCATTAAAGCCAGCACATTTGTTGAATGTCATTTTGAGCGCTGCAAATTTGTCGAAAGCACCTTTGAGCGCAGCACCTTTGAAGATTGCATTTTTAGCAATTGCGATTTGAGTTTGGCAAAATTTCCGGCTACGTCAATGATTCGCGTTCGGTTTGAAGATTCAAAATTAATCGGAATTAATTGGACGCTCTCGAAATGGATGGCAAAATCAGTGAGCAAACGGGCTGATTTTGTGCGCTGCAATATCCAATATTCAGCATTTATAGGGCTTCCCATGCGCGGGGTTCAAATGACAGCGTGCGCAGCACATGACGTTAACTTTACGGATGCAGATTTGCAAGAGGCCAATTGCGCAAAAAGTGATTTCATGAATAGTCGATTCACTGGGGCCAATTTATCTGGGGCCAATTTTGTGGGTGCAATCAATTATCGTATTGATTTTCAAAGCACAAAAATTAAAAAAGCCAAATTTTCTTTACCAGAAGCGCTTGCTTTATTAGATGCCTTGGAGATTGAAATTCTATAGTCGTTTTATTGCGTTATCTAACTATAAAATCTTACTCACACGATAGTAAAATCGCCTTATGTCATCTATTGCACGCACCTCTATTCGCACCCAACAATTTACCGAATCGGTCATCCGCGAAATGACTCGTGTCGCACGCGCCACCGGCGCGGTCAATTTGTCGCAAGGCCTGCCTGATTTTTCGGCCCCCGAAGCGGTTAAAGAAGCCGCTGTGCGGGCGATTCGTGAAGATTACAACCAATATGCCATCACTTGGGGCACACCCAATTTACGCAACGCCATCAGCGGGCATTACAAACGTTGGTATGAAATGGATGTTGACCCAGAAAAAAATATTGTGGTGTGCTGCGGCGCCACCGAATGCATGATTGCCACCCTCATGGCGATTTGTAATCCGGGGGATGAGGTCATTATTTTTGAGCCGTTTTACGAAAATTATGGCCCAGACTCGTGGCTGAGTGGCGCTACCCCACACATTGTGACGCTTGCGCCTAGCCCCACTGCCAGTGGGGGGGTAACGTGGGCATTTGACCCCGATGAATTGCGCAAGGCTTTTAACCCCAAAACCAAAGCCATCATTGTCAATACGCCCCATAACCCAACTGGGCATGTGTTTACCCAAGCCGAGATGTCGCTCATTGCCGAGTTATGTGTGCACCACAATGTGTTGGCCGTCACCGATGAAATTTACGAATTTATTATTTACGACAATCGCCAGCATATTCCCATTGCCACCTTGCCCGGCATGGCCGACCGCACCATTACCATTAGTGGCCTAAGCAAAACGTTTAGCGTCACCGGTTGGCGTTTGGGCTACTGTGTGGCCCCGCCCGATATCACAAATGCCATTCGCAAAGTTCATGATTTCTTGACTGTGGGTGCGCCACACCCCTTGCAAGAGGCCGGGGCCGCTGCACTCAATATGGGGCGCGATTATTTTGCTGGCCTGCGCAGCGAATATGATCATAAGCGTTTATTCTTGTTAGATGTGCTGAAGCGGGCGGGCTTTGCCCCTACTGACCCCGAAGGTGCATATTACATCATGGCCGACTTTAGCGCCCTGCGTCGCACCCCCAATGAAGATGATGTGACCTTTGGTATGCGTTTGATCAAAGAGGTTGGGGTTGCCACTGTACCCGGCTCGTCTTTTTTCTGGGATCGCTCACGCGGTTCTAATTTTGTGCGCTTCGCCTATTGCAAACGCGATGAAACCCTGCAAGCCGCCGCCGAAAAATTGCTCAAGGGGAAAGGATAAAGCATAAAGGATGAAGGGTGAGGGATGAAGGATGAATCGTATTTCTTCATCCTTCATACCTCACCCTTCATCCTTCATCCCTCACCCTTCATCCTTTCTTTAGAACTTTGCATCGTGCTTTCTGCATTTAGTCTGATATGAATCTGTGCAAATATCTTGATTGCAAATAGTCGAAGCATTACTTGGATACAGTCTCAGTAAACTGAAAGTGTTTATTGATTGACTTTACATCAAAGTCGAGATACAACAGAGGGTATGTCGGCTGGCAAGCTGTTTGATGAGGTATTGCGGAATCTACTCAATGATTCGGCGATAAAAACCAGTACCATGTTTGGAATGCGCTGCGCAAAAATAGCCGGTAAGGCGTTTGTGGGCTTGCATACTGGGCGTTTAATTGCCAAAGTGGGGCCGATTCGTGCACAGCAATTGCTCAATTCAAAAAAAGGCGAGCCATTTGACCCGGGCAACATGGGCAACCCAATGCGTGACTGGGTGATGTTAGCCCAGCCACCCAACGATCTATTCCCCGAAGAGGTCATTTCATATTGGGCGACGGTTGCCGAAGAAGCCAAACAATATGTAAAAAATACCACTGCTGGCGGTAAACCAATCAAAAAAGTAGTTGCCTAAATTTTCAATAATTCGGGGTAAACCCAAAAGGTTTTGCCGTGTTTTACCGAAATAATTTGCGCTCGGCATAAACTTGAATCGCTTCACGAACATAGGCCGAGGTCAATGGTGCGTCATATTTTTCGCTCAATTCTTGCGCAACACTTTCAAGCTCGGCTTGGGTCGAGCGTCCGGGGCGCAATAATTCATACATTCGCAATAAACGCTCATTGGGCACACGGGTTAATTCTGCTGCGCGGCGCATGTTTTCGCCAAGCTGTATAAACCCAGCATCTTGGGCTGCCTGTGCTTGGGCGCGTAGGGTTTCGGGAGAAATAGAAAAATTGCTCATAGGTCTAAATGTCTGGCTCCCAATCAAAATATACTTCTTTGGGGTTTTTGTTTTCAATCGCTTCGGTTTCGCGCCGATGTAATAACGCTGTTTTCACAATCAGCCGCAGCCGCGCCCAATTGTCAATGCTGGGTTTAATGGGCGTTACCGTTTTGCCTTGGGCATATTTGGCGGCGTTGCGGCCAATATTTTCATAAATTTCGAGCGTTAAGCTAGGTGAAAATGAAAATAACTCTAAATTGTGCAAACGCGGGAAGCCTTTTTTGTGAATGACGGTAGTGCCGCGGCTTTGCAAACCAATCGCGATGCCGCTGCCGCTTAACTCTGCGCCAACATAACCAATCGCGGCACAATCGGAGGTGTGATATACCCGCACGAGTCGTGCCGTCATGCCTTCTTTGGCCACACCAGTAAAAATGGCCTCTAACACCCGCTCATGATCAAGACCATTAATGGTTTTGGTAAGATGCCGACCAAAGGCCGGCCCTACCGCCAAAATGACCTCGTTATATGAACCGATTTTGGCATCCGCCAAATCGTGCAAATTTTTCATCGGTGTGCCAATGCGGTCGGCAATAAAATCACGCGGGGATTGTGCTTGTGGGATGCGCTGAATCTCATCCCAACGTGCGCCTGTTACGCGATAGCCGGTGCCCGGGCCGCAATAATCATTGGGGTCGGTGATGGCCGAGGCAGCGCGGATGGGTGACTGATTGACGGCTGAATTTGGCACAAAAATGGCGGCTGGCTGTAAATAATCGCCCAGTGTGCGTTGATAGAGCATTTGCTCGATATTGCGGGCGGTGTCATCAAACCCAGCCGCGTGTAAAGCCTCGACCACCGTTTGCACGGTCATGTCGCTATATAAAAAGCGATCAGCCGCCGCCAAATCAGCCACAATATCGCGTTCGGGCATATCTTCGCTGGCGTGGGCATAGGTGGCGGCTTCAACCTCAATATCAGTAATTGGCGGAAAATTTAGATGGGCATAAATGGCTTGCATCGCCAGTGCCGCCTCGCGTCTGCGTTTTAATATAGCTTCAGGCTGCACTGGTCGCAATCCCCCATCCACCTGCATATCACGCTGTAGCACGTTGTAATCGTCGAAGTCTTCGGCATCAAAATTGCCGCCGCCAAACATATTGTCGCGGCGCGGCACGGCGCTATAACCACTAAAAATAAAATCGGTACCGGGGATAAACTGCAACATCAGCTTGGCCGATTTGCGAATTTGCGAATGTGAAGCGAGTGCATCGTTGCCACTGGCGACCTCTAGCCCCAGCATCGACGCGAGTAAATTTTCGGCTAACACCGCTCGCACGCCTCCGGGCAGGCTTTCTGGCAATGCGATACACGAGATCGAGCCATTTTGCACCCCCTGGCTACCCGCCCCGCGTGTAACACACAAACAGCGGGCTTCGAGATACAACATTGATCGCCCCTCAGAACTGCCCATCAGGGCTTCGCTACCAGTGCCGCTGGTAAAGCGAATTTTGACCCCACGTGAAGCGTAAGCACTGGCGAGAAAGCCTTTGCTCCAAGGTGTATCGTCGCCATCAATAAATGAGCGCTCGGTTCCATAAACAGACAATGTTTCGGCATAGCTCACCAGCCCTTTCATCGCCAAACGCAAGCCCATGCTCTCTTCGATAGCACATTGGGTGAGCACCCCGGGCGCACCCGTTTGGGTACCGACCAAAATCGCCAGTGCGTTGAGTGGGGCCATACGGGCAATACCGACCGTTGTTTCAACCTCGGCAAACCCGCGCAGGGTGGCTTCGGCTGAATCGGCGGCCAATAAGGCTGGGTTTTCGCGTCGATTGGTGACGTGGGCTTGATTGGCTGGCTGTCGGCGCACCCGCATTTTTGCCAACCCCATCATCATCTCAATCACATTCATATGCCGCACAATGTCACACAATTTGGCGGGGGTGCAGCCATTGGCTAATCTGCGTACAACGGCTGCTGGCACGTTGATATCGACCAACATGCGTGCAATGCTTAAGCTTGGCATAGCCATCGCTTCTGGCGCGGCCTCAAGGTCAAGCGCATGATCGGCGATAAAGGTGTCAATTACGTCAAAATCGGCACGGGGTCTGCCATCAAGTGAAATTACACGACCATGCGCGTCAAACGCTAGCGTCGGTTGTGGGTCATTTGGGCTATCCGTTACCATTAGCCCGGCTTCGGGCCATGGTTCGACAAATGTTTCTTTGTTGATGTCGCGTTGGCTAAGGATATTGGCACGCAATGATTGGGGCATAGCGAGAAATTATAATGCCGCAATGGTTTGCGATGTAGTGACGGAGGGTTGAATAGTTGAATAGTTGAATAGTTGATTCATGGCTCACAAGTCACAAGTCACCAATTAACCAATCAACCATTCAACCATTCAACTAATCAACCAATCAACCTAACTGATCAATCTAGGATTACTTTTTATCGAGCATCAATGCCAAGGTTTTCATCGGTTTTAGATCTGAAGCACGAATTTCGTAACAGCGATAGCCTTGGCTACGACCCGTATGATTCGAGATGCGTTCACGCGGTGGTTTTGCAATGACATCGGCATGGGTGGCCCAGCCACAAATATAAGCTTCGGTTTCGACGTTTGGGGCTTGGTCTGATGCGATCAGCACTAAAACATAATATTTGGGTTGGCGTTTTAATGCGTAATCTTCGCGCACCATCAAATGTGAATATTCGCTGACGCGGGTTTTAGAGGTTTTAATTTCGTAGTCGCCATCGTCGGTTTTACCGCGTGTGCCGAGGGTGTCAAATTGCTCAATTGCGCCATAGCGCCATTTTGCCCACACCAATTCGCCCAAAATGCCGACATAGGCATCAAACGGTGAGGCGCGGGTGCGTTGAATTTGCCGCGCTACCACTTCACGCTGGGCGCGTGCCCGCATCGTTTCGTCGATCTCAACCCGAATAAATTCTTTGCGATAAGGCATGATGGGCAAAGTATATACGTTGAAACTTTGATGGTCTTAGGGCATCTTTTTCAAGCACAAAGTGATCGCGAGTTCAGCATGACGTTATTTAGGGGCAACACATGCAACAAATCAGAGCCACACTTGTATAATTTTGGATTGTTAAACAAGGTCAGGTTAAGAATGGCATAGGCCGATTTCACGATATCTTTCTCTGCTTATGGCAGAGCAAGATATTGTGAATCGGCGAAAATTTGTTCACATTTGTAATGTGACATTGTTAGTTAGCAATTTTGGGTTTAACCTTTGTCTTTTGGCTCAATCGATTAGCACCAGCGAATGAAAAAACAAGTTTTATCTGCCGTCTTTCTATCTGTGTGCTTTATGGCTTGTGGTGCTCCGCTCACGCCCAATATTCCTGCTTTGCCGCCAATAACGCAAATAGAACCCACGCCACAGCCCAACCGTGTTGTTACCCCAACTGTGCCGCAACTGGGTGTTCTTCCAGCCACGCCGAATAATGCTACATGGCGCAAAGTAACCGCCAGTATCGAGGTGATTAATTTACGGGCGCATAGCAATAGCCTGAATGTCGATCACCCGATTACCGTGGTGCGCATCGACCCGACCCGCGCCGATATTAAGGTGCAATATACCCCCACCGACCCGCACCGTATGCGCGATTGGCATAACGCTACCGATGCCGATGTCATCATCAATGCCGGTTTTTTTACCCCACAAAAAACCGCTACCGGTTTGCTTATTGCCAATGGCAAGGCTTATGGGCAAAGTTATAAAGGTTTTGGCGGCATGTTTTCTATTCGGGATGGCAAGCCCCGTTTGCAATGGTTAGGGTCGCAACCTTATACACCCGATGCCAAAATCACCCAAGCTGTGCAAACTTTTCCTATGTTGGTGCAAAACAGCAAAGTGATGCAAAATTTGCCCACCGAAGATCGCCATACCTATCGTTCGTTTATTGGCATCGACAAAACGGGCAAAGTGTTGCTTGGCATCACCCGTTCATCGTCGTGGCTATTAAGCGACCTCGCCGCCATGCTTGCCAGCCATCCCACCCTTAATATTGATAGTGCGCTTAATTTAGATGGCGGGGCATCGACAGGCATTTGGTTGCGGGGCGTGCCCGATGGTGATTTAACCGATTCGTATGACACGGTGCCTTCGGTGATTACGGTAAAAAGCAAGTAAAAGCAAAAATACAATTGCGGTTTATGCTAAAGTTGCAACCTGCCATTTATCATGAAATTAAAACCCGAAATTGCCCTGACCTTTGATGATGTATTGTTGGTGCCCAAACGATCTACCGTTACTTCGCGCCATGCTGTAAATACACATACATTTTTTACCAAAAATATCGAAATCGCCATCCCTATCATTTCATCCAACATGGATACGGTGACTGAGGCTGATATGGCGATTGCAATGGCCCGCCAAGGCGGGATTGGTGTGATTCATCGTTTTATGAGTATTGAGCAACACGCCGAAGAAGTTGCCAAAGTTAAACGTGCCGAATCATTCATCATGGCCCATCCATATACCATTCGCGCCAATGCTGTTTTATCCGCAGCTCGCGCCGAAATGGAGTCGCATCAAATTGGCGGCCTGATGGTGTTGAGCGAAAGTGGCGAATTACTCGGCGTAATCTCGACCCGCGATATGATTTTTGAGACCGACGATGCGCGTTTGGTCAGCGAGGTGATGACCCCGCGTAGCAAGCTCATTACCATTTCTACCAATGGTATTGGCGCGAATGCCGATCACGCCCGCAATTTATTGCGCGAGCATAAGCTCGAAAAATTGCCGGTGGTGGATCAAAACAATCATTTAGTCGGTCTCATTACGGCCCAAGATATCGCTAAAAGTGTGCAAGCCCCCAACGCCAGCAAAGATGCCAATGGGCGTTTGCGTTGTGCTGCCGCTATTGGGGTTAAAAGTGATGACCTCGACCGCGCCGCTGCGCTCGTAGCGGCTGGGGTCGATGCCTTGGTCGTTGATATTGCGCATGGGCATAGCGATATGGCGCTCAATATGGTGCGTCAACTTAAATCGCGCTACCCCCATGTTGATGTGGTTGGCGGTAATGTCGCCACCGCCGATGGGGTGCGCGACATGGCCGAGGCTGGGGCCGATGCGGTTAAGGTTGGCATCGGCGCAGGCTCAATTTGCATCACCCGTATTGTGACCGGCTTTGGCGTGCCCCAATTAACCGCTGTGTCTGAATGTGCCGATGCTGGGCGGGCGCTGGGTGTGCCGATCATTGCCGATGGGGGCATCCGCACGGGTGGCGATTTGACCAAAGCGCTGGCCGTTGGGGCCAGCACCGTCATGTTGGGCAGCATGTTGGCTGGCACCGATGAAAGCCCGGGTAGCACCTTGCAGCGCGATAACAAGCGCTTTAAAACAGTGCGTGGCATGGCCTCTTTGGCCGCCAATATTGACCGCCGCCAAGTCGAAACAGGTCGTGAGGTTGACCCCGAAGATTGGGAGAAAGTCGTGCCAGAGGGTGTCGAGGCCTTGGTTCCTTATCGTGGGCCAATGCGCAAAATTATTTATCAGATGGTCGGCGGGTTACGCTCTGGCCTCAGCTATGCTGGCGCACGCACCTTGCAAGAGTTGTGGAACAACGCCGAGTTTGTTCGTATCACCCCCGCAGGCCGCCACGAAAGCGGCGCCCATGATGTTGAGCTGTGAGCTTTTGAGCCGTGAGCCATGAGCTATGAGCTGTGATTAGAAATTTAAGACCAGAGTCATGACTCATTACTCACGGCCCATGGCTCATGGCTCATGGCTCAAAAGCTCACGGCTCAAAAAGCTCACGACTCATAAAGCTCACGACTCATAAAATTCACCGCTATATAATCCCCACCCGTTATGAGCAGTTTCATGAATAGCAACCAGCTTTTCTTCACCTCAGAATCGGTGACAGAAGGGCATCCCGACAAGATGTGCGACCAAATCTCTGATGCAGTATTGGACGCATGTTTAGAACAAGACCCAATGAGCCGTGTGGCCTGCGAAACCGCCACTAAAACCGGCTTTGTGATGTGTTTTGGTGAAATTACAACGAAAGCATTTGTCAATTTCGAGGTTCTCGTCCGCCAAGTTGTGAATGATATTGGCTTCGACCATTCAGATAAGGGCTTCGATGGGCATACCTGTGGTGTTATTGTTGCTTTAGCCAGCCAATCCCCCGATATTGCAATGGGTGTCGATGCCGCCGCCGAAGTGCGTGGTGATGGCAAGGTGGATGAAGAAGCCATGATTGCCAAAGTAGGCGCAGGCGACCAAGGCATGATGTTTGGCTTTGCCTGCAACGAAACCCCAGAAATGATGCCAATGCCGATTGCCTTGGCACATCGTTTGGCCCGCCGCCTGAGCGAAGTGCGCAAAAATGGCATGTTGCCTTGGCTACGCCCCGATGGCAAAACCCAAGTGACCGTCGAATATTCAAAGGGCAAGCCAGTGCGTATTGATACCGTTTTGATTTCGACCCAACATGCCCCAGAAGTCAGCCAAGAAGAGATCAACGAAGCGTTGACCGATGTGGTCATTTTGCCAACCCTGCCCAAAGAATTTGTTGATAATCAAATCAAGATCTATACCAACCCAACCGGACGCTTCGTCGTTGGTGGCCCAATGGGTGATGCGGGTTTGACTGGTCGCAAGATCATTGTCGACACATACGGTGGCATGGGCCGTCACGGTGGTGGCGCATTTAGCGGTAAAGATCCCACAAAGGTTGACCGCTCAGCCGCCTATGCTTGCCGCTGGGTTGCCAAAAACGTGGTCGCCGCTGGCTTGGCCGACCGTTGCGAAGTGCAAGTGTCATATGCCATCGGCATGGCGCAACCCCTCTCAGTCAACGTCGAAACCTTCGAGACCGGCAAGGTCAGCGATGAGAAAATCAATAAGGCCATCCGCGAGGTATTCGACCTACGCCCGGGTGCCATTATTCGTGACCTCAAGCTGCGCCGCCCAATCTATCGCAAAACCGCTGCTTACGGGCACTTTGGCCGCAATGATATTGATGCGCCGTGGGAAAGCACCGACCGCGCCGAGGCTTTGAAGAAAGCTGCGCTTAGTTAATGAAACAAAAACGCCGATCATTTGATCGGCGTTTTTTATTTAACTGAAATAAATTTTCGCCGAACTCGCTATCATTTTGTGTTTGATAATGATAGCGAGTTCGGTATTATTTCTTTACTTTTACCCCTTTCTTAATCGGTTTCTCAGCTATCGGTTCGGCAGGCTTGACATTGGGTGCGGCGGGGGTTAGTGCCGCTTCCCACACTTGCTCAACCCGTTCAACCAGCACAAATTTGAGCGATTCGCGCACTTCTTGCGGCAATTCGTCTAAATCGACTTCATTGCGTTTCGACATTACGATAATCTTCATGCCAGCGCGATGTGCCGCTAACACTTTTTCTTTGATGCCGCCGACGGGCAACACCATCCCGCGCAGGGTGATTTCGCCCGTCATTGCCACATCGGGCCGCACCTTGCGCCCCGTTAGCAATGACACCAATGCTGTGCTCATGGTAATGCCCGCCGATGGCCCATCTTTGGGCTGCCCACCCGCTGGCACGTGCATGTGAATGTCGCTCGTCTCGAAGAATTTTTCATCGATGCCCAATTCTGCCGAGCGGCTGCGCACAAATGAGAGCGCGGCTTGAGCGCTCTCTTTCATCACATCGCCCAATTGGCCGGTTAGGGTAAAGCCCTTGCCGCCGCGCATTTGGGTGGCCTCGATATAAATAATATCGCCGCCAACCGGTGTCCACGTTAGGCCAATCGCCACACCGGTTTGGCGGGTGCGCTCGACCGCCTCTGAGTAAAACTTGGGTTTGCCCAACATTTCGCCAACTTGGGTTGGCCCGACCGTCGCCGGTAAGGTAATTTTGCCTTCAGCCACCCGTGTTACCAACTTGCGGCAAATGCTGCCAATTTCGCGCTCTAAGTTGCGCACCCCCGATTCGCGGGTGTAATCGCGCATCAATTTTAAGATGGCGGCTTCGGTAAAGGTCACTTCGCCTACCCGTAAGCCATTTTCTTTTAACTGACGCGGGGTGAGGTAGCCTTGGGCGATGCTCAATTTTTCGCGCTCGGTATAGCCGCTCAACGACAAAATTTCCATACGGTCGCGCAGCGGCCCGGGCACGGTTTCGAGCGTATTGGCGGTGCAAATGAAAATGGCCTGCGACAAATCGAATGGCACATCTAAATAATGATCACGGAACTCGCGGTTTTGCTCTGGGTCTAACACCTCTAGCAATGCCGAGGCTGGATCGCCGCGAAAATCGCGCCCCAATTTATCAACTTCGTCGAGCATAAAAATGGGGTTGCGGCTTTCGACACGGCGCAGGCTTTGAATGATGCGCCCGGGCATAGAACCGATATAGGTGCGGCGGAAGCCACGTATTTCAGATTCTTCGTGCACGCCGCCCATCGAGGCGCGAATAAATTTACGGCCCATTGCGCGGGCAATGCTTGCGCCGAGCGACGTTTTGCCAACCCCCGGCGGGCCAACAAAACATAGAATAACCCCTTCGCGTTCGGGGCGAATGAGATTGGCAGCGGGTGCAGCTTGTGCAGCAGCGGCTGATGTCGTTACCCCCTCTGAACTTTCATCGCTCGAGGCTGAGGCCTCAACGACTTTTTCTTCGTTTTTGGCGTTCAAGATCATACTCTCAGCTTTTAAATCTGCCTTGCGTTTGCGCACCGCCAAAAATTCGAGAATACGGTCTTTGAGGTCATTTAAACCATAATGATCTTCATCTAGCACCACACGGGCATGGGGAATATCTAAATTATCGATCGTGCTTTTTTGCCAAGGCAACGACACCATCCAATCTAAATAAGTGCGAATGACACCATATTCGGCGGCTTGAGTAGGCAGTTTTGCCAGCCGATTAAGCTCGCGCTCGGCTTCTTTACGCGCCTCTTCGTTCATTTCGCTGGTGGCAATTTTTTCGCGCAACTCAGCAATTTCGGCTTGTTCGTCGGCCTCGCCCAATTCTTTTTGAATGGCTTTAATTTGTTCGCGCAGAAAATATTCTTTCTGCACTTTTTCCATTTCGCCGCTGGCTTGCGATTGGAATTTGCGGCCTAGCTCTAACACACGCAACTCTTTGTTTAGCAACTCGAGCAGCAAGATCATTTTCTCGTGCAAATCATCGATGCTGAGCAAGCGTTGCGCGTCAAGCATTTCGAGTGGCATATAAGTCGCTACGGCATAAGTGAGTTGGCGCGGGTCTTCAATGGCTTGCACCATACCGGCCAATTCTTCAGGCATCCCCGGGCGCAATTCGGCTACTTTGCCAAAGGTTTGGGCGACATTACGCCGCAGTGCCTCAATTTCTAGTGCGTTTTCGGGATCAGGCTCGGGTGAAATTTCGACTTTTGCGACTAAATAAGGCTCGGTGCTGACAAATTCGACAATGCGAAAGCGTTCATTGCCTTGCACAATCATGTTGACGGTGCCGTCATTGCCCTTAAATTGGCGCACGATGGTTGCTACTGTGCCTAAATGATAAACATCGTCGGGGCTGGGGTCTTCTTTATCGGTGGTTTTCATTGCCACCACACCAATATTCGATTTGTTCAATGTCGCATCATCGACCAGCCGCGAAATACGCACTTGTTGCGAACGTAGCGGAATGGCAGACATTGGATACACCAACATCCCCCGTAATGGCATGATGGGTAAGATAAGATATTTTGGATTGCCCGCTTCATCTAAATCATTGCCAGATGAAGCATGTGGCGACAAGTCTTCATTAAATTGCTCACTGTCGTCGTTGATGTGATTTAAGCTACGCATCGAGCCTTCATCTGGGCCTGTTTGATCGGTAATATCGGGCGGCGAGGCAAGTTCGCCTTCGGCGAGGGCTTGCGCCTGCGCCATGTGTTCTGCCAACAAGTTCGCCACGCGGGCGGCTTCTTCATTGGCTTGATTCACTATTTCGGCAGCTTCGAGTAAGCTGAGGATGCGTTGATGTTCCTGTTCTGACATGGGTTTGCGTAATGGATCGCTAGACGTAGCCGATCACGTTAATTGATTGCGATACTAATGATACGTTATTAGAGTAACGTTTGATTTGACATTTTTCCGACGTTCATCGGAAATATAGCAAATGTATAAGGGTCAAAATGACGGTTCCACTATCATCTGCCCCCTACAAATTTGCTCTATTTAGCTGGTTGCGTGTTTGGCTTCGCGCCATAATGCGTCTATTTGCTCACTTTTCATTTTCTTCATATCCAGTTGGCGGGTGATGACGTTATGCTCTAACACGCGATAACGCCGCTCAAATTTAAGGCAAGCTTCGCGCAAGGCACTTTCGGCATCGACCCCATAGCCATCAACCAGCACACATGTCGCAAAAATTAAATCGCCCAATTCTTCAGCCCGATGCGCCTCGTTTTCGGCGCTCAAGACCTCATCCAATTCTTCGCGCACTTTGGCAGCGCGTTGGGCTACGCCGACGCTGTCACTATCCCAATCAAAGCCCTGTTTCACCACCCGATGCACCATTTTTTGCGCCCGCGCCAAAGCTGGCAGGTCGCGCACAATGCCATCGAGGGTCGATTTACGTTTGTCTTTGGCTTTGGCGGCATTTTCTTGTTGCTTAATTTTTTCCCAATTCACGCTCACTTCGCCCGCTGTGTTGGCTTGCACATCGCCAAACACATGCGGGTGGCGACGCTTGAGCTTGGCATTGATGCTGGCGACCATATCGCTGCTGCGAAAATAATCTTCTTCGGTGGCGATTTGGGCTTGTAAAATCACATTTAGCAACAAATCGCCCAACTCTTCTTTCAAATCATCCATGTCATCGCGGTCAATCGCATCCAATACTTCATAGGCTTCTTCACGCAAGGTGGTGCGCAGGCTTTGATGGGTTTGTTCGCGGTCCCACGGGCAACCTTCGGGCGCACGCAAATGGGCGATGGTTTCTTGCAGCGCCTCAAAACTGCCGATGTGTGGCAAGGCCGTCACATATAGCGAGGTAAGATGATCAAAATAATCACCATGATCCAGCGCATACAAATTCACCCGCCGCGCTGTTTTATCGCCCACAATTACCAATTCATGTTCGGGTGGGTATTGATTCATCAATGTCAATTTCACATCTGAGGCGACAGCGCGTGAGTAAATTTGGGCGATCAAGGCCGGGCGGTCGGGGTTAATGGGCGGGTGATGTTTCGCCGCCAGCTCAAGCGCATCGCACAATTGCAGCCCGTTGATGGGGTCGAGCGCCAACAATTGCTGGCTGCTGGTTGAGGCCGCTAGCGCAATTGTTTCGAGCGATGGCTCGATAAAGCTCAGGCCGCTGACAATGCGAACCGCGATGCCAAGCTGTTGCGCTTGCGCCAAAATGGCTGGTGCGGTCGATTCGCCCACCAATGGGTGACCCGGCACGGCATAAATGACATCGCCCTGTTGGGCCTTGGTCATAATCGTTGCCGTGATGTGGGCATAGACCGCCGCAAAATTGTCGGCGCTGTCATAAAGTGCGTCAAAGTCATGCAACATTAAATTGGGCGGCAAGTCTTGCACAGTTGGATGTTTGCGTGTGCGCAAATACACTGCCTGTTGTGTTTGTTGCGCTGTGGTCAATACATCCCACGCCTCACGCGTGAGCAGGTTGGCATTGCCGGGGCCGAGGCCGAGAAGGGTTAACATAAAAGAAAAAGATGAGGGATGAGGGATGAAGGGGCTGTGTAAATGCCGAATTTTCGGGTTTTTCGGAAGCTTAACTTTCTTGCACGGCAAGTTCGTCGGAGCGATCTGCCCACCATTTAGGGGCGAGATGCCAGAGTAATTCGTGGGCGGTGTCGGCGGGAATTATTAATTTTAATTCATAAAGAAGATCATTGAAAAAAAGATTTCTTCTGCGAGCGTTTTTGTCTAGCTTTTTCATCAATTGATATTCAGGATGGTTTTTTATTAAGCTTATAGTTAAAACCGCTTGACTTCGAACCCAATCATCTCTATCATATAAAATTTCCATCAAATACATTTCTAAAATGCTACTGTCAATTTCTATTGGGTGTAAAGATAAAATTTGTTTGAAGGCTTCTGCTGCATTCCCGCGCACCAAACTACTCCTATCATTTAGTAAAGATAACAACTTTTTTTGAATTTTATAACTACTAGCCTTTATTTCACCTAATGCTTTTGCTGATGACATTCTTACCTGATAATCAGCATCAGAGAAGCTTATTAATAAGCTTTTAATTGATTTATTGCTGGGATCTTTTACTTTTCCTAACCCTTCTGCGGCTGCACTACGGACAAAATAATCTTTGTCTTCTAATGCAATTAGCAGTTGTTGTTCTATCCGAAAACCATCAAATTTTATTTCACTTAGTGCTTTCGTGGCAGATATACGAACAAAAATATCTTCATCTCTTATAGCTTTTGATAATTCTTCTATCACCTTTGGATCACTGGCTTTAATTGCACCTAATATTTTTGCTGCTTGGTTTCTTACTGCAGGATATTGATTGTTTAATGCTATTAATAATTTATTTTGTAATGTGAGAGTATTAATTTTTAGTTCTCCCAGTAATATAGCTGCCGCGATTTGAACATATGGATCTCTATCATTTTCTATTGCTATCAGTAAAGCATTTTGTGTCTCAATATCATTTGCTTTTATTGCACTTAGTGCTGTAATTACTGCATTACATGTAGAACTAGAAGTGCTACTCCCCAGTACTTTTAACAAGTTAGTTTGTATTTCAATACGATTATCTTTTATAGCCCCCAATGCTTTAGCCGATGTCATTCGAACAAAATAACTGCTATCACTGATTACAGCGTTCAACAAATTGGTTTGCACATCTATATTATCAGTTTTTATTACGCCTAATGTTTTAGCTACAACGCCTCTAACAGAAGAATCCTTATCACGAAATGCTTTTAATAAACTTTTTTGGACTTCATCCCCTTCAGCCATTATTACACTTAATGCTTTTGCAGATGCACTTCGTTTTAGCCAACTAGTATCATTAAGCATTATCTGTATGCATTTATTTGCAATAATATTTTTATCTTGTTGTGGCCAGAAGATAAAAATATCGCTAATTTCGTTGAAAATAAAATCATTATCAACCGTTGAAAATAATTTTTTGTGATTAATTAACAATAAAAATATTTGTTTTAATATTTCTGTTTTATCTTTTTCGCTTATGATTATTTGGTCTCCCACACAACGTGCCGCCAACAACAGATCAAAATGCAGCAAATCCTCCCACGGGCTGTTGGCGTGAAGAATGCCATGCACAAAGTGTTCGGCGTAGTCACCTTCGAGCGCAGCGGCAGTCAGCAAAATTACCTCGCGCCAGCGCGGGTCGTGCAAACGTGGTTTTAGCATATCTAGTGCATTGGCCTTGCGTGACAAAAACACAGCGGCAAGGTATTCGCCAAAAGTCAGGTGCAGCCAGCCAAATTGGTCGGGCGCACGCTCCACCAAAATACCGATTTGCTCACGCAGCAACCCAACAAACTCATTGGCAAAGGCACTGGCTTGCGCCGGAGTACAGCGCAAATGTTGTTGCAACGGGGGCAATAGCTTTTGAATGAGCCAATCGCGGCCCATCAGTCCGCCGGGTTGCCGAACTTGGGCGGCATAGGCCAATGGTGACAGCAAATCGGTCACCAACCGCGCATCTAAACGGCGTTCGCCCAACAGCAGTTCAATCGCATTGCCCGTTAGCGAACGAGCGCGATTCCAAGTCTCGGCCAAGGCTTCGACGCATAATTTATACAATTCAATGCGTCGGTTGGGCAGGCGTGCGCCCTGCTCATGAATCAGCGCCAACAAGGTAAGCAATAACGGCGTTTGCGCCAAACGTTCGATACTGGGATTGGCAAAAATGGCTTCGCTCAGGTTCGCGGCACGGCGTTCGGCCCGCAATTGGGCTTCGGGCGGCAAGGCGTTGGGCGCACAATCGGCGGTCACGGCTTCATAGGCCGCACTCCATTGTTGGGTAAAGCGCGTAATATCATCGCGATCAAACGGCGCAATCGTCAGCACCGTAAAATCTGATCCCAGTGCTGTCGTGTCATACCCCGCAATGCGTGACGATACTAACACCCGATTTTTAGGATGCGCAGCACAAAACATATCAATTTGGCGGCGGATGCGTTGCCGCACATCCAAAGTTGGCACTTCGTCCATGCCATCTAGCAGCATAATGGCGCTGCCATTGTGAATATGGGTTTCAAATAACGTGGCCAAATTGGGCAAGCCCAGTTGCGCAAAATAATGCGGCAAAAATTGCATCAAGGTGTCAGCCGCGTCGTTAGCAGGTCGGGGCTGTAGCCATTGGGCATAACTGCTAATTGGCATAAGAATAGGCAACAGCGGCTGTGCAAAGTTGATGCCAGCATTTGCTGGGTTGCGTTGGTTAGCACACAGTAATGCGATGCGCCGTAGCGCCGTGCTTTTGCCCGACCCTGGGTCACCCAAAATCACCAAGCGCGTTTGCTCACGCACGGCTTCGTCCAAACTCACCTGCACTGTATGCGGGCGTTCAGCCCATTCGCGCATCACCTCAAAATCGGGCTTTTCTATAGCTGACCTACGCCTGTTGCGGCCTAAAAACGGTGCAGAACGTGTATCGCTTTGGGTTTGGGTGACGGTTAATGGAGTAAAGACATCCAGCAACTTCACCCGCATCATATTGCGCACCTGCGACAAGCCGCGAAAATCGAGCCAGCCCAACGAAGTTGCAACCGATTGCAAATAGCGGTCACGCAAGGCTTGGATTGGGTCATGCTGATCGCTGGCCGCCCGCAGCTGTAGTTGGCTAATTAATTGTTCGCGTTGGGCCGAGTCGGTAGGCAAGGCAATTTCAGCCGTAATTGAACGCCATGCAAAAAAATCGGGGGCATTTAAACTTAAATCGGTCAATATATCTTGGCTGGCAATCACCACCACCCGATAGCCTGCCACACGCAAAAACTCGCGCCCAAGGTTCATGTGTCCGTAGGCTTGTACGCGCAATTTTGGCGATAGCGCATCTAGTCCATACGCAATCACCATGCCTTTGCCATCGGGCATTCGTAAGCCACGCAAAAACCCGATCAAATTTAGATTATCTGCCGACAGTACTACTTCGCGCACATCGTCGCGTCCTGTGTTGGCAAATCGGTCGGCAATCAAAGCGGCTACGGTGGATTGGTCTGGCGTGGGCGAGGCAACAAAATACAGCCCATTGTGCTGCGCACGTTGGACATGCACCACCAATCGCTCTAATTCGTCGGTGGGGGTGATTTCGGGGTCGAGGGTGCTCTCCGCCATTCTAAACTCGGTCTAGCAACACACGATGCACATCAAACCATACATCATCATTTACAAAGCCAAGGATATAGTTGCCGAACAATAATTCGTCACATAAACGATCATCGCTTAATTGTTGGGTTTGCTTTACTTGAGCTAAAACTGCACGGGTGTTTGGGCGCAGTCGCGCTTCAAAATCACGTCGTAACGACGCAACAGCTTTTTTTGCATCAATCTCATCTACAAAATTACGTTTTGCAATATCTGCATAAACTGTAGCACTTCGCATCAGTGAAATTAACTCACGCATTAAACCACTGCTACCAGCAATTAAAACATCGAGTGTGACCTGTTTAATAATAGTTTCTGGGTCATGTCGCAATGTGCGCAAGCGCTTCCAAACCACCTCGCGCAGCATTGCCCATCCCGACGCATCTATATCGTTTCGGTCTCGGTGGTTCAGTCGAATATTGGGGAATGGCATCACCTCAAACCAATTTCGTGTGCCAGAAAATTTTGTCGAGTAAAACACAGTAGGTGGCGCCGCAAACGCCACGTGACAATTTAAGCGTGACAAATAGGGCTTGGTAAATAGCACTTCATCTACGCTGGGGGCAACTTTGTCCAATCCGTCTACGAGTAAAGCAAGTGGCGATTTACATTTAGCCTTAATATCGTCAAGAAGCAAATTTAGTGTTTCAACCATGCTCTCGATTTCTGGTTGCACCTCTAGTTTTTTAACCGTATCAATATTGGTGCCAGATACAAACCCAAATGGGCGGATATTTTCTACTGTTTTACTTGTTAAAGCCCCTGTTGCAACGCCGCCGGGTAAAAACGAGCCTGCAATAAAAGAAAGACTTTTTAAAATAGAATCTAAATCTAATTTGAAACTTTTATTTTCAGTATGGGTGTGAACAACTGTCTGTAATTCATTTAATAATGATTCCATCCGCTTACGATCTGGTTTTAGATTGGCATCTTGCGCTGCTTTAAACACTGTTGCGCCGATCAAAAACAATACTTCCAGATGATTGGCTTGTTGAATATTGCTTAAATTTAAATCTAAACTAATATAAATCGGAAAATAGCCCAACTCATGCAGGTCATTTAAAAAGCTAAATAATTCGGTGGTTTTACCACTGCTAGGATGTCCCCCAAATAAAACTGGACGTGATATACCCGACGGTGAAAAGTGTTTAGCCAAAATAGCCCTAAAATCACCAGGGCGAGAGACATACCACTGTTTCAAATTTTCTGGATTACGCACACCAGAAGGATCAAAGGTATTGTAAATTTCTGTCCACATAATTAGCTAAAATTGTAGCGTATAGGGTTTGGGTGAAAACAGAAAGTGTTTAGCACTTTCTACTTTCTACTTTCCACTTTCCACTTTCACCGTGCCAATTTGCACGGCGTTGTTTGCGGCGGGCTGACCATTGATCGTGGCTGGCAGCCGCGTATTTTGGGCGGTGGGGTCATAAACGCCCAACACGACGCGATACTCACCGGTGGGTAAATCGGCAGGTACGACGACAGCATATGGGTCTCGTAACGGCTGATCCGCGGGCCAAGCCGACATCGGCATCAGTTCGCTGAGCGCGAGTTTGTCGCGCTGAAAAACCAAGTTGCCAGTGGCATCGATGACATGAATGAATATTTTGTAATCGGCAGGGATGGGGCGAAGTGGCTGCCAACGCAACACCACATAAAACCAATCGCCAGCGATAGCCGAAGGGCGCAACCAAACCCCATTCAACGCCAGCACCTCGCCAAATTGGGCGGGGATGGGGGTGAATGGGATCGGGCGCAGCGGCGATTGCACCTGAAAGAGCGGTAGCCGAATTTGACGATAATTTAATTCGCCGATTTGAAAGCCATTGGCCCATAATGTGCTTTCGAGCAAGCGTTGCGGGTCAACGACATCATCTTGCCACAGCATTAGCCGCACCCGTTTGGCGGCTTGGGTATTAATTTCATTCACGATTTGGGTTTCGTTGGTCAGGGTGCCGTGCAAGCCTTTGGGGGCGGCCAAAATATTAGCGCCTTTTAACCCGTAATAATGAGCGGCAAAATTGTCGCGTTGCATTACAACGACATCATCGGGCGCCAATGCCTCAGTGATGTGTTGCACCGCTGCACGGGTGTCATCACGGGCAATGTTGGGGTTGGTGTAATTGGCGATGACATTGGGTAGCCATATTGCCAGCAAGGCGCATGGGGCCAATAAGCTGAGGCGTGGTCGCACCGCCGCGAACAATAGACACAAGGCGGGCGCAGCATAAATAAGATAGCGCGCATGAAAAACCGATTTGTATGGATAAACCAATCGGACTGCAATCGTGGCCGATAGCAGCGGCAGTATCGCAATCGCCAACACAAACATCAAGGCCCGCCAACGCCGCAGCCATGCAAATGCCAATATTTGCACTACTAATGCCAAGCCTAATAATAATTGCCATTGCGTCACTGATGGGGCATTAAACCCACCGCTGATAAACGCCCGCGCCCATTCCATTAAGCGCCCATCGATGGTGTTGAGCGGAAAAACGAAACCATCGCTATAGGCAAACCCACGCGCCGCATAAATTAACCAAGGGATGACGGTTGTCATGATGCCAACTACTGCAAGTGTATAGGGCAGCACATAGCGTTTTATTTGGTGGGTAGATACCGCCCAGCCCAACACGATGCACCCATGCGCAGGCAACAGAAAAATAGCATAATAGTGGCTGTGAATGGCGGCGGCCAAACACGAGGCTGAGGTGATGAGCCAAGGCGTGCGAGCAGCGCGAGTGCTAGCCGATTGCCCAACCCAGCGCCATAAGCCGTATGACGAGGCCATACAAAAAGTGCCAACGAGCGCATACATGCGGGTTTCTTGGGCAAACCAAATCGCCATTGGGCTAACGGCCCACAACAAGGCCGGTATGCTATATCCCCATCTCGGCCCCGATTTGCCATGCATGAGGCCGCGCCCAAACGCCAACAATAGCGCCACTGTGACCACATCGGCGAATACCGACAAATAGCGCATGGTAAATTCAGATTGCCCCACTAAACCCATCCAGCCATGCAATAACCCATAATAAAGCACTGGGCTGCGATCTCCGGCAGTCACCTCTACCATTTCGGCCAGCGGCATCGTGGCTAAATGCCACGACCAGCCTTCATCAAACCATAAACTTTGGCTGCCAAGCCGAAATACACGCAAAATAAAAGCCAATAAAATTAAAAATTTAGCATTAAAAATGAAGAATTGTTCCCCCATTTTTAATTTTCCATTTTTAATTTTCCATTTCTTAGTCAAAGGCCACCCCACGCTCTTTAAGGCTGACATAACGATTATGCGCAATGATAATGTGGTCGAGCACTTCGATTTCGAGCAATTTGCCGGCTTCGACGAGCAAACGGGTCACTTTAATGTCTTCGGCGCTGGGGGTGGGGTCACCCGATGGGTGATTGTGGGCAAAAACAATAGTCGCCGCATTAGATCGGATGGCCTCTTTAAAGACCTCGCCCGTGCGAATGCTCGCACTATTTAAGCTGCCGCGATAGATCATGGGGACGCTAATAACGCCATTGCGGCTATCGAGTAACATGGTGCGCACTTCTTCTTGCTCAAGCATACTCATTTCCAACATCAACATTTGGGCGGCATCGCTTGGGGTTTTAATGATATTACGCTCGTTGCGGGTGCTCATGGCCAACCGTTTGCCCAATTCAAGTGCGGTTTTAATTTCAATCGCTTTTACCGGCCCAATGCCATGCACCCGCTGTAAATCGCGCAAATCCGCGCGGGCTAAGCCAGCCAACCCCCCAAATTCTCTGAGTACAGCATCGGCCAAAGGCAACACGCCTAACCCAGTCGGGCCAGTGCGTAAAATAATCGCCAGCAATTCGCGTTGCGACATGCCCGATGCGCCAATCTCCATAAATCGTTCACGAGGGCGTTCGCCCTCCGGTATATCACTGATCAATAAACGATACTCCGTACGCCTGATTAGATTCTCGTTGTCTTCACCCATTCGCACAGTATAATCATATGAGGGGCTTTTTGAGAAACGATCGAAGCGAAGATTTCTTCGTTTTAGTCATTTAAGGTCAATCACCTTAATTTTTGATCTTTCTGTTGGTTAAGCCCATTTGTTTTCATTTTCAAATGCTCGAAAATATTAGTAACGTGATCATCATTGCCACCTCAGTGATTGGGGCAATTACTGCGGCATTGGTTGCGGGGCTGGCAATTTGGACGTTCCGCGACATTCGCGCCCGCTCACGCGACATTTTGGTGCAAATTTTAGCGACCGTGTTGGTTGCTGTCATCCCGTTGGTTGGCATTCTGATTTATTTGTTGTTGCGCCCACGTGAGACATTAAACGAAGCCTATGTGCGTGCGCTTGAAGAAGAAGCGCTATTGTCTTCGATCGAAGATCAAGAATTTTGTCCCAGTTGTGGCCGTCGGGTGGGCGAAGATATGATTTTTTGCCCGGCGTGTCATACCAAATTGCGCAACACCTGTGGCACTTGCCGCCATACTGTGCATTTGTCGTGGGATTTGTGCCCCTATTGTGGGGTGGAATTGCAACCCGAAATGCCACAAGTCCGCAAACCCAATGCACGTCAAGTGGGGCCAGCCGTAACCCAACCCCCGCGCCAAGTATCGGAAAAACGCGCCCCAGCTTTGTCACAACCGGTTGAAGCCGAGGTCGATCAACCTGCTACAAATGGGGCAACCCAACCTGCTGGCATTGGTTCATTGCTTGATCGGATTGGCGGGGCGGTTGAAGGTGCATTAAATCGCCAAAATGGCGCAGCGGGTTCAAATAAACCGCATTAGCACTAAAAAGTTGCGGTATAATTCATACCCGTAAGCCGACGTGGCGGAACTGGCAGACGCGCACGACTCAAAATCGTGTTCCCTCGGGAATGTGGGTTCGATTCCCACCATCGGCACTTAATAAAACAGGGCGCAACTAAATTTTAGTTGCGCCCTGTTTGTTTTTCATTTTTATCACAAAAACGCTATGACGGAACAATCGACAGCCTTTCATTGGCAAGACCTGCGCCAACGCGCTGAGGTATTGCGCAGCCAAAACGCCGCCAGTTATCGCGATTGTCTTGCCCTTGACCGCCAAATCAGCAAATGGCGCAAACAAGCCACAGGCCAAAACTTAAACCCGGCCCTGAGCAAGGCCAGGACAGCTAAAATTGCCATGCTTGGCAGCAGCACACTCGATTTTTTTGCGCCAGCGGTACGGGTGATGGCTTGCGCGGCCAATATTGAGGCGAGCATTTGGACGGGCGGCTATGGCCAATTTCGCCAAGACTTGCTGCAACCGAACCCAGCCTTGGATGAATTTAAGCCAACTGTGGTCATCATTGCCAACGAGTGGCGGGCACTTCATTTGCCCGATGAGACAAGCAATTACTCAGAGGTTGTGCAGCAGGTGGTGGCTGAATATCGCGCTTTGTGGCAGGCGGCGCGTCAACGCTGGGGGGCGTTTGTCATTCAACACAATTTTGAGCAACCGTTATATGAGCCATATGGCTATTTGAGTGCAGCGCGGCCCAATGGGCGGGCCAATCTCATTCAACAGATTAACCTGGCATTGTGGCAAGCCGCCCAAATGGAGGCGGGGGTGGCGATTTTGGATGTGAACCAAATTGCAGCCGAATATGGCAAAGCCAAATGGCATGACCCGGTGCTGTGGCATAACGCCAAACAAACCCCCATTCACGATGCATTGCCCCTGTTGGCGAAGCACCAAATAAGTTTGGTGAGCGCGGTATTGGGGTTGACGCGCAAATGTTTGGTGCTCGACCTCGACGACACCTTGTGGGGCGGGGTGATTGGCGAAGATGGGCTAGGCGGCATTAAATTGGGCGGTGATGCGGCGGGTGAGGCGTTTGTGGCGTTTCAACATTATGTCAAAGCGCTTAAACAGCGCGGTATTATTTTGGCGGTGTGTTCGAAAAATAATGAGGCCGATGCCAAATTGCCATTTTTGCAGCACCGTGAGATGGTGCTGAAGTTGGATGACATTGCCGTATTTGTGGCAAATTGGCAACCCAAGGATGAAAATGTGCGACATATTGCGGCTACGTTAAATATTGGCCTCGATAGCCTTGTGTTTGCCGACAATAACCCAGTTGAGCGCAACTGGGTGCGCCAACAATTGCCCGAAGTGGCGGTTCCAGAATTGCCAGATGACCCGGCGGGTTATCTGGCGGCTTTACATAATGGGTTATATTTTGAGGCGCTGACGCTGACGAATGAAGACCGTTTGCGGGCCGACGCATACCGTGACAATGCGCGGCGGAGCGCCTCGTTGGCAAATGCTGGCGACCTTGAGGCGTATCTGGCTTGCCTTGAGATGCAGGCCGAATTGCGCAAGGTAGATGTGCTCGATTTGGCGCGGGTGACGCAATTGATCAACAAGACCAATCAATTTAACCTGACCACGCGCCGCGCCACCGAGGCCCAAGTGCAGGCATGGATGCACGATCCCGATGTTTATACCCAAACCATTCGCCTGCGTGACAAATTTGGCGATAACGGCTTGATTAGTGTGATTGTGGCGATGCAAGCCGCCGGGCAAATGCGTATTGACACGTGGTTGATGAGCTGCCGTGTGTTGGGGCGGCGGGTCGATGAGACTGCCATTGCCGTATTGCAACGTCATGCGCTTGACCGCGCTTGTCATGTCGTCATTGGTGAATATATTCCGACGGCTAAAAATGCGATGGTGGCGGATGTGTATGATCGCATGGGGTTTACATTAACCGAAACCCGCGCCGATGGCTCGAAGCTTTACACGCTCGATACGTTGCCCTTGCGTGCGTTGCCGACCGGGTTGGAGATCATTGATCACAGCGGCACGGGGTTGCCGATGGTGATGTGATTTGTTGCTTCGCTATAATCCTTAAAATTCATGCCAAACCTGCCCATGTTTAGGGCGAACGCATTATGGGATATATCATTTTGCTGAATATAAAATTCTAAAATTAATATACAAACTCACATTAAACAATTGGTTGATCCACGTGATCAACGAAATATAACGCACAGCTTTAATGATATTATCATGATTGCTTTATCT
>CAMDWA010000037.1 GCA_945877855.1 Thermoflexus hugenholtzii JAD2 | reverse complement strand
AACCGACCAATGTCCAACGGCGTGATGAAATAAGCCACAAATTATCAGTGCGGCGCGTGGCCAAAGATGCGATGCAAAAGGCAAATGGCACAATAAAGCCTGTAAAACCCGCATATAGCACGGGCGGGTGAATGATCATGCCGGGGTGTCGTAATAATGGGTTTAGCCCACGTCCATCAAGCGGTGGGAAATCGTAACGAACAAAAGGATTGGCAACAAACAAATTGATAGCAATAAAGAAGCCCAAAATAACACACATGGTTGTGGTGACATAGGGTAATAACGCTTTATCGCCTTCCCATTCGCGTGCCATCGCAAAAAACATAAAGCACGACATGATAAGGCTCCAAAATAACAATGAGCCATTTTGTGAGCCCCATAATGCCGTAATGCGAAAAAAAGTAGGGGTTGCCAAACTCGATACATCGGCAACATATTTCACCCCAAAATCATGATTGAGCAATGCCACCCATAGGCCAACACACCCCATTAACATGAGTGGAAAGGTGAGTGAGGCTGCGGTGCGCCCGCTTTGCACAAAACGATCATCATTGACACGCACCCCCCACATCGAAATGATCGAAGCATAGACACAAGCAACAAGTGCAATGAAGACGGCATAGTAGCCAAGGTCAGTTAACATAAGTTATGAATTGCAGATGATAAGTAATAAACCCATAGCTTATTTTTTTTCTTCGACATATTTGCTAGGGCAGCGTAATAAAAGGGCATCTTGTGAATTTGCCGCATAAAATTTACCATCCTCAGCCAGTTTGCCGGTAATAATGGCTTCAGACTCATGAAGCAATGTGTCGGGCTTGGTGCCCTTGTAAATTACACGAAGGCGTTTGGCTTGGCTCAAATTGTTCACCAAATCATTATGTGAATTAACGACATCGAACTCGATATGCAATGTCGTGGGGTCATATTGAATGCTATCGCCAACCACAATGCCGCTAACTTTAATTGGGCGTTGTGTGATTTCACGATTGGTGGCTGCGCGGGCGAATAAATCGTTGACCGTTACTTCGAGATTTGCATTGCCAAGGATTGCAAAAGTAATAACGGCAATCATCGCCGCAGCAATTAACCCAATACCAATGATAAATTTTGGTTTCATAGTTTTAAATCCTTTAAATTGCTCACATTGTTTAAAGATGTGGTGTTGGTTGACCGATGAATATCGAGTTGTTATTATGCAATGTATTCCTTAATACATGATCAGCTGTTTTGCTAGTATTTTGTCATGTTGATTAAAGTTGCCTCAACTATAATTCTGCGATGTGACGCGCAAATTTTTTTTGATCATTTTAGCAAGCATTGGTTGTGGGTTAATTACAGCCTGCACAACCCAAACAACAGCTACACCAACTGCGATAGTGTTAACAACCCCGTTATTGCCTACGCCTCGTGCAACGCTTACCCCACGCCCGACGGCAACAATCAGTGGTAGCGGTAGTATTGTTGTCAACACACAGCGTGACCCGGGTCCAACCCCTACCCCAACCTTATATAACATTCAAGATGGTGAGACACTTATTCCAATTGCAAATCGATTTGGGGTAAGCGTAGCAGACTTAATTGTAGCCAACCCCGGCCTAGAACCCGGGCGTATTCAAGTGGGGCAACGCCTTATTATTCCATCGGCAGGGATTGGCCGCTCGACAGGTGGCGGGAGCGCCGGTCAATTATTGCCCTCACCTACCCCATCAGCCTATACCACACGAGGGGTAAATGTCTATCGAACGGCGGCTGGCAGCTTAGAATGTTTGGGGGAAGTGTTTAACCCGGGACCGAGTGCACTGAATAATGTGCAATTACAAATTACATTGTTTGATGATGCCAATAAAGTGCTTACCTCAGCTATTTTCTTTGTTGCCCTAGATATCATTGGGCCTGGCCAAACTTCACCTTTTCGAGTTTTATTTACCGAGCCACCACCTACATTTTCACGCTTTACGGTGCGTCCTATGCGGGGTGAAGCAATTGACACGACCGCACGTTTTGCAAAAATGGAAATCACCCGCAAAGAAGGATCGGCTTTGGATAATACGCAATTCAAAATAACAGGCGATGTCGTGAATCGTGATACGGTTAATGCACGTAATGCACGGGTCATTGTCACTACTTATGATGACCAAAAACGGGTGATTGGTTTTCGCAATGTGCCTTTAGCCGATGGCAATGTTCCGGCAAATTCTCAAATTTCTTTTGAAGTGACGCTTGTTTCTGCCAGCAAAGTAGCCGAATATGCAATTTCTGTCGAAGGGCTGAAATAACGACAGGTTATTGGGGTTACAAATGTCAGTCTTGTGTCGCATAGTGTCTTAGCACATCATTACACTAAGCTGCATCCAGAGGAGGAGAGGCGATGCCCCAAAGCATTGCCGGTAGCTGCCCAACTTCGGAGGGGAGTTGGGCAGCTTCTAAGATTAACATGAGCAATGCAGTTTGGAATTTTGTTGGCACGTGGATTGGAGAAACACAAGGCAATAGTGAATATCCCCATTTCAAACCATCGCCAGCCCATATCTGGGAGATTCAACAATGGGGCAACACGGTTACAATTCATAGCCGATGGGAAGGCGAAGAAGCGCACTCGCAACTCAGTGCCTCGTTATTGTCTGACCAAAGATCATTTATTTATATTGGCAGCACTCATACTTTTGTGGCTAAAATGCTTGACACCCAACATTTTGTCATCCCAGAATGGGATACGAATGATATTCGCGGTGATATTGGCCCAGATTATGATGTGATTTTCTCCCGCCCCGGGGTAGCTGAGCTTACCGCACATGCGGCTTGGCTAAAATATAAACGATCAGTTTGATACTAAACGCATCGCCATATATACGCTATACTTAGCGTCACTATATGAGCAAAAACACATTAAAATCCCTCATCTTCATTCTCGGCTTGGCAACGGCATTGATTCATTTATATCTAAATATTCGACTTAGCCGGCTTGATATCGCTTTTACATTAAATGGTTTAGGTTATTTAGCCCTATTGGCAGCCATGTTTGGGAATCTTTCATTTGCGCGTGGCCGCAGCACATTAATTCATTATGCTTTTATGGGGTTTACGGCTATTACTATTTTGGCTTGGTTTGCGCTTAGTGGCAATTTTGGTGACTCATTGGCCGTAATTGATAAACTGATTGAAATTATTTTGCTTGTTGTTTTGTGGTTGCATCTTAAATCATAAAATTATTGTGTGGCAAGGCATGGCAAATGGATAATTTCTGAGTAATTGAAAAGAATAAACATCTATTTACCAAGCAAATTGTGTTATAAATCATGAACTAATAACATGATGATTGTCCACTCAATACGTTGTGCATTATGACCCAAACAAACGGCCCAACACTTACCATCTCTCGAATGGCTTGTGCAAACATTCCAACTGTATATGGCGATTTTCAATTGTGTTTATATCATAATAATCATGATCGAAAAGAGCATTTGGCCTTTGTATTTGGGAATATTGCCCAAAAATCGAATGTTTTAACCCGAATGCATTCTGAATGTTTTACGGGTGATGTGCTTGGATCACAGCGTTGTGATTGCGGGCAACAACTAGATACATCTATGCAAATGATTGCCAATGAAGGTGCAGGGATCATCATTTATTTGCGTCAAGAAGGGCGTGGTATTGGGTTATTAGAAAAGCTGCGTGCCTATAATTTGCAAGATCAAGGTTATGACACGGTTGAGGCCAATCTGATGTTAGGGCATCAAGCCGATGAACGTGAATATAGCATTGCGCCGCTCATCCTACAAGATTGGGGGGTGCAGTCTATCCGATTATTGACAAATAACCCGCTTAAATTAGATAGCTTACGCCAATTAGGGGTTGTTGTGTCAGAACGGGTATCAATTGAAACCCCCATTCACCCCGACAGCGCTAACTATATGCGCACCAAGGCCCAACGTATGAATCATTTGTTAACCTTACCATTTGTTGCGCCAGCAGCTTCACTTATTAGCAATGGACATCATCATGACTGATCATGAATCGACCTCGGATTACGCTTAGCTATGCCCAAAGTTTAGATGGGTGTATTGCGGCTGCACCCGGGCAACGCACCCTATTAAGTGGCCCTGAGGCCATGAAAATGACGCACCAATTACGCGCCCAACACGATGCTATTTTAGTTGGTGTTGGCACTGTAATTGCCGACAACCCACGCTTAAATGTTCGCTTGGTCGAAGGCCCCAGCCCACAACCGATTGTGCTCGATTCGCATTTGCGTATACCCTTACAGTCTGCACTCATTCAATCGCCCACCCACCCTGTTTGGGTGTTTTGCAGCACAAATGTGCAAGCAGCCACCAAAGTATCACTTGAAGCAGCGGGGGTACATGTATTTATGGTGAACGAAGGTGAAACAAAGCATATTGATCTAAGCGAAATATTGCATGTTTGTTACACAAAAGGGATTCGATCATTAATGGTTGAGGGGGGTGCCAAAATAATTCAAGCTTTTTTACGGGCCGGTTTAGTGGATGAGGTCGTGATCACGATTACACCGGGTTTTCTCACTGGGCTTGCAGCGCTTACAACCCCTTTATCTCATTTACCCCAATTTATAACCCCCAAATATCAAGTTTTTGGGTCAGATATTGTCGTAACTGCCAAACTTTTATGGGAAACCTAACCCGTCAATCACTTTACTTTACCGCCCCGCGTCAAATTGAGATCCGTGAAAACAATTGCTCGGTGCTGCTAAACGACCAAGTGCGTGTCCAAACAACTTTATCTGCCATTAGCCCGGGCACCGAGTTGTTAATTTATCGTGGTGAGGCCCCCGAAGAAATGGAGGCAGACGCGACTCTGTCTGCCCTGAGTGGTGGGCTGACATTTCCGCTCAAATATGGTTATTCAGCAATCGGGCAAATTGTCGAGTTAGGGCCAAATGTTGATGTTGGCTGGTTAGGCAAGCGGGTTTTTGCGTTTAACCCGCATGAAACCGAGTTTATCGCCGATATTGCCAGTTTACAAGTTGTAAACGATAATATTTCGTCTGAAGATGCCGTATTTTTGCCCAATATGGAAACTGCGGTTAATTTTGTATTGGACGGGCATCCACGTATAGGTGACAATATTGTTGTGCTCGGGCAAGGTGTGGTTGGTTTACTTACCACTGCCCTACTCGCCCAAATGTCGCCTCATTCGCTAATCACCATTGACAGAATTATCCAACGCCGCACCATCTCTTTGCAAATGGGTGCTCATGCTAGTTTTGATCCATCAGATGATCGGCTGAAATCGTATTCAGCGTTCGCCGATTTGGCATATGAACTCACCGGCGCACCAGCGGCACTCGATATAGCAATTGGCCTTACTGGTTTTAGCGGACGTGTGATGATTGGGTCATGGTATGGCAAAAAACGCGCCGCAATTGATCTTGGTGGGCGTTTTCATCGTAGCCGTATTCAACTAATTAGCAGTCAAGTAAGCAGTCTTTCACCAGAATTGTCGGGGCGCTGGAGCAAGCAAAGACGACTTGATTTAGCATGGCATATGATTGAAAAGATTAAGCCGGCCCAACTTATATCACATCGTTTTACTTTTGCACAAGCGGCTCACGCTTACCACTTACTAGATCAACAGCCACAACACAGCTTGCAAATACTATTGATATACTAGCAAAATGTATACCGTAGCAGTTAAACGCGATTTTGTAGCCCAACACTTTTTAATTGGGGGCGACTGGGGCGCAGAAAATTTCAAACATTCGCATCATTATGTCATTGAGGTGCAATTAAGTGGCGTACAATTAGACAAACACGGTTATTTAACCGATATTGTTGATATTGAACGCATATTGAATGGCTTGGTTGCGCATTATCGTGATCAGCTTTTAAATGATTTACCCGAATTTGCTGGGTTAAACCCAAGTATTGAGCATTTCTCACGTATTCTATGCACTTCGTTTGCTTCTCAGCTTCATGCGCCGAATCTTAGTGCCATCACCATAAAATTATGGGAAAACGACATTGCATGGGCATCTTATTGGCTTGATCTAAAAGCATAGGGGCTTTGATGCGTATCGGTTTAGTGATTTATGGCGATCTCGATACAATTTCGGGAGGCTATTTGTATGATCGTAAGTTAGTTGAATATCTACGTGCATGTGGCGATCAAGTCGATATTATTTCTCAGCCTTGGCAAAACTATGTGCGTCACCTTGCTCAAAATTTTGATACTGGTTTTATAAAGCAAATATCAGAGCCTTACGATATTTTGTTGCAAGATGAATTGAACCATTCATCTTTATTTTTTGCCAATCGTCGGCGAAAAAAGATGCTTAAGTCATGTCCAGTCATCAGCATTGTGCATCATTTGCGTTGTAGTGAGCAACGATCTGGGTTGTTAAATATGGCTTATCGTTGGGTTGAACGAGCTTATTTACAAGATGTTGATGGGTTTATTTTTAATAGCGCAACGACACGTAATACGGTGACACAACTGGTGGGGAATAAGCATCCATATGTTTTGGCTTATCCGGGTGGTGATCGTTTTTCAGAATGGGAATATTTGCAAGATGATTTGTCGAAGGTCATAAAGGATGATGATTTGTTGCGTATTTTGTTTGTAGGTAATCTTGATTCGCGTAAGGGTTTACATGTTCTTTTAGCGGCATTATGTCAGTTGAGTAGCAAAGATAGGTTTTGTTGGCATCTATCTGTTGTTGGTGATGATAATAAAAATATTGCCTATGCGAAACAAATGTTAGAATTAGCAAATCAGCTAAAACTATCTCAAAATATTACTTGGTTAGGCGCAGTAGATGACGCAACTTTAGCACGTCAATATGCAACCCATGATCTATTTGTGCTACCGTCTCAATACGAAGGATTTGGCATTGTTTACCTCGAAGCAATGAGCTTTGGCTTACCCGTCATTGCAAGCAGCGCTGGGGCGGCCCACGAAATTATCAACACAGGTGAAAATGGCTTTTTGGTGCCACCCGAAAACCCATCGGCGCTTGCCATGCGTTTACAAACCTTGTTAAACAATAAAACACGGTTACAAGCCATGCGTGTTGCTGCCCGCAAACATTTTGAACAACACCCAACCTGGGCACAAACCGCCCAAACTATTCGACAATTTTTGCTAAAAATGGCAAATTAGTTGTATCAGAATAATTACAAGATCGGATCAAATACACTAGGTGGTGATTCAATCAAATGGCGGGCACTGGCTGTCAGCAAATGAGCGACAGATGACACGTCATTGGCTGGTGCTTTTGTTAGTGTAATAGGTGGCGCAAACGTTATTTTAACGACATTATTCTGATATCGCGGAAACATAATTTGCAAACCCGCAGCCATACGCTCACGGTCATAACGACTGCGTCGTAAATGGGTCAATGGGTTTCGTAATGCGCCTGCCGATACAACACCGCGCACAATCGTTGGCAACAACTGTGTTTGTGGGGCCAGCCGCATAAATACGCCAATACTTTCGCCCCATGTTTCAAGTGATGCAACTGCGCCCGGCAACACCTCTGGGTCTGGTTCAATTTTACCTGCCGGAAAAGTTAAGATCGCCCCACCCCGCCTAAGATGCGCCGTTGCTTCACGCACCACCCGAATTCGATCACTTGTATCGTCTGAAACATAAATAAGGTGTTGTGATACATTGGGCAACGAACGCAAAAACGGGCGTACCGCAGCCACAATTTTTAAATCGCTGCGCTGAATACTCGAAAATAATGCAATCGTATCAGCCATGCCCGGGTGGTTTGATGCGATTAACACCGGTCCTTTTGCGGGCACGTGCTCAACCCCAGACACCAACAAGCCATTGGTAAATTGACGCATCAGCCACTTCGAGCCACCCATCAAACCTAACGCCCCCACCTGCTCATCAAATGTTACAATTTGCTCAGCAAAACGACGTGCAATTGGCCGTAGTAATGGCTCAAACACTGCACGGCTACGCCTAAAATGAGCCAACCCCAAAGATTCGAAGAAATCACTCAAGTTAATGCGAATCAGTTCGTCCAAATAGACACTGGAAGTCGGCAAAACGGTGCTCACACGCGCATTGTACGCCGATATTATGAGCAAAACACCAATCTATTTTTTCGGCTTGGCGGGGCCTCGTCTTACGCTATTCATCGGGCGGTTTGGGCGAATGGCGTAAAGACCTTTCAAGAGGCGATTAATTATTCAAATACGCAATTGGTCGAAGCGATTCACCCACTTG
This sequence comes from Thermoflexus hugenholtzii JAD2, assembly GCA_945877855.1. GTDB lineage: Bacteria > Chloroflexota > Anaerolineae > J036 > Brachytrichaceae > AQU-03. The sequence continues at coordinate 24,176 of CAMDWA010000037.1, read as the reverse complement.
CACAAGATACGCCAACATTAAAAATTGCGGATTTGGGTTGTGGATTAGGGGGCAGTTTGTTTTATTTGGCCCAATTTTTTAATTCGCCGTTTATTGGTATTGGTTTGACCATTAGCCCTAGTCAAGCAAAACTAGCAAATGAACAGAATAAAAATATGCCTATGCGAAATATCACTTTTTTGGAGGGTGATTTTTTTCATGTGCCATTATGCGCTGGCCTAGATGTTGCCTATTCTATTGAAGCCTTTTGTCACGCCCCTGAAGCCGCCCCTTATTTAAATGAAGTCGCGCGTTTATTACGCCCGGGCGGGCGCTGGGTTATTTGCGATGATTTTCTAAACGCCCCACCCGCTAATGATCAACATGCCTTTTGGTTAGATGCCTACAAAACAGGTTGGCGCGTGCCAAATATTCACACAGTTGATAGCATTGTGAAACAAGCCCAATCGGTTGGGTTACGCCTCATTAAAAATGATACGTTTACACATCTATTGCGGCTACGCACACTACCGCACCGATTAGCCTCAAGCATCATCAAAATTGCGCAAGCCCTACCCTTTAAACACGAAATTATCCCCAGCATGGTCGGGAGTTTGGCATTACAACATTGCTTAAAAATGGGCATCATCGATTACCGCTTTTTGGTATTTGAACGGGTTGACACAAAATAACTCTGGCAAAATAAAGACATATTGCGACCCAATTCTCAACTTGCCGAATTATTTGCCAATGAAACGGCGCAAGCCGAATACATCGAAATCGCGGGGCAATCGGTAGCACGCATCAGTGCAGAATTTTGGACAGCCCGACAACGCCAAGCAAACCCATTACACGAAGTAGCTTATCGTGCTTGCTTTAAGCCACAACTACCGCGTTTTTTTATTGAGCGGTTAACCCAACCCAATGACATCGTCTATGATCCATTTAGCGGGCGCGGCACAACGGCAATCGAAGCAGGGTTGCTGGGTCGGCGGGTTATTGCCAACGATGTCAACCCGCTCAGCCATATACTTACCCAGCCTCGCCTTTCGCCCCCAGAAATCGAAGCGTTAAAATCGCGGCTTGCAGCGTTAAAAACAAACCAGCCACAATTTACATCTACGCAACTTCAATTTCCCATGTTCTACCATTCCGATACCGAGGCTGAAATTCACAGGCTACGCAATTATTTAACCCAAAAGCACAATGAGAATAATGAAGATGATTGTGATCGCTGGATTCGCATGGTGGCAACAAATCGGCTCACCGGCCATTCACCCGGGTTCTTTTCGGTTTATACCCTGCCCCCCAACCAAGCGGTTACAGCAGAGCGCCAAATTAAAATCAACCAACAGCGCCAACAAACCCCACCCTACCGTGATATTAGCGCATTAATTTTGCGTAAATCAAAAGCATTGCTCGGCAAATTAAGCGCTGACGATGTCGCGCGTCTACATACAGCAGCCGCAACCGCAGTATTTTTTACCGGAGATGCCGCCCAAACTGCGGGCATTGCAAACGACACAGTGCAATTAACGGTGACCTCGCCGCCTTTTTTAGATGTGGTGCAATACGCCAATGACAATTGGCTACGCTGTTGGTTTAACGAGATCGATGCCCAAAGCATCGGCCAACAGATCACAATGGCAAAATCGCTTAGCGAATGGCGCAATACGATGCAGCGCGTGTTTCATGAACTTTACCGCATCACGCGAATTGGGGGATGGGTAGCATTTGAGGTAGGCGAAGTGCGCAACCGCAGCGTGCGGCTAGATGAACACGTGCTGCCGCTTGGGCTTGCAGCCGGTTTTGAATGTGAAGGTATTTTGATCAATCAACAAAGGTTCACTAAAACGTCGAACATTTGGGGGGTGAGCAATAATATGGCTGGCACGAATTCAAACAGAATTGTGATTTTTAGGAAGTAGAGAAGTAGTCAGTAGTCAGATTCTCCATACTGACCATTGACAATTCACCACTAACCATTATCTACCGTCCCGTCGTTGGCAAACGCACAGCAATCGTGATTTCGACAAAAATTTATTTTAGAAAATTCATTTGTGATGCATAATCCAGCCCTGCATGACCATACAACACGGCGATATTGCCATGATGATCGACCTGCGCGAGAAAGTGCATGTCGTAACCATTCAAACCGGTAAAAAATTCGAGACCCATCACGGGTTTATTTTGCACGATACCATGATCGGGCGACCTTGGGGCAGCACAATCTATAGCTCAACAGGCCATCCCTATTTATGCATCCAACCTAGCACCAGCGACCTCATTCGTCATATCAAACGCAGTTCACAAGTCATCTTCCCCAAAGACAGCGCCCATATTATGATGAAGATGAATATCAAACCCGGCGTGCGGGTGTTAGAAAGCGGCTGCGGCAGTGGGGGGCTGACCATGGCATTAGCAACGGCTGTCATGCCGGCTGGGCATGTTTATAGCCAAGAAATCCGCGAAGATTTTATTGCATTAACCAAACGCAATATGACACGATATGGCCTCGACCCTTATGTCACCTTTATTCACGGCGATGGCTCAGAGGGGTTTAAGGTTGATGAGCCAGTCGATGCGGTTTTTCTTGATATGTTGCAGCCCGAAACCTGTGTTGGCACAGCCCGCAAAGTGCTAAAAGATGGGGGCTGGTTTGGCTCATTGGTGCCAACCACCAATCAAGTGCAAGCCATTTTGCTCGAACTCGCCAAACATGATTACGGATTGATCGAAGTCGAAGAAGTCATTACACGCAGCTATAAACCCATTGCCGAGCGTCTGCGCCCGCGTGACCGTATGATCGCCCACACTGGGTATCTCATTTTTGCCCGTGCAATTGTGCGCGAAGCCGGCATTCCTCCTGTAATCGTTACAGAATCAACACAAGCCGAATCAGAAGAAAATGAGGGCGAAAACGCGTTCATCGATTCCGACTAAATCGCATCTATTAAAGGTTTCCCAAAAGACGTAATGCCAAAATCACTGTCTCAGGGTGTTTAGAGCGAGCAAAGCCCTTTCCAAACACTCTGCAACAGTGATTTTGGCGAATTTTTTTATTTACCCCATTTTATTGAGAAAATACACCCAGCCCCACTAATCACGCGCCAAAGTCGACAACGCCCGAAATGCGCGATAAGCCGTCGGCATATCAGCCGCAACATATTCGATTCGGGTTCCGCTCATCCGCTCGGTGCCGGGCATCAGGTGGGCACGATCAGCATGGCGGCTATAAACAAATTCAACCGCCAAGCGCACAGGTTGCCCAACCAAATACAGTTCAGGTGACAAACCTTGCTTGAGTTTCTGCATGGCGTGTAGCATGGCATTATGAATACGTTGACGAGATTCAACGAGAGACAAACATTCAGCGGCAAATTGGCCAGTCGCTGTTTTCACCACCCCAACCTCAAGTGTCTCGCCAAAAAAATCGCGGGCTTCAGCACAAGCCGATTGATCGCCCGTAATTGCAATGACAGGCACACCATAATAACCCGCCAATGCGCCATTCAAGCCAATTTCACCAATACGTCGATCATTTAAATAAACATGATGAATACGGCTATCAGACCAAGTATGATCAAGGTTCGCAAAAGCCGTGCCAGCCATAGCATGATATCCAACCATCACCAATGCGGTCGGTTGCTGATCAATGCCTTGCATCATGGCACGCGGCGACGGTGAACCAAAATTTAAACGGGCACGCGCATCGAGTGACTCGATCAAAATATTGCTAGCATTCCAATGCCCATCGCTTACCACAAACTCGGTGGCACCGCCTTCGGCAAGCCCAGCAATCGCAGCATTTACGTCACCTGTCATCAACTGACGGCCTCGGCTCAGGTATTCAGCATGACCCGGTGTCACTTGATCCCAATGCGTAATCCCAGAAATGCCTTCCATATCGGCAGCAATCAAAATTTTAAGGTTTGTAGTTTTAGTCATAAGCTGTTTCTCCATTTTTACTTTTGCGGCTTAAAGCGGCTCACCATTTTCTGAATATAACAATTGCCCGCGCTCAAGCCCCAGCAATGCCACCCGCACACAACGGCCTAATACCTTTGGCAATAGTGCCAAGGCTTCGTCGGCTAGCACAAACTTGTAGGCGCTAATCTCATCAATCGGTAATTTAATTTGGGCAATTTCTTCTACCGATAAGCAACCCCCAAACCAAATAAAGTGAATAAGATCAGCCGGTAAACGATCTCCTCTAAAATGCCAATCGACACACAACAAACGGTCTGGCGCGATTTCAAGCGAAATTTCTTCGCGCACTTCACGAATACAAGCGGCACATGGGGCTTCATCGGCATCGACCATCCCGCCCGGAATGAGCCAATAATCTCGATAGGTAGGTTTAACAATAAGAATATACCCATCAGCATTTGTAAATAACGCACCTGAAGCAATCACTTTGCGCGGCAACGTTGCCGCAAATTCACCCAATGAGAGTATATTGGTCATCTTAAAAAAACCTCTCTTCTTCCACATAAATGGGTTGCCCCAAATTTAATGCTCGAAGTGCAGCCTTAACACCCGTTACTAACACGCTCGGTAACAACAGCGCAGCCACCTCAAAAGACACAAAACGATATTCGCTTAATTCATCGGCTGGCAATTGAATTTGAGCAATTTGTGTTGCATCTAACACGCCGCCTTCAAAAATAAAATTAAGACTATCGCCCGGCAAACGGGTTTTTATTTGCCACATTACACACAATAAACGTAATGGCTTAATGACTATGCCAAGCTCTTCGCTCGCTTCGCGCAAGGCCGTCGTTGCAGGGGCCTCATCTTTTTCAGTAATGCCCCCCGGCAATAACCAGTCGGCGCGATAAGTGGGTTTAACGATCAGAATACGTGCGACATCATCAAAGCATAACAACGAAGAAGCTATCCTTTTTTTCGGAGTGCGTGCGGCGTAAACATCGTCGGGTAATAATTCTGCCAAGGCTTGTATTATGCACAAATTTGTGATTACAATCTCGACATGTTTGAAGTTGTCTTTTTCGATCTCGATGATACGCTTTACCCCAAAAGCTCAGGGTTCATGCAGCAAATTAGCATCAACATTAGCCGTTGGGTGACAGAAGTTTTAGGTTACCCACCCGACCAAGCACAAGCCATTCGCAAACGCTGGCGCGATCAATATGGCACAGCCTTGCGCGGCATGATGGAAGAAAAAGTGCCATTTGACCAAGATGAATTTTTTCGTTTTGTGCATGACTTTCCGCTTGATTCGATGATTCCAGATTACTCGGTTCGTCAAATGCTAATCAATATGCCTATGCGAAAGGCGGTTTTAACAAATTCGAATATCGAACATGCCGAGCGCGTGTTACATCACCTCAAAATACACGATTGCTTTGAAAAAATTATCGATATCAAAGCCCTCAACTTTGTGAATAAGCCTTGGCCCACTGCTTATGAATTGGCCTTAAACATGATGGGCGGTATTGCACCGAATAAGGCAATGTTGGTCGAAGACTCAGCGGCAAATACACGCACGGCCAAGGCAATGGGCATGACAACGGTTTTAGTTGATTGCCCACCCAGCAATGACGCCGATCATTTTGTCGATCATGTCAATCAGGTGCATCATTTAATCTTAAAATTGCAATGATCAATATCACCATTCGCCCCGTCAACGCTAGCGATATTCCAACCATCCATCGCATCTATTCCCATTCGGTGTTGCATGGCACAGCCTCTTGGGAGCTAGAAGCCCCTGATTTTAATGAAATGCAACAGCGAGTGCAGAGGGTTTTAGATGCTGGCTACCCTTATTTGGTTGGCGAGTATGATGGACGCACCATCGGTTACAGCTATGCCAGCAGTTATCGCCCTCGCCCCGGCTATCGCTTCACCGTCGAAGATTCGATTTATGTAGACCCCAGCCTACAACATAGCGGCATCGGCAAGCAATTATTAGCGGCACTGCTCGAAGCCTGCCGTGCCAAAGGCTATCGTCAAGTCATCGCCGTCATTGGTGATTCGCAAAACCTAGCCTCAATTCGCCTACACCAAGCATTAGGGTTCGAGCATGTCGGCACCTTCCGCAATATCGGCTTCAAATTTGACCGCTGGCTCGATAGTGTGCAAATGCAAAAATCGTTGTAAAACTCGACACAACACCTCCAAGCAAAAAACAACCGTGCACTCATATTCTAATCATTTGCTTATGCAAAATCAAAAACATTAAACAAAGGATGGACAAAAAGCCATTTTCGTCCATCCTTCACTTAGTGTCAATATCAAAAGGTTGTTTTTCATGCAAGCAAGATTAAATCGCCCTAACGACAAGTTGCGCCAGATCATTACCGTTTTAGCTGTCGTTATTACTATCACAATCAATGCCTTAGCCAATATTGTGCCATTTAACGGGCTAAATACAGGCCAAATTTCAGATAATTTCAAGGTATTTTTTGTGCCAGCCGGTTATGTGTTTTCAATTTGGGGCGTTATTTATCTTGGGTTAATCGCTTTCGCCATATTTCAAGCTTGGCCTGATCAAGCCAATAACCCGCGTATGCGTCGTATCAGCAATCCATTTGTCATCAGTTGCATTGCAAATAGCACTTGGATCTTTTTGTGGCATTATGGCTATTTTGTTTTAACCCTAGTCGCCATGTTTGTGCTGCTAATCTCTTTAATCGTAATCTATTGGCGGCTCAATATTGGCCTCAGCCCAACTACCAGTAGGGAAAAATGGTTTGTCAACCTGACTTTTAGCATTTACCTTGGCTGGGTAACAGTAGCAACCATCGCCAATATCACAAGCACGTTAGACTATCTCAAATGGAATGGCTGGGGCATTAGCCCAGACATATGGGCTGTCATTATGCTTGTGGCTGGGCTTGTTATTGCGGCTGCCATTAGTTTTACACGCCGCGACATCGCTTATCAATTAGTGTTAATCTGGGCCTTTATCGGCATCGCGATCAAACAAGCCGACAGCGGAATGGTTTCATCGGCTGCATGGCTGATGGCAGGCTTGGTTGGGGCTATTATGGTCGCGGGTAAATTAACCAAGCCAACGATACTGCGCTCAATATAGTTTGACAATTTCGCTCTATTCCCCTCAACCTATGGCTGAGGGGAATAGAGCGAAATCAAGCTAATGTGACCTTGTCAATTCAGATGAAATTGACCGTATAAATTTTTTAGTCACCTCGGTAGGATTTGTGATCGCCGTACCAACCACGACTGCAAATGCACCCGCCTCAAACGCAGCGGCCAACTGCTCTGGCGTATGAACACGCCCTTCGCAAATTACTGGCGTTGCGGTGCGTTGTGCCAATTCGCGCAATAAGATCAAGTCTGGACCATGATGGCTGACATGCCGTGTGCGATGGGTATAACCCGACATGGTGGTCGCCACAATATCGGCCCCCGCCGCCACTGCCATCAAGCCTTCATCCAGCGTGTCAATATCGGCCATCACCAAACACCCCAACTCGCGCTTAATCTGGTCAATCAGCGCTTCGGGCGATAAGCCACCTTTACGCGCTTGATGTGTGGCATCCAACGCCACAATATTTGCACCTGCGGTCACCACATCTCGTGCCGCTTGTAACGTGGGGGTAATATAAACTGGCCATGTTTCGCGTTGCTTATAAATGCCAATAATTGGACGCTGGGTTATTTGGCGAATGGCGCTTACGTCTGCCGGGCCATTGGCCCGAAAACCAACAGCCCCACCCATCTCAGCCGCTGCGGCAAAAGCACCCATAAAATATGGGCCATACATTGGGTTCTCTTCATTTGCTTGGCATGAGACAATCAACCCGCCTTGTAGGGCCTTTAAAATTTCATTCATTATAGAAACGCTATTGTATGCGTTTTATGCCTCACCCAGCGCATTTTGTTGCTTGGATCGACGAGCACGTCGCCATAAACGATAAAACACGTAACTAACAAACACAACAAACAACAAGAAAATGGCAGGCAAGAAAATAGCCAATAATGACGCAATTGTCGATGTGACATCTTCTAAAAAGCTGATAACAGGTGTGCCAACGCCCATGGTCGTCGTAGTCACAACGGGTCGAGCCACGGCTTTGGTCGCATGAACCCCAGTTGCCATAATTAAGCCAGCAATTAAAGCCAAAGTTGGGCTGGCCTCGCCAATCACGCCGCTGTTGGCAGCAAACAACACCGCGCCTGCGGCTGGGCGAATAAACGTTTGAATGATGTCATTCACATGATCAGCACCCGGCACTTTATCTACCACAAATTCGATCAAACCCAACACCACCAACGCCCCAATTGCCCACCAACTGGTGATCACATCATAAGGCTGCGTGAGGGTAATCACCCCCATTCGCCCCAACACCGCCACAATAAACAATGGGATATAAGCATTTAACCCCGCCGAACCAGCTAAACCAAAGGCTGAAATAATACTTGCGACTGCCATTTTTTTAATTGCAAATTACAAATGATGAATTGACGATTTGTAATTTCCTATTGTCTTTATAATACATCCGAATTATAGAAATACATGCAAGAATTATCACGTCGGCTATCAAGAAAACGAGCGCTGTTTAGTTTGCTCATCGGCATCATTTTGCTTACCATCCCATGCTATTTGGTTGGCATTGGGCTATATGTCATTCGTCGTGACCAGCCTGTGCCAACCCCAACTGCCACGATCACACCGATGCCAACCTTGACCTTTACGCCACCGCGCCCAACCCTACTACCAACCGCTACGTTTGGGACAATTCCAAATCAACCAACCATTCCACCCACCCGATTGCCAGCTACCGCAATTCCAGTCTCGCCACCAACCGCCATACCAATCGTGACGACTGCGCCAAGCAACACCCCGCCACCGCCTTCGGCCACCGTTGCCGCCCCAACCGCCACAACCATTGTGCCCAGCAGCACAATTACGCCACTGCCGCCGACAAGAACATCGACAGCCGTGCCAACTGTTTTGCCAACAACCGCCGTTGCAACAATATCACCAGCCACCGCCACAGCACAACCAACCATTGCACCAACCGCCATCACGCCGCCCACTGCAACCGCAGTGCCAGTTGGGCCAACCAACACCTCTGTGCCCCCCACAGTAAAACCAAGCAGCACACCCATTCCTTTACCCACCGTAACAGCCAAACCACAGCCTTAATACCTATGAAACTAACGCATCGCATCCGCCGCAGCACCCTTACAGAACAAGCCGCCCCATTGTTGTTAATGTTACACGGCTTCGGCAGCAATGAGGCTGACCTAATAGGGCTTGCACCCTATCTCGACCCGCGCTTCACCATTATTAGCGCCCGTGCCCCCTATACCTTGGGGGTTGGCAGCTATGCATGGTTTGAACTGCAATTCTCCCCGCAAGGTCAAGTGGTTGGGCGCAATATGCAGCAGGCCGACAGCAGCCGCGTCAGCATTGCCGAATTTATCGGCGAAGTGGGGCAAACCTATAACACCAACCCCAAACGGGTTTATTTAATGGGTTTTAGCCAAGGCGCAATGATGAGCGCCTATGTTGCCCTAACCCGCCCCGAATTATTGGCCGGGGCGGTATTAATGAGCGGCAGTGTTTTGCCCGAATGGCGACCCACAGCCAGCGCCGCGCTCGACCTACAACAGCTACCGATTATCATGGCACACGGCACTGAAGATACCGTATTACCCATTCATCATGGGCGTAATAGCCAGAAAATACTCTCGGCGCTCAATGTGCCGCTTGAGTATCATGAATACGAGATGGGGCACACCATTAGCGAAGAAAGCTTGAGCGATATTGACCTGTGGCTAACACGCCACCTTGACAAATAACACTAACGCCCTTCATAGCCCCGCAAAATCGCCAGCCATATGTTAGCGGTCGCATTTTGCCCTGCCGCATTTAAATGACAAGTGTCGTGACGAAACTCGTTGCCGAGGTTGTCAGTATTTGGCCCAGCCCAAATACGTTGGTCGTGATTCACCAAATTGCTTTGCGCCCCTTGAATATCATTGTTGGGGCCATATTGCCCACAACGTGAGGCCACTGAAACAAATACCGGCGCATCGACCCCCAATTCGCGGATGCCGCGCAACATATTGCGGAACCGCAATTGGTAATCGGCATAGCCAATCTTCAGCGCGTTATCCGATTCACCATGATGCCACAGCAAATGGGTAAACCGCCAGCCGCGCTGATTTACATCCTTCACCGCCGATTCAATTTGCTTAAACAGCGGCATTTCAGGAACCCACTGCCCGATCTCAGTGCCACCAAACGACACCGGCACAAACACCACTTCATCATAAATATTGGCGGCAATTAATTGATCGCCCAAGCGCGTCCATACGCTGCCGCCTTCGCCTTGCGCCCCGCGCAATGGGTCTACGGCAGCGGTTAAGTTGCCATAACGCAAATTAAACACACCCGCCCGCGAGGCATAGCGCATATCGCCATAATTACCGGCGTTCGATTGCCCAAAAACCAAGGCCACCATGCGCCGTTTTGTGCCTGAACCCGTTGTGGCTGGCACATTCGTCGCCGTTGGCGGCGTTGTCGTTGGGGTAGTTGCAGCCACAGTATTTATCGGCTTGAGCGGCAATGGCGTTACGGTAGGTAGCGGGGCTGCGGTTGGCAGTGCGGTCGCAGTTGGCAAAGGGGGCACACTCGTTGCAGTTGCTGATACAACAACCATCGTCGGGGTGACTGTTGGCGGCAAGCGTGTTGCGGTTGGGGCTAACGTTGGCAGCGCTGTGGCAGATGGGGCGCTCGTTGAGGTCAAAGTGGGAACAATCACCGTTGGCGCAGCCACCGTCGGCAGCACAATTGGGGGCAAGGTGGGCAATACAGTCGCTGCCAAAGCCACATTACTTTGCGCCACGGTTGCGCTTGGCACAAGTGTTGGCGGCAAACTTGTGGCAGTTTTTGGGGCGGCTGGGGCAGCACAAGCGCACAACCACAAGGCCAGTGTCGCCATCAATACACGCTTCATATCAGCCCCTCATCGTCATCACCGCGCCAATTTTTACGCTTTACAGGGTCAGCCAGCACAAGCGCATCAACCATCAAGGCGGCAATGGAGGCCTCATAATCGATGGTTTTCACCACAACCGGCATCGGCACAGCATGACCCATCAGCAAGGCTTGTTGCTTGCTGTCGAGCGCGGCCAACACACTGCGCAATTGTTGCGCCCCGTGAATGCCGGTAAACACGGCGTTAATATCGCGCTCATCACTTAAGGCACAGGTGATGCGCGTGCCAATCTGCGACATCACTTCGCTGTCAATTTGGCTGGGGCGTTGGTCAACAATCATCAATGTCACGTTATATTTGCGCAATTCGCGTGCAATGACACCAAAAATCGTGTGTTGCACCACATCCGGCTCAAGAAATTTATGGGCCTCTTCGATCACAATCACCAAACGACGCGGGTCAACCCCACTGCCGCCTTCAAATGCCTCTTTCAAATCGACATAACGCTCATGAATACGCCGCGTTAAAAAATTAGCCACAAACACATAGGCTGGCAAATCATTGCCATAACGCCCAAATTCAACTACCACGCTTTCGCCGCGTGCCAAATAACCCAAAATTCGCTCAGCATAATTATCAGCCGCCCGCTCGCGCAAAAAGTCCATCTTGTGCAACAAACGGCCTAGCTTGCGTTGAATGGCGTAGTAGGTGCTTTCGGTGATCTTATTGCCATCAAATAAGGCTTGAATCTCATCATCAGCCTCATCTGCCATCAATTTTTTTAGCCAATCATGCGGGAAACGATGTTTGAGTGTAAATAAAGCGTTGGTTTGCACATCGCTTAACCCCAACACTGCCTTCAACGACTCAAGGTCTTCGGGCGTAATTTGATCATAGCCAATTTGCATGGCAAATTCGGGGGTACTACCACGGGTGCGTGATGATTTCTCATCTAACGTCACAATAATGACCTTACGCGCAATCGCTGGAATCTTCTTAAGCGCATTCAGTCTGCGATTACGATCCCCTTTTAAGGTGTAACCATAATCATTGTGCATATCAAAAATCAGTGCCGAAGCCACATCTTGCTTAATGGCGCTGGCCAACAATGGCACGGTTAGAAAAGTTTTACCAGTGCCGCTACGCCCAAAAATCGCGGTGCTGCGCTCCATTAATTTATCTAAATTAATATTAATCGCCAATTTTTCATCTTCGAGCGAACTGCCAATTTGGTATGATTTCTCGACCTCGCCGGTTTGGGCGCTGGCATCACCGGCAAAAATTTGGCGCACTTCTTCGGCAGTAGCGCGAAAGACGGTGGTGAAATGGGCTGGCACCGTTTTAACTGGGCGCATACTGCCATCTTTTTCAAGCGTCAACATAGGTTGCACATGCAATACGCCAAATACCGCCGTGCCGCTATAAATCTGCGCCATCAATTTATTGTCTAATGCTGGCGGGTTGTTGCGAATATTACGATCAGCCGCCTCTAATTTAATGTCGGTGATTAAGCCAAAAAATTTGCGCTCGGTTTGACCTTGCACGGTCACATACGAGCCAACAGCCAAGCCTTCGATCAAGGTATCGCGGTCAAGTTTCACATCCAGCCCTTCGGCCAATGAGCCACCGACCACAATACCCAATCGCTGTGGCGGGGCTTGGTCATCGAGACCAAAAAACTGGTTTGGAAAAGTTTGTTCTGCCATTAGATAATATCGTGGATTTTATCATCTGCTAGGTGATTAAAACATCGGGCATCATTCTTTAACATGAGGCCATTCATTAAAAACGCTTGATACAATCTTAACCATCACATGAACATTTTTAACCGCTTTTTAGCCGTAATCGGATTAATCATTATTGCGCTGGTCGGTGCATTTGCGCTTATCTTTCCAGCATGGACGCTGGCATTTATGCATAGCGCGGCTGATACTGGTCACAATTTATTTGGCGAAACCACATGGGTCTTACGTCAAATCATCCGCACCATCGCAGCAATTTTGTTTTTAGGGCTGATGGGTTTGCTGATTTGGCTTGAATTGCGCCAACCCAACCAAAAAACCGTAGAAGTGACCAATGCCAGCGGTGGGCGGGTGCGCGTCGCCTCAAACGACATTCAACAACGCCTCACCCGCGAAGTTGAAAACCTCAACGGGGTTATTTCAGCCAAAGTCACAGTCAGCGCCCGCAACAAAGGCATTCATACCCAAACCGATGCCGTCATTATGCCGGATGCCGATGGCGCAGGCAAAGGCGACGAAATCGCCCAAACCGTTCGCAGCATTGCCGAGCAACAAATTGGGGTAAAACTCTTGACCAAACCACAAGTTAATGTAAAAATTGGCAAAGTAAAAACAAACAAACTAAAAGACTTGCTCACACCAGCCACGGCTAACACCTCCGCTGGCTCAACTCAAAGCACCGCGCTGCCAGCACTGACAGCCGAAACCAGCACCGAAAAAATTTCACCCACCCCTAACCCCTAATCCTTTAAGCCATGCCTATTACCCGCTATCCTGACCCTGCCATCGAAATACTTGACCCGCGCTTTGCAAAAATGCGTTTGGGCAACGCCGCCGTCGAACAGCTTTGCACCGGTTTTCGCTGGGCCGAAGGCCCAGTTTGGTTTGGCGATGCCCGATGTTTGCTATTCAGCGACATCCCCAATAACCGCATGATGCGCTGGGATGAAGAAACCGGCGCACTCAGCGTCTATCGTCGCCCATCTAACTTTAGCAATGGCAACACCCGCGACCGCGTCGGGCGGCTTATCACCTGCGAACACGGCGCACGTCGCGTCACGCGCACCGAATATGATGGACGCATTACCGTGCTGATGGACCAATTTAACGGCAAACGCCTCAATGCGCCCAACGATGTCGTTGTTAAATCCGACGGTTCAATCTGGTTCACCGACCCCGGCTATGGCATTTTGATGAATTATGAGGGCGGCAAAGCTGAATTTGAACTGCCGTGTTATGTCTATCGGCTCGATCCAAGCACCGGCCAAGCCACTGTCGTCGCCGATGACTTTCAGCGCCCTAACGGTCTATGCTTCTCACCCGATGAGTCACTGCTCTACATCGCCGACACTGGGCGCAGCACCGCCCCCAATGGCCCGCCTCACATTCGGGTATTTGATGTGGTCAATACCGGCAGCCAAACCCGCTTAAGCAACGGGCGGCTCTTTGCCAATATGGCACCCGGCTCACCCGATGGTTTTCGCTGCGACACTGAAGGCAATCTGTGGGCGGCCTCAGGCGGCGGTGCCGATTCTGATGGCGTGTTTTGTTATGCTCCCGACGGCGCTCTGATCGGCAAAATCCACCTACCCGAAGTATGCGCCAACGTCTGTTTTGGTGGCCTTTATAAAAATCGTCTCTTCATGACCGCCAGCCAATCACTCTATGCCGTTTATGTCGAGGCAGTTGGGGCCTAGTTTTGCACATTTTATCAATCAGTGGTCTTTTGCAAATGGGGCAGACGATAACCTAAAAATGCCCCAAGACCAGCCACGACTGCTGCCAGCCCAAATACCATAGTATAAGCCCGAAACCCCCAACCCGCACCAATAAGAAAGTCGATAATACTCCCACCCACCACCGGCATCAGCGCGGCAGTGCCAGCCAAAGTATTGAGCGCCCCAATATAAGCTGGGCGATTGGCTTCACTGGCGCTCTCTTGCGCATAACTCATATAGCCCAATAGGCTAGAACGCCCCAATGCTCCATTAATCATCATGATGAGAAACATCACACCATAAGCAAGATAAGCCAAAGTACTGCCCGGCATCACGACCAAAGACAAAACAAAGGCCATCAATGGCGCAATAAATTGTAAAGTCGCCGCCGAATGAATCACGCGGCGTGAACCAAATCAGTTATAGATCCAACCAAAAACAATCGTGCCTAAAATGCCGCCTACCACCACCGCCACCGTAAACACCCCAATCGAGCCTTCGGGCAATTGAAGGCTTTCACGGGCATACACCACATAAAAGGCCGCTGCCATTTGCTCAACATTGGCCAACACCCGCACCAAAATGGCCTTGCGTAAACGCGCGTCAGTAACAATAAGATTTTTGATATGCGCCAGATAGCTGCCCTTGGGTTTATCATCATGCGCCTTGGGGTTGCCCGGGCGCTCGCGAATAAAAAAGAACATGGCAAATGACAAGGCAAACAAAATATTGGCAATGCTAATAACGATGCCATAGTTCAGTGGAAAAGGGATATCACGGTTGCCTAAAATTTCGCCGACCACCACGCCTGCCACAATGCCGCCAACTGACCCAATCACGCCGCCCAAAGTAATAATACGGCCCTTGGTGGCTGGCGAAAAGTTACGCGCCAACATATCAAACCATGCGGCTGTGGCAAGGCTGTCGGCCACCATAAAGGTAACAATTGAGAATAACAACAACCCCAGCAAAAGTGTTGGGGGAATTTGAAAACCCAATACCAGCAATAACCCCAGAATAATAAGCGGGGGTCGCCCCAATAAGATCGGGATCGCCATATTACAGCGGGTGCGGGTTTTGCCATGAATCAGCCGTGCCGCAAATAGTTGCGGCAACAAAAACGACACCTGCCATGCCAAGGGAATCAACCCAATCAAGGTTTTATCGTTGGTCAATTGCGAGGCCAAGCCAGTTAATACGGTATTGACCGAAATAAAGTAAGCCCCGATGCCAAAGAAGGTCGAATCGAGTGTAAAAACTATTTTATTGGTACGGGCATCGATAGGCGGGATGGTTTCTTGCGTAATTTGCATTAAAGTTGATCCGAAATCTATTCAGCGAAAATATCGGGTTAATGGGTATATTCCGTCACTGATTCCAATGGGATAGCCTAACGAACAACGATACCACTACCGACTTGCACATGCCCTACCCGCCACGCGGCTTGACCTTGGGCCTGCATTGCCGCAATCATGGCATCGGCCTTATCAGCGGCAATCGGCAGCAACAAGCCACCACTGGTTTCGGGGTCATGCAACAACATGCGTTGCCAATCGGCCAAGTGGTCGGCAAACGTTACCTTGCCCTCGGCGGCAGCCTGATTATTGCCAGCCCCGCCCGGAAATACCCACGCCTCGCCATAGGCCAGCGCCCCCGGCAACCACGGCAGCGCCGCCCAGTCAAACACAAATTGCACCTTGGCTTGGGTCGCCATTTCGATAGCGTGCCCAAGCAAGCCAAAACCGGTGATATCGGTGCCGCCACGTGCGCCAAATTGGGTAGCAACTTGCGCAGCAATTTTATTCAACCGTGCCATACTCTCGATGGCAGGTTGAAAATGCGCTGGGTCGCATTGGTCACGCTTCATGGCAGTAGTGATAACACCAACACCCAAGGGCTTGGTTAATACCAACACATCACCCGGCTGCGCGCCGCCTTTTTTCATCACTTGAGAGGGGTGAATGAGACCGGTGACGCACAAGCCATATTTAGGCTCTTTGTCTTTAACCGTATGCCCACCCACAATCGGGCAACCCGCCTCGACGGCTTTGTCGGCCCCACCACGCATGATCTCACGCACGATCTCAGCGGGCAAATCTTCGGGCAAAGCCAAAATATTGAGCGCAAACAGCGGTGTGCCGCCCATCGCATAAATATCGCTGATGGCGTTGGCTGCAGCAATGGCCCCATAATAATATGGGTCATCGACAACGGGCGGGAAAAAATCGACCGTTTGCACCAAGGCTTGCTCGTCGTTCAGCCTGATCACGGCAGCATCGTCGGGCTGGTCTAGCCCAACCAACACATTGGCGTAATTTAACGATAGGAAATTTTGTTGGACCGGCTGCAACACGGCAGCCAATAGCGCAGGGCTGAGCTTGCCTGCTCACCCTGCGCATGAAGCCAACGAGGTGAGTTTGATCATTTTTGCAGTCGTCATGGGCGGGTATTTTGCCACAGGTTCTTGGGGATGACAAGATGAGCCAGTGATCACAGACAATAGCTTTGACTAGCCTTAATCTACAATACCTTCGCCAATTTGCGATTGCCTGCCCGTGAATAAATTCACGGTCTGAAACAAACAAATGCGTTAAAACGCATTAAGAGTGCGGAGAACGCGCTTTAGCGCGTTTGAAATTTTTAGACCGTGAAATTCACGGGCGAGATGGCGAAGGTACTGTAATCTATGCATCAGCTGTATCATCACCCAACTGATAATGATACAGCTCGATAACTCACAACATAACTCACATTACATGAATACATCTAATAACACCACCAGCGAACTCGTAGGCAAAGAAGCCGAGGTTAAAAGTGATAAGAGGGTCTTGCAAAAAACGCGATTGTCGATTAAAACCAATATAAAGGCCGGTAATCCATTAGCGGGTCTTGGCGACTTCACGCACACGCAGCCTAGTGTCGGCCCTGTCACACAATCAAATAATATAGCTTAAGCACGCAAAGATCGTATTTTTATGCTGGTTTTGGCAGCCACAAATTTCATCGCCAGAAGACAAAAAAATACGGAGAATGAATGCATTCTCCGTATTTTTCAACCAGTCTTAATTTCGTTTAGTTACTTACTCCAATCCGCAATATTCCACAGTTCTGAATCCCAAGCATTCGGTTTAACACCCTTCAGTTCTTTAACAGCGCCACTAACAAGCCCTCGTGCAACAAGCGGTATCATAATATAGTCTTTTGCAACAAGTAAATCATTCATTTTTAAGGCGATTTCTTTCGCCTTAGCCGGGTCAAGTTCAGCCTTCATATCTTGACATAACTTGTCGTACTCTGCGCTCTTATAACGAGGGTGGTTGTTGCCAGCCCAACTATTGGCTTTTTGAGGGACCGATTCACTCGATATCCCACACATATAAGCAGTCGCATCCGGGATGGTTGCGCCATTGGTATACATTTGGACATCGGCAAAGAACTTGTTAACATTATCATTGCTGCTAGGGCCTGCACCGAAATAAACACCAGCATCAACGGCCTTTAGTTCAACATCAATACCCAACTTTGTCCAAGCATCTTTTAACAAAGCCTGCTCTTTTTGACGTAAGGCATTTGCACTGGTCTGAAAGAGCACCTTCATCTTCTTACCACCCTTCTCACGGATGCCATCGGCACCTTTTTTCCAACCCGCATCATCTAAAAGTTTGTTCGCTTGGTCAAAATCTGGCTTGACACAATTATTACGTCCACCATGAAATTTATCTGATTCAAGATAAGGCAACCAAGTAAGCAATTCACAAGTCGGCGTTCCCGCCGATCCATATAAGCTTTCAACCATGACCTTGCGGTCAATCACAATGCTAAATGCTTTACGCACATTCACATCGCTAAAAAACGGATGTTGCGTGCCAAGCTCACCACGTTTATCCCCGGCCTCAGGTGAAATATCGGTGGTTTGGAACATAATACGCTCGGTAGATGGGCCGGTTGCAATCTTCAATTCACCCTTACCCCCCTTTAATAATTCTTCCAAAACAGCAGATTCAATTTGCAAATTCCATCCATAATCAGCATCGCCAGTTTGGAATACAGCACGAGCCGCACTCGTTGCATCGCCACCGCCTTTCATAATCACTTCTTTAAAGAATGGCTTATCAGCGATATGATAATTAGGATTCACATCATAAGTAACGATGTCGCCGCTCTTAAACTCTCTGAGCTTATAGGGGCCTGTGCCAATTACAGCATTATTTGCTTTTTGACAATCTGCATCTTTGCTGGCTTTTTCACCAATACAATTGGCAAATTGTTTCTTTTGCAGCACATAGCCATTTTGCCCAACAAAAGCCTGCCAAGGATAAGTTGTCGCAGTTTTAAAGGTGATTTTGAACGAAAGTGGATTAATTATTTCAAATTTATCAACTGACTCAAAGTTTTTGAGGTTAGTACAACCTGTGGTCTTCTCAACACAATATTTATAGCTAAATTCAAAGTCATCAACAGTCAAATCTGTGCCATCATGCCATTTCACACCGGGCTTAATCTTCCAAGTGATGCTCATTTTGTCCTTAGCCACACCGCCGTTGGCTTCAGTCGGCACTTCAACCGCTAAGACGGGGACAAGATTACCATCCGGTCCAACCGCCACCATCGGCTCGCTAATAAGGCGCGATGCATCATAATCTTTTGCGCCAGTGGCTAAATAAGAATTTAAGATGGTGGGGGCCTGCCAATATAAAATTTTAAATGTGCCGCCACTCCCACGTTTCGTGGCTGGGGCCGCCGGGGCTGTCGTCGCAGCAGGGGCGGCGGGTTTGGCTGGCTCCGCTGGCTTAGCTGGCGCTGGGGTTGGGCTTGGCGCACAAGCCGCTAAAACCAACGAGGTTGCGGCGGTCAGACCAAGCAAGGTTGTAAATTGGTTGCTCTTCATTAATACTCCTCTTGAAAAAATTAAACGCGTTTGTTTGTATAAAATAAAATATACTCTTAAATAATTACCTTACGCTAAACATAATCTAATTATTCCACCAAAATTGAAATGTGTCAACGAGTTGACACATTTCAAAACCTATGTCCAAATTCATAATTGAACAATACTATTTTGACTGTTTTACCGTAAGATGGTTATTTTATGTACAACAAAGTATGCTATTATATTACACTAAATCACTCAATCAATTAATCAATTAATCACACACAAGTGAAAACCTGCCAAATGTAATATAGTATTATACTCTCCAAAAGGTCTTATAATACTCAAGTCTTACGAAAATATTAAAAAAATAATTGATGAGGAATAACTAATGGAAACTACAAATACTCACACCCATACACTAAATCAAAATGAAACAAACCCAACAGTCTCACCCAATGAAACAAACCCAACAGTCTCACCCAACAAGCTTCACCTGCGCACAGACATACGGGCTGGTGGGCTTGTGCCCGCAACGGTTGAGCTTGGCAAGGATGCTTGGGCAGCTGGAGTGAAGTTTTTTAACGAGGCTGTATTGTGGGGGAATACGACTAGTTAAACGCATTTTGGCTCACCTTGTAATGTGGAAGCTTTTTTAATATAACTTCGTTAAACCCCATTTTTTATAACAGAGGATATGTTAAGGTTTTTCCAATCGGCTTTTAATCCAGTAATAACCACCTATAGGTCATTATGCTTCTTGAACAAACCTTATCTTTTATCAATACCGTCCTAGTCGTCGGCCTTCTGATCATCATCCTAGTCTACGTTGGGGTAATAGCAAAACAAAAAGGTTGGGGCGTTGCACTTAAAGCACCGTTTAAACCCGTTATGCTAATCCCCTTAATCATTGTAGGGATCTTTAGCTACATTCGCCTAGGGATTAATTTTCTTGAGCCTAGCGAGTTAGGTGTAGTTGTTTCTGTATTGTCCCCCGGAGGCTACAACAACAAAGTCTATCGATCTGGTTTACATTGGACTTTTCCTTTTTTAGAGCGAATGGATCGTTATTCTTATGCATGGCAAATATATGAGATGACTGCGAATCCATATGAAACCAGTAGTCGTAATAACAGCACTAATAACAAAATCACGCAAACGACAATCAACACAGCACATGTCACAGATACCCCTGTAAAAGCACGCACAGCTGATGGGCAAGAGGTGTCGGTCGACTGCTCAATCATTTACCAAGTCGAACCTGATCAAATTATTCGTGTCTCTATTGAATGGCAATCTCGTTATGTTCAAGACTTTTTAAGACCCATCGCTCGTGGCTTAATCCGTACCCAAGTTTCGCAATATACTGCCGCCGAAGTCAACAGTAGTAAATCATTGGCTTTAGAACGTGATATTAATCAGCAATTAAGGATAGCTCTAGAAGATAAAGGATTTGGACTTGAGCGTTTTATTCTACGTAGTATTACATTTACACCTGAATATGCAACCTCTATTGAACAAAAACAAATCGCGCTCGAAAATGCCTTACGAAGTGAACATGAAGGGGATCGCATCAGAACGTTAGCCCGAGCCGATGCCGATGCCGTCAGAATCCGTGCAGAATCAGAAGCAAACGCACTTACTGTTATTTCAAATACGCTGCAGAGCAATCGAACCTTACTGAGTTATCGTTATATCGATAAACTCTCACCTCAATTACGGGTGATGATAGTGCCCAACAATGCACCATTTTTTATGAATTTACCTTTGTTAGATGACCCTGTGACGGCAAACACAGCAACCATATCAACGCCACGCATTGCACCCAGTAGCACCTTGACCACAACACCACTCATTACATCAACCGTGCCTTCACCTTAAATCGCTATGAAATTAAAACGATTGTTGCCGTTTTTGTGCTATCTGTTAGTGATTAGTGCATGCACAAACGCCGAAACCAAAGAAAATTTGTGCAAACCAGATTGCATGTTTGTTAATTTAATTGATAAAAATCTTAATAATCGAGATTTTGCAAACACAAATTTTATCGAAGCGAATTTAAGAAACTCAACCTTATATCAAGCTAACTTTTCAAATAGCCGCCTAGACGGGGCGAATTTAGCAAGCGCAGACCTACGAAGGACGAATATGAGCAATGCTGTCTTTCGCGGGGCCAATATGCGAGGGGCAAATCTGGGTGGGGCCAATCTAACCAACACTGATTTTTCCAGCGCAAATTTAGATAATGCTAATTTATCAAATGCGACGATCACAGGCGCAGACTTATCCTCGGTCAGTTTTATCAATGCTGATTTAAGCGGTTTAGACCTCACAGGCAGCAAATTAGAATCGAGCAATATGCAAGGAGCCAATCTAAACGCAGCGAACCTAAGCAAAATGGAGTTACGCGCCACATCATTTAGCAATGGCAATTTAAAAGGCGTGATCATGGAAAATAGTTATGTGCGCGGCTCATGGTTAAACCTGAGCGATCTGAGTGGGGCGAACTTACACGGGGCTGTATTAAACGGGTCGGTGATGATCGGGGCCAACCTATCGGGCGCAAATCTAAGCGAAGCCAAATTGCGCGGGGTAGATCTGACTGGCTGCAAATTAAACGGTGCAAACTTACGTGGGACAGATTTACGTGGGTCGAATATCAGCAAACAACCTGACACATTTAATTTAGGAGATGCTGAATTTGACCCTATACTCAAAGAGTTACGTCCAGCAGTACTGGCCAGCCTTAACGTCCATTGCGATCTGCGCGGGGCCATTTACGATAGCCTCACACAATGGCCACTTAACTTCGTGATCCCACCCGGGGTTATTTTTGTGAAATAACTTGCGAATCAAGCATGAAAAATACAACCTCAAGTGCAAGTAACATGGTCAATCATTCAAACCATAACATTGAAAGATTGGACACGCGATCTCATACCCCCTCGATGCTACAGCCTATTGCTAAACCGATACATCAGTTTAGCAATAGATTGTATTTGACATCAACACGATTTGCTTGCATCTTGCTGTTATGCTTATTGGTCGCATGTAAACAAGATTTTAGAATTAGTGCAGATTGCCCGCCCAATTGTTTTGGCATCTTGATGGTTGGACGCGACCTAAAAGGCGTTAAACTAGAAGGGGCCAACCTCATTAAATCATCTTTGACACGCGCAAACTTCAATCGCGCAAATATGAGCGGGGCCAATTTGACCCTCGCTACGCTCGAAGGCAGCCAATTTGTGGGGGCCGATTTTAGCAACGCCAACCTAACGGGTGCGAATTTGCGCAATGCGGTATTGATTGGGACTAATTTTACGGGCGCGAATTTAAGTGGTGCAAATCTACGCGGCGCAGTCTTAACTGGTGCAATTTTCAAACAAAGCAACCTGATTGCCGCTAGCTTTGATGAAGCTCGGATGATTAACATCAATTTAGAAGACCAAAATTTGGCTGGGGCGAGTTTTATTCAAACCGACCTATCGAGCAGCCATTTTCGCAATGCCATCTTAAATGGGGCAAACTTTACCAGTGCAAACCTAAGACATGCTGACTTGCAAAACGCCGATCTACGCGGTGCCGTATTTAAAAGCACCAAAGCAGCAGCAGCCAACTTTGACGGCGCAAATTTGGGTGGGGCAAACCTCGGTTCGAGTGAGTTGGATGGAACTCTGATGCGCAAAACTGATCTAACAGGGGCAAAACTCGTCAATGCAACCCTGACAGGTGCGATGTTAAATGATGCAATTTTGGTAAATACAAACTTGGCTGGTGCTTTTTTTGCTGGTGCAGGTTTTCAAGGGGCAGATTTAAGTTACAGCACCTTTGGCCAAGTGATGGGTGATAAAGACAAAAATCATTTCGTGACCGCTTCGATAAAAGGTGTAAATTTTCTGGGCGCTAAATTTAATGAGACAAATTTGGCGGGACAAGACTTAAACGGGGTCGTGATGGCAAATGTTGATTTACGCACGGCCAAACTAAAAGCAGTTTATATCATCAACGATAAACTCGTAGAAAAAAGTGTGAATCTTGATGGTGTTGTGTATAACGAAAATACATTGTTTCCCGATGGCTTTCAGCCTAAACATGCAGCCGAAAAACAGTAAGGCGATTCAGGAAAATAACCTTCTGCGCTTCTGCCTTTTTCGCATCTCCATGATCCACAAAAATTAGATCGCGGCGACGCAGAAAAGGCAAAAAATCGCAGATGGTTTTACAGGCTGATTCTGGTATTTATTTTTATTGAGTAGCCTAACATCTCAATAAATAACAAAATAATAAGAGGAAAAATAAAATGAGCGCAACTATCAGTATCGTTCCCGGCAGTGAAGATGTCATTGAAAATGCAAGCGAGATCAATCAAGATCTAAAACCCGCCCGACGCAACATTTTCACCCGCATTACCAACAAAATTCAACATACAGCCAGCAATATCGCCCACAAAACGACCCGCAAAGCAGGCGAAATCGCAGACAACACAAAAACGCGAGTGAAGGTTTTAGCATCTAAGGCCAAAAATCAAGCTGAGACAGCAGTTCACAACACCTCAGATAAAGCAGGCGCAATCGCCGATAAAGCAAAAAACCAAGCCAAAGCAACCGCCCAGGTGACGGCAACGAAAGCGGGGGAATTGGCAGATAAAACCAAAACCCATGTCAGCCAAGTGGCTCAAAATACCTCAGGCAAGGTGAGTAATATTGCAAACAAAGCCAGCACCACTGTTAGCAATACTGCTGGTCAGGTCTATGGCAATGTCAAAGATGATCTGCATTATCGGCGCAACCGCGCCCATTATGCCGAAGCCGTTAAGAAATGGGCCGCAGGATCACCCCAATTTAGCATGGCTGAATCATGGGTAGCCCTAAAAACCGATTTAGCACCAGCAAATGCATGGGTGCAACAATTGTCAGAAAAAAAACTG
>CAMDWA010000036.1 GCA_945877855.1 Thermoflexus hugenholtzii JAD2 | reverse complement strand
CCATCACCAAATTGATGGTTGCGGGGCAACCCAACGCCGAGTTGTTTAAAATTATTCGCGCCAATGTGCGCACGCCCGACGAAACGATGGGCGATTTGTATGCCCAAATGTCGAGCAATGTGGTGGGGGCGCGCTCGTTGTTGCAGCTTATGGCTGAATTTGAGATGCCGACGATTGAGGCGCTGTCGGAAGCCATCATCAGTCGCTCAGAACGCGCCATGCGTGATGCCATTCGCGCTTTGCCCAATGGTGTGTATCGCAACGAAGCATGGACAGATGGTTTTGACGAACCGATTAAGATCGCCGTCGCCGTCACCATTCGTGATGAAGATATCGACATCGACTTCGCGGGTTCATCGCCCCAAAGCAAATGGGGCATTAACGTGGTGCTCAATTACACCCACGCTTATGCCTCATTTGCCATGAAGGCCGCCGTATGCCCCGATGTGCCACACAACGATGGTGCGTTTCAGCCGGTGCATGTGACTGCCCCGCTCGGCAGCATTTTAAATTGCCGTGAGCCAGCGGCAGTGGCATCGCGGGCTGTGATGGGGCATTTTTTACCGGGCGTGATTTTTGGGGCATTGCAGTCGGCAATGGCCGATCAGCTCATCGCTGGCGGCGCAGACCCATTATGGATGACGGTTTGGCGTGGCACTCGTGCTGATCATTCGCCTTTTGTTTTTACCCATTTTCAATGTGGCGGTACGGGGGCGCGGGCGACAAAAGATGGCATGAATGCTACTGGTTTTCCAAGTGGCGTGGCTGGTGTGCCTGCCGAGGTGGTCGAGGCGTTATCGCCGCTCATCGTCAGCCGCAAAGAACTGCGTACTGATTCGGGTGGGGTGGGCCAACAACGTGGTGGCTTGGGGCAATGGACCGAAATTGCATATCAGGGCGAAGGGGCGCTGAGTGTATCGGCGATGGTTGATCGCACCCGCTATGCTGCGCCCGGCTTAGTGCATGGGCAAGCCGGCGCACTCGGCGAGGTCATTCTTAGCGATGGTCGCCGCCCACAGCCCAAGGCGCTGATTTCGCTCACCCCAAACATGCACGTAAAGCTCAATTTGCCGGGCGGTGGCGGTTTTGGCGATGTGGCTTTGCGCGACCCGCAGCGTGTGCTGGCCGATGTGGTGAATGGCTATATCTCGATTGAGGCGGCGCAACGTGATTATGGCGTAGCCGTGCGTTATATCGGGCGCGATGATCAATTGGTGCGTTTGCCAAGTGACTTTGTGTTGGGTGAGTCATGAGTCATAACTCATGACTCATGGGTTTTAATAATTGAGGCACTGATGATTTTTAGGTTGTGGTTTATGGCTTTTCTGTTGTTGCTCCAGTCGCTCAGGTCGGCTCAGTTATTCGCCTGCAAGGTTCAAAATCCGCGTATAAATGGCATCAGAGATCCACATCCCGGCCTCACGTAGTAAATGGACATAAGGTTGAATCTTGGGAATATGTCCGCGTTTTTTGATTTCAAGCATGATTTTGAGTGTACCCCATACGTCTAATCCTGCTGCTTGCGCAGATCGGCGCGCAAGTTGATCATCGAGTAATACGACATGTTGTGGATTTTCTAGGGCAAGCGACATCGCCGCCACTTCGCCCGGCCCTAAATTTAGCGCAGCCCATTCGGGGGGGATATATTTTGGATCAACAATGGTTGTAAAATCCCATAATAATGGGTTAGGAACATCGTATCCTTTTTGTTTGCCGATATTTAGTTCGTGGATTACGGCTTGGGGAACCCAAATTTCGTCAAAAAGAAATGATAGCCAGATGCTTTGGTCAATTCGATGCAAATATAGCAGCGGCGATGTATTACTGATCGCTTTAGGCATAAGTTTGTTCAAGATCAGTTAATTCTGATTGGAGCGGAAAAACCTTGTAGCGTGATAAGCTGAGTAAAAACTCAACCCGAGATACACCTGCAAGTTCGGCTGCATGAGAGGATGACAAGCGACCTAATTCGTAAAGTTTTACAGCCGCTAGCATTTGTATTTCATCTGCAAATGCAATTGCATCTGTGTTTTGTACTAGCAACATGCTTTCGGGAACTTCAATCGTAATTTGTCGACGCATGATATTTCACCCAAATTTTATTATACGCTTTTGCGATACATCTTCAACAACCGACTTATCCATCCCGCTGGCAAACAACTGGCGGTGAAGGCCAACACGGGTTTAGGCGCATAAATCTCGCTGCGCAACGAGGCCGTAAGCAAATGTCGCGCCCGCGCTGCATCACCTTGACGCAAAAAATAATAACCGCGCTCAAATTGGCGTTTGGCGCGCTCAATGCGATAAAAACGCCGAATCCGCGGGTCGGCGCTTTCGGTCATCAGCAATTGGGCGGATTTCATCAAGTCTTTTTGAAAACTGAGCTTGCGTTTGGTCACTTGTCCCCCCCACACGCGATAACGCGCCCATACGCCGTCGATCCAGCCAAAATGGCCGTTTTCGCCGGCATTGGTCAGCAAGTCGATCCATAGTTTCCAATCCGATGCAATGGGAATGCGCTCATCGCAGCCGTCTTTGGGCAAATAACAAGCCCGCATCATGGTTGATGTGCCGGGCATGAGATGCCCGAATACCACCGCGTCATAGGCGCTTTGGCCTTGGCGCATAGCAATGCGCTCGGTCCAACGATATAGTGTTTGACCGGTATTCGAGTCGAATACATCAACATCATGTCCGCATAAGGCGCGCCGCGCATCGGCTTCCATCCATACCACTTGTGCCGTAACTTTGCCGGGCAACAACACATCATCACCACCTTGCAAGGCCACATATTTGCCATGACAATGCTTGAGGGCGCGGTTGTAATTTTTAGTCACCCCAACATTGTTTTGCCCGATGATGGGAATGAGCCGTTTGGGGTAACGCCGCGCAAAATCGTTAATCACCTCGGCACTGTGATCGCGTGAGCCATCATCGGCGATCACCACTTCAAGATTGTCATAATCTTGTTCGAGCGCACTACTTAATGTTTCGGGCAAAAATTGGGCTTGGTTATAAGCTGGAATAAGAATAGAGACAAGTGGCGCGGTCATAAATTTGAGCTTGCACTATACCGCAAGTAGCAAGAGCCAAGAGCCAAGAACCAAGAATTAAGAATTAAGATTACAGACTTGGAACCTGATACTTAGCACTTTACACTTTGCACTTTCCACTATCCCCGATGGTGATATGATATAAAACATCATGCAATTAGAACTTTTATGTGATTACGCCTGCAACACCGGCGAAAACCCGTTATGGCACCCCGAAGAAAAGAAAATTTATTGGAACGACATCCCGCGCGGGCGCGTGTTTTGTTATGACCCAGCAACCCAACAGCACGGCATTGTGTATGAGGGCGAAGTGACCGGCGGTTTTACATTTCAAGCCGATGGCGGGTTGTTATTATTTCAGCGCCAAGGTGCGATTCGCCTGCTCAAAAATGGGGTGTTGACAACCCTAATCGCCTCATTGCCCAATGAAGAAGCCTCGCGTTTTAACGACGTGATGGCTGACCCGACCGGGCGCGTGTTTTGCGGAACCATGCCATCACCCGACCCGGGCGGCCCAACGCCCGGCGCGTTGTATCGCTTAGATTTAGATGGCAGCATCACGACCTTATTTGGCGATGTGACTGTGTCAAATGGCATGGGTTTTACGCCCGACCTCAAGCAGTTTTATCATACCGATTCGCTCAAAAAGACGATTGATCGTTTTGATTATGACAACATCAGCGGCAATTTAAGCAATCGCACCCCTTTTGTGCACAGCAAAGCCGAAATTGGCGTGCCCGACGGCATGACAGTTGATACCGAGGGTTGTGTATGGAGCGCCCGTTGGGATGGGAACTGCCTCACTCGTTATTCGCCACAAGGGCGCGAATTGATGCGCATTTATTTTCCGGTCAAAAAGGTGAGCAGCGCTTGTTTTGGCGGCGATGATTTTAGCGATTTATATGTCACGACGGCAGGTGGGCATATTAAAGACAGTGATGGCATTCACGCAGGGGCGCTTTATCGTGTGTCATTGCGTTCGCTAGGGGTGCGTGGCACGCCAGAGTTTTATTCGCGCATTCGGTTTTAATTGGGAACGATGACCAGAGATAGCAATTTCGTTTTGAACATATACTCAATTGATTATGTGTCAACGATTTATTCTATTTTTATCAGTTCTTCTTTTATTGACTCAAAATACCGCGATTGTTGCACCTGTTTACCCAGTTGTCTCTCAAGTTGATGAGGTAGCTTATTTTAGAGTAGGGTTTCCAACCAATGAGGTCACAATGATGATTAAATTGGTCGATGTTGATCGAATTCAAGAGGCGCGAAATATGCTTAAGACGGGTCAGCCTACAAAATCGGTGATGGGAAAAATCATCAAAACGGCGGCTGCTTATAACCCACCTTGGCATTATCAGCTTGATCCAACATCCATCAATTTTTTTGAGTTAGCGACCGAGGTGTGTGATGCTGATCCTACTTGGATCGAAGAAAATTTGAGCGATATCTGTAACGCTGCATTGCCTAATTGTGTTTGGTGTCCTTGGAACTCACAATTATTAAGTGAGGTTCAAGTGAAATTAAATTATTTGTCGCTGGTGACACAGCTTAAACGCGCACCTTAGCCCTCTTTCTTAATAAAGATACCGCCTAAAGCGCTTCAAGCGCTTTAGGCGGTTTTTTGTGAAGGGCCGAGGGTGTTATTGCGAACCAAACCAGTCATTGGGTT
Organism: Thermoflexus hugenholtzii JAD2; assembly: GCA_945877855.1. Lineage (GTDB taxonomy): Bacteria > Chloroflexota > Anaerolineae > J036 > Brachytrichaceae > AQU-03. Next base: position 27,738 of record CAMDWA010000036.1, on the reverse strand, counting down.
CGCAACAGCACCCTCGGCTATACATTACAAGCGATTTAGGCTATTGACACGCACTGGGGGCGTTTGCGCACAATAACGCTTTCGTCGAGCCAGTGCCGGGGCTAGTTACCTTATTAAGGGTTGCCGCATTTACCAAAGCATTGCGTACAGCTATAGGTGACGCAGTCGGGCTGCTTTGCAAATAAAGTGCCGCTACCCCTGCCACGTGTGGTGTTGCCATCGAGGTGCCGCTAATCGTATTCACAGCCGTCGTGCTGGTATGCCAAGTTGATTTAATGCTGCTGCCGGGGGCAAAAATATCCAAACAAGAACCATAATTTGAATAGCTTGCCCGCGCATCAGTGGAGGTAGTTGCCCCAACGGTAATGGCCGCAGCCACCCGCGCCGGTGAATAGTTACATGCATTGGCATTGCTATTGCCGCCTGCAATTGCAAATGTGATGCCAGCATTGATTGCGGCGACAACTGCACTGTCTAAGGCTGCCGAAGCCCCACCGCCTAAGCTCATATTGGCAACAGCAGGTTTAACTGCATTTCTGCGCACCCAATCAATTCCAGCAATGACACCCGATGTGCTGCCGCTGCCATTGCAACCTAACACCCGCACCGCAATCAGTTTGGCTTCTTTGGCTACGCCATAGGTTTTGCTGCCAATTGTGCCAGCAACATGGGTTCCGTGTCCGTTGCAATCGCTTGCCGCGCCGCCGCTTGTTACTGCATCAAAGCCTTTGACCGCGCGGCCCCCAAATTCGGTGTGCGTTTGTAAAATACCGGTGTCGATGATATAGGCATTTACCCCTTTGCCAGTGCGGGTGTAATTAAAAACACTATTGAGCGGCAAGTTTTTCTGGTCGATTCGATCTAACCCCCACGTTGCCCCTGTTTGCGCGACATCAAGCGCCTCTACCCCGTCAATATCATCGGCGGTAAATTCTTGTTCTTGTTCAATATAGGCTACTTTGGGATTTGCGCGTAATGACGCGACCGAGGCATCACTAAGCTCGGCGGCAAAGCCCTTTAGCGCATTTTCATAAACATGTTTGATGCGTGCGCCACGATCGCCACGCACCCGATCTGTATGACGGTTTCCCTCAGTCGGTGTGACATCATCTTTGTAAACGACAATGTAATGCCCGGGGATCACTTTTGCATTACCCGAGGGGACGACAAGTCGCGCTAAACCACCTTCAGGGGGTAAAACATCTAAGGCGGCTGATGTTGTTAGCGGGCCTAACGAAATAACGGTTGTAACGGCAATGGCGAAGCGGCTAAGTGTTTTGATGCGTATGTTCATGTTCAATCTTACCTTTACCTTAAAAATTACATCATCTCTTAAAAAACAAGGCGAACAGACAAAAATATTGATCAAAATCATGGCATTGACTTTGCTTTTTGCTTTCAGCCGATGCGATGGTTTTTTATTTTTAGCATTGAATTCACTTTTAATTCTTAGATGATATTGCTAATTATGGAAGCAACTCAATGTTTTGACGATTTATTGCGAAATTAGGTTGAGTTGTATTATAGTTTTATAAACCTTTCAATTTTATTATATATATCTTTGAAATAAATGCGTTAATTTCTTATAGCGCAAATTCCTAAATGATGAAGGGTTGATTTCATCAACTCGGAATCTGCGCTATTGCACTAAACAGGCCGTCTAAAAATACGTGCCTTTGGCGTAAAGTGCTCGACAGCATCGAGCGGCCACAATGGGCGCTGGGCGATGGTATGACCCAAACTGCGCACATTGGCGCTGGTGCTGCCGGGCGCATCGACATCGATATAACGGGCCGACCAATCACGGAACATATGGCGTTCGCATTGCGGCGATTTGACGATAACACAGTCGTATTTTGCCGGATCACAGCCATGTGCATAAAAAAGCGAGCGGTTATAGAGGCTAACTGCGCGCGAGGTGGCGACGATGGTGTAATGTTCATTTTGCAAAACAGCCGTCAGCCCGCCATGCCATACTGCACCGTCGCTCTCACTCACAAAATCGCCATCTGACAATAAGCGCACTTTTAGCGTCATTTGAATGGGGGTATAGCGTTTTTTGTCGAGCGCCCCCCCGATCGTCACCTGAATAGTTGCGCCAATGCCTGCGGCAAAGGCGGCTTGCACTGCTGGCGCATCGACAATGGGCAATAACGCCCGCCCCCCATAATTGGCCGCCATTAACGCCCCCAAAATGGCGTTGCTGTCGCCCGATGCCCCCGAACTGGTGGCATCGGCGGCATCGACCAAAATGGTGGTGCCGGGCACCAATTCACAAGCCAGATTGGCAGCATCGGTTAGGCTGGTCAGCGGCACTTGCATTTTTTCGTGGCAGGCCCAAAAATCGGCGGCCATACGCTCGGCTAATTGGGCTGCTGCTGCTGGGTCGTCATTGCTTACCACCACACTGTCACAGCGCAGCTCGGGCACATCGGTGAATGGGTTGCCGATAAACATACCGGCGCTGGGGCCGCCTGAGGCCTCGAAGGCTTCAGCCATGCGAATTTGTCGCCCAAACAAACCGCTGGCGGTGATGAGTTCATCGCCGCGCACCAATGCCGGAATGGCGACACGGACTGTGACGGGTTTGACCTCGCCATCTAAAATACGCAATAATAGCCGCGCTGCCCGTGCGCCGGTGGGGTAAAAATCGGTGTGGGGGTAGGTGTGATATGGCACGACCGCGTCACTATGTTCGAGCATACGGTCGGTTAAGATGCCGTGTAGGTCGAGCGACACCACGATCGGCACCCGCTGGCCTAAAATAGCGCGGGTTTGGGCCAGCAAATAGCCTTCGGGGTCAAGTTCACCCTCTGCTGACATTGCGCCATGCATCGAGAAATACACGCCATGAATGGGCGCGGCGTTTGCTGCCGCTTGAATCGCCTCAAGAAAATGGTTTGCCAAATGTTGCCAGCCGGTTGCCGTTAACACTCCGGCGCTGGTAATGGCGCGGGCGCTATAAGTTGGCTTGAGCGCAATGTCGTTGCGCTGGTTAAACACATCAAGCGCCCCCGCCATCTCAGAGTTTAAGCCGCGATGCACGCGCATAATCTCATCGCCAAAATGAGTGACAAAATCATGCTCGGTCGAAGGCATAGGGTTGAATGTCGATATTTCTTGTTTGATTTCGGCAATTAAGATATTTTGCATATGACCTCTGAAATTTTAGATATTAAAATGTAGTGTAATGGCGATTTTATTGTTGTCAAGTTAGTTTGGTGGGTGGTTAGTTGAATGGTTGAATAGTTGAATGGTTGATTTGTGATTTGTGAGTTACTAATTGACCATTCAACTTTTTAATCAACCAATCAACCATTCAACTAATCAACCAACCAATCAATCAACTTTTTATGTCTACAAATCCAAAAATTCAATCCATTACCGCCCACGAAGTGTATGTGCCGGGCAAAAAAGGCGCAGTGAACAGCCCCGAACTCGGTTTGTTTGCCGATGATTGGGATGCCAAGCCAATTGTGCTGCTTGAATTTCATATCAGCGACGGCATCACGGCGCTGGGCGAAATTCATCGCGGGCCATCATTAAAAGAGGTGTCGCCGTGGCTGCAACAACTGATTGGGCTGGAGTTGCGCGGTTTAGATCTGAGTGTATTGCCCGCCAATTGGCGCAATGGCTTGCAATGGGGGCTATTGCGCAGCCACCCGCCCGCTTTGTGGGATTCACCTTCGCCCGCCATGTATGCCTTTGAGATGATGTTGTATGACTGGATGGGCAAACGCCTTGGCTGTCGTGTGGTCGATCTGTTGGGCGGGCCGGTGCGCGAGCGCATAGCGGTTGATTATTGGTGCGGGCGGCAATTGCCCAAAGACCTAACGCGCATTGTGACACGGGCGCGTGAATTGGGCTTTAAAGGCATCAAAACCAAATCGAAAATTGGCGACCCAACGGTTGAGCAGGTGAAGGCCATCAAGGCGGCGGGCGGGTCTGATTTCAGCATCACCATCGACCCGATGTGGCAATGGCTTAGCCCTCATGATGCCTTGCACATGCTAAAACAGCTTGAGCCATATGCCGAAAATGTGCGTATTGAAGACCCATTCCCATGGGATCAACCCGAAATGTGGCAACGGGTGCGGCAAGTGGTGGCGATACCCTTGGTATTGCATACGCGCGGGATGGAGGTGCTGCGGCGTGCCATACAAGACAAATATGCCGACAACTTTAATTGCAGCGGCGGTATTACTGAGTTTTTAACCTTGGCGCACGCTGTCGAGGTGGCTGGCTATAGTTGCTGGCATGGCTCATCGCTCGAGACGGGCGTATGGCAGGCCTTGCATTTACATGTCATCGCGGCGGCGCGTTCTTGCACCATGGCTTCAGACTTGCAAAGTGCCCTCATTCGTGAGCATACTTTGGTGACAATGGATTGGGATTACAAGAATGGCACATTGCCCATTCCATCTGGCCCCGGCATTGGGGTTGAGCTTGATTGTGATGCGGTGAAGCATTATTCAAAGGCCAGCGTTACGTTTTAATATGGGTGTTAGGGGCGCGGCATGCCGCGCCTCTAATACCTATACGCTGTGTATTTCTATTCCCTTACCTCAATTCGCCCGCGCATTTGGTCGGGGTGATAGGTGCAGGTGTAATCAAATGTGCCGACTTTATCGAACGTGTAGCTCCATTCGGCCCCGGTGGCAATATTGCCAGAGTCGAATGATTTGTCATTGGCAACGACATTGTGCGTCATTTGATCGCGATTGAGAAAAGTCACTTTTGTGCCTTTTTTGACTGTCAGCGTGCCCGGGCCATAAGCCATGCTGCTCATCACCACTTGGTTGGCTTCGGGTTGGGCCACTTGTGAATAATGATCGGCCTGATGTCTTAAGCTGGTGCGGAAGGTGAAATCAAATTTTTCGCTGCTGCCTGATGCGTGACAAGCTGCGCACGAATTACTGGCTGTGGGTGCGGTGGCGTAATCCTTCGAGCCGGGTCGAAATGCCACATATTCCCATTCGCCAGAGCGCCATTGACCATAATCAACGCCAAAGCCTTGTTCTTTGCGCATGACAAACACCCCGGCCAAGGCTTCGCGGATAAAGTGACCTTTGTCATCTTTGACAATTTTGCCCGCTTCTTGCTTGGCCCGATACGTTTCCATCACAAGGATGCTGCCATAGGGATAAGCTTGACCGGGCGCGGCGCTGGCTGCGAGATCGTTGCCACAAATCACCCGCGCTTGCCCGTTAGGGCCGCGATCATGCACATACATAAGCTTGAAGGTTTGTTGATAATTGTCGGGGTAACCGACGCGATCGGTCTTGGGCGCAGGGCGTGGGGTGGGCGCATTTGCGGCTGGTGCGGCGGGGGCTGCGGCGGCAGGGGCGGGAGTGGGTTGTATCAGCTCAAATTTTGAAATGGCGTTGGCCCCCTCGGCGCAATTGGGTAAATTGAGCAAAGCCGGGCGTAAAAAGCTGGGCAATGGCAATTGGCCACAAGCGGCAAGGGTGACTGCGCTGGCGGCAAGGGCGATGGTGCGGGTAAATAATTGAGATCTAAACATATTTCCTCCAAAATAAAGTAACAGGCTGTTTGCTGTTATTGATCTTTACTTTGGCAAGCTCTGTTTGGATCCCTGTTATCGTTCACCCGCGACAATGAATGTGCCAGCGTTGGGGTTGTTTGTGCCTGCGGGTTGGGCCACCAACAGGGCTTTTTGGTAAATAGGACCATTCATGTCGGCATCAAACACAATTAAGCCAAAGCCTTGTGGGTTTACTGGCATCACGCCTACCATGTCATATTTTCCGTCACGCATGAGCCACATTTGATAGACCAAGCCCGCTGGCGGTATGGGCAGCCGCGCCGCCATGATGACGACATGCGGTAGATCGGCCCGCACAAATACCTTGCCATAGGCGGTGCTGTCTGTTTGCGCCGACCGCAAAAATAGCTTGTTGGCTTTGGGTGAGTCCACCACTTCTAATACCATCTCTTGTTGAAAAGTGAGCAAATTGGCATATTCAGCGCGTAAGGCGCGTTCTTGCGAGAGCGCTGAATTGAGTTGCAACGCCCAACCAAAGGTGGCGATCAGCATCAACATGAGCATGGCCGCGCCCAATTTACGCCATAGGTTGGCGTTAAATTGGGGCCACGCCCAGCCTCGGGTGGGGCGCTTAGGTTGCGCTGCCGATGTTGCCTCTAACGATTGCATGACCTTGGCTTTTAAATGGGGGGGCAATTGCACTTCAGACACCTGCGCCAATACCATCGGCAACATGGCAAATAGGCGCTCATTTTCACGCGCCCAAGCCGCGCAGTCTGCACAGGTGGCAAGATGTGACGCGACCTCCGCCATTGTTGCGGGATTGTTGGCCGCGTTTGCCTCATTTACAAGCGCGGTTTCGGCCAAAAGTGTGCGAATGTGCTCACAGGTCATGCTTAATTAATCTTACTCCTTTTCCTTCGCATCAGATGCTTTTTCGGGCGTTGTCGCTAAGGGGTTAATATGTTGCAAGGCCTTACGCAATTTGCTGACCCCTAAAGCAATACGTTTTTTGACTGTGCCGAGCGGCAATGCCAATGAGTTTGAGATTTCGGTGTGCGACATGCCGCCAAAATAGGCCAAAACGATGGCACGGCGTTGGTCTTCGGGCAATTGGGCCAACGCCAGTTGCAGGGCGTGTTGCTGCTGGCGTTCCCACGACATCTGCTCAATGTTGCTTTCATCGGGGATCTGGGCCAATAATTCGTCAACCTCATCTAGCACCTCTTGCCGATATTGTTTGTTACGCTTTTGCAGCGCATCCATGACGCGGTTGCGGGCAATTTGCATCAGCCATGCCCCAAATACCCCTTTTGCGCTATCAAATTGCCCCGCTTTATTCCAAAGCCGCAAAAACACATCTTGCACCACTTCTTCGGCTTCGTTTGGGTCGAGCAAATGCGCGGCAAATACATATACCGCCCGTGCATAGCGATCATAAAGCATTGAAAACGCCAATTTATCGCGTTTTGCAACACGCAGGGCCAAGGCATCATCCGAATCGGGTGGAGAATCTATCACAAGTGATTATGTGTTTAGAGTATATGCGATGATGCTGTTGTATTTTCTCAATAAGCATTGAATTCTGATGGGGAGAAACTACAGCTTTATAGAAAAGATGAGATTTATAATTTGCGCCACCTACCTTATTTATGGTGTTTGAATCATCGAGCCGTTTGACAAAATCGCCTTATATTGGCCAGTTATGGCATAGCCGCAGCAGCGCAGGTGGCGCATTTATGTCGGTGGCACAAGGTCACTGGGAATTGGTATTTTCGGTGCATGATGGTCAGCGCTATGTCACTTTGCGTGGACCCGAAACCAAGCCCACGCTGGCTGACTGCCCGCCAAATGGCGAGTGGTTGGGGGTGCGCTTGCCCGTTGGCGCGTATTGCCCCATTGTTAAGCAAGTAGCAACATTGGTAGATGACCAAATTGTTTTGCCAAATGCAACCAACGGTTTTTGGCTACACGGTTCAGTATGGGAATTTCCAACCTTGGAGAACCTCGATGTTTTCGCCGATCGCCTCATTCGTGCTGATCTTATTCGGCTTGACCCGATTGTGCGCGAAGTGTTGGCGCAAGGCGACACGCCGCTCACCTTGCGCTCGGTTCAGCGCCGATTTGTCAATATTACGGGTTTGTCACCCACTGCTTTGCGGCAAATCGAACGTGCTCAAATGGCAGCCCGACGATTGGTGTTGGGGCACAGCATCGCCGATGTCGCATTTGACTTGGGTTTTTATGATCAAGCCCACTTCACCCGATTGGTTAGCCGATTGATTGGGCAAACCCCAGCCCAATTGCAATCCCCCACGCGGCGACTTCCGCTTTCGATCTCGTAGTGTGTCGTTTTCATACAAGACTTTTTCCGTCATTGTCGCTAGAATAGCCTTATCTATGGATTCATAGCCAAATACACACGAAAAGTGTTTTATCTGGATTTAAATTTAAATTACAACGATTAAAAAGGAGAGATATGACAAAAATTACAGTTCAAGCCAGTATCGCCGCATCCGTGACCGAAGTTTGGCGGGCATATATCACCCCCGCCGATATCATTAAATGGAATGCTGCATCGGACGACTGGCACACTACCAACGCCACCGTAGATTTGCGCCCGGGTGGCGAGTTTTGCTCGCGTATGGAAGCGAAGGACGGCAGTGAGGGTTTTGATTTTACCGGAACCTATACTAAAGTCGTGACGAATGAGCTAATCGAGTATTCTTTTGGCGACCGCATCGCACAGATTGCATTTGCCGAAGCCGACAACGGCACCAACATCACGGTTGTCTTCGACCCCGAAACTGTTTACCCAGCCGAAATGCAACGTGCTGGCTGGCAAGCCATTTTGGATAGCTTCAAGCGCCACGTCGAAGCGGCTTAAGCCTATATGGGTGGCGGTTGAACCTGCTTTGTGTTGGGCGATTGCTGGCGACACAGGCGTTCCCATTCAGCCAAAGATAACGTTTCGGCGCGGCGGCTAGGGTCGATATTGGCTTGTTGTAGCCATTGGTCAACCATCGCTTTGTCGAGATTAAGCCCACTGGCGAGGGTGTTGCGCAATTGTTTGCGCGGCTGGCAAAAGCCGGCCTTAACCACGCTAAAAAAGGCTTTGGCGGGCAGGGTGGGGGCTTGAGCGTGAGGCGTAATGCGAATGACGGCTGAATCCACATTGGGTTGGGGCTTAAAGGCCGAGGGCGGAACCCGAAAGAGCAATTCGGTTTTGCCATAAAACTGCACACTGACCGCCAACAAGCTCATATCGCCGGGTTGGGCCACAATGCGTTGCGCCACCTCAAGCTGCACCATAATGACAATACTTCTGGTCAAAACGCCACATTCCAACATATGCCGAATGGCGGCAGAGGTGATGTAATAGGGCAAATTGGCGATAAATGTAACCGGGCGCGGCGGGTTTTGCGTAGCGGCAGATAGCGCCGCGCCATCATCAGCCACCAATTGTTTAAAATCCATCTCAAGCGCATCGCCATGCACCACTTTTAGGGCTGGGTGATTGGGCAGCAGCGGAATGAGGCGTTGGTCTAACTCGATGGCGAAGACCCGTTTGCAGCGTTGCACCAAAAAACGGGTAAGCGCACCCGTGCCCGGGCCGATTTCGATGACGGTGTCATCGAGGCTGAGGTTGGCAGACAGCACGATGCGTTTGGCGATGGCTTCATCGACAAGGAAATTTTGCCCAAGGCTTTTTTTTGCTTCTGGATACACTGAATTTTTTGCTAAATAAGGCACGGCATGTCGCGTCTTATTTATACTTTTCATAAGTGAGCATAGAGGAAAGGCCGAAATCACTATCCCCCTTGCCCCTCGAGGGGCAAGGGGGATAGTGATTTCGGCGAAACTGTATTTTCACTTATGAAATATAACTATATCAAGGACACTTTGGTGCCAGTGGTTTTTGCAAGTGTAACAGAATAAAAATTAGTGTCATAGGGCGCGTTGGGGAGGGTCCAACGCCAAAACCAGCGGGCGGCTTCATTGGGCACATTGAGGCAGCCATGACTGCGATAGGTGCCCCAGTCGTTATGCCAATAAGTGCAGTGAATGGCATGACCCCACCATGTAAAGTAGGTGGGAAAAGCCACGCCGGGTAGGTCATAGGTGCGGGTGCGGTCACGCATGTGCGAGGTATGCATTTTATAGAGGATGCTCATTTCGCCCCGTGGCGTGGCTAAGTCACGCTTTAAAATGCCACTAGAGCAGCGCACCGTGTTGACCAAATTGCCATTTTCATAAGCCGTAATGATATTGGTCTTTAAATTGACTTGAATACGCTTGTCTTCAATCTCTGGCGATAACGGCGATAAATCTTCGGCGGTGATCCGCCGCATGTGGGTGGCATTGACATGCAAATTATAAATAAAGCCATTGTTGCCATTAAAGCCATCTTCGAGCCGATACCACCATATGCCTTGTTTGTCTTGGGTAAGCCCTACCACCCGAAAAACACAGCCATGATAAATGCGTCTAAAGGGGCGGGCATTTGCCTGTAATGATTGGCGTGTGTCGGTGAATGGCACACATACTTCGGCCCAAAAACGCTCGGCGGCAATTTCGGGCGCAACCGGTGTTTGTAATTCTGTATCAACTGGTTGCACCCCAGTGCTATAAACATAGCCATTGTCGGTGCGGTACCATAAATCGCTGGTTGGTGACAACCGCTCGCCTTGGGTTTCGCCAATGATGGGTATGACGGTGTCGCGGGTTAATGTTTTTAACCGTTTGGCATTGCGTTTGGGCGCGTCATAAATCGTTGCCGATGTGATAACGCGCCCTTGTGAATGGGCAGATGTTTTTAATATTTCTGCTTCTTCACTTGCCAACGCTTTGTTTGTTATGTTAAACGAAAGCCCTCCCCCCACTAACATAGAGAGCTTCAGGAATGTGCGACGTGAAGCCATGATCGAATGAGTTTACCTCACTGATAGATGGATACATCGTTTTATGGGTCTTTAGGCTGATAAAAGTATAGATATCAGTGGTGTTTCATTTGTTTAAATGGCTGGGATGAAGGCAGCAAGCTCGGCCAACCCTTTTTCGTAGGTGGCAATTGAGCCATTGCCGTTAATGATTGAAACGGGTTGGGTCCGTAATTTTGAGGTGCTGACGACTTGCCCATGATGCACTTGTTTTTGCATTTGGTCTGCAAAATCTTGGACTGTTAATGATTTGCTGACATAATAACCCTGCACGGCATCACATTCATTGATGCGCAAAAATTCACATTGTTGTTCGGTTTCGACCCCTTCGGCTATCACTCGAATTTTGAGGGCTTTTGCCATGTTGATGATTGCTTTGATGACGCTGGCGCTGCTGTTGGCATCATCAATACGGCGGGTAAATGACTGGTCGATTTTGAGAATATCGACCGGAAATTTGTGTAAACGGCTAAAAGATGAATACCCAGTGCCAAAATCGTCGATGGCGATGCGGATGCCTAACGCTTGAAATTGTGGCAAGATCGAGGTCGATTCATCATCATCGGTCATGACAGTGCTTTCGGTTAATTCAAATACAATTAAACTGGGTGAAATATTGTATTCGCGCAATATTTTGAGCGTGTCGTCAAAAAAATATTTATTTTGCAATTGTTTGGCCGAAATATTAACAGCGATTGGAACCACCGCAATATTGTCATTGAGCCATAAACGCAGTTGTTGGCACACCGCTTTAAATACCCAATTGCCCACCATTTGAATGAGGCCAGTTTCTTCGGCGATGGGGATAAATTTGGTGGGCGGAACATGCCCATAGATAGGATGGCTCCATCTTAGCAAAGCCTCGGCCCCAATAATTTGGTCGCTGATGAGGTCGGCTACGGGTTGGTAATGCACAATCAATTCGTTGCGCTCAACCGCATGACGCAAATTGACCTCCAATTGCAGCCGTTCAATTGCCAATATATTCATATGTTTGCCATAAGACACATAATTGTTGCGGCCACGCTCTTTTGCGCGATACATAGCGGTATCGGCATTGCGCAATAACATATCAATATTTTCGCCATCATTGGGGTAAATGCTAATGCCAACGCTGGTCGATACATTAACCTCTTGCCCTTTGATCACACATACCCGATTAAGCACGGTTACCAAACGGGCTGCAAACTCTTCGGCCTGTGAGGTATGAATGAGATCGGGCAACAAAATGACAAATTCATCACCCCCCAAGCGCGAAATTTGCGCCCGCCCACGAATGAATGAGCGCAGCCGGTCGGCGACGATCACCAATAATTCATCGCCGGCATCATGACCAATCGAATCATTCACATTTTTAAATCGGTCAAGATCCATAAACAAAAGGGCAAATTGTGAATGGTTGGCTTTGGCATTCGTAATGGCTTGATCGATCAGTTTGGTAAACAATACCCGGTTAGGCAAGCGCGTAAGCTGGTCATAATGCGCCATCAGGTAAATGCGATCTTCGGCGCGTTTACGCTCGGCGATCCCTTGCTCGATGCGTGTCAACATATTGTTCATCGACTCGGTCAAATTCGCTAATTCATCGGGTGGGCCTGATATTGGCAGGCGGCTAAAAATACCCGATGATTCGGTGCCAACTTTGTGTACTTGGTTGGTTAATTTTGTAATACGGCGAATGACCAAATAATCAAACAACAAGCTAATGAGGCCGAGAATGGCAAAGATGGCAAACGATGACCAAAATAGATAGCCGGTACTGGCAACAATTTGCGCGTAAATTTCACGTGGGTTGTCAACGCTATAAATAAGGGTTGGTTTGTTTGAAATATCGCTAAAAAGTGCTGATGCAACCACCGTATTGTTGCCTTGCGTTTCAACATAAGTTGGGTTGTTATATAAATAGTCTAATAATTGTTTGTCAGCCGGAGATTGTTGATCTGTATTTGGGATTGTTTTTAAGGTCGTGGTTAGTTTGGTGCTGCTGTAAATCGCTTTAATAAGTGTGTCATCAAGGTTCCGCGTCATAATCACTGTGCCATAAATATCACCCTCAGCATTGCTATTTAGAATGGGAATGGAGGCCACCAATACTGGGTTGCCATCGAGCAAAATTAAGCCAATAATTTCACTGTTGGGGGTGGTATGTTTTAGCAAACGCCCACTTGACGATGCTTCGCTCAGTAAATCGCGCGATTGAGCTAGGGGCATTTTGTTCGACCAATTCATTGCCTTTGAAAATAAGATTTTGCCATTGATATCCGTAATGACAATGGAATTAATTTTCAAATTATTAAAGGTTTGTGGGCTGAAATTTGTATCGAGCTTGGGGGCACTGCCCTTAACAAAATCAATCATTTCATCCCAATAGGCATAATCTTTTGTGACCCCTTCCAATTGCGATAGTTGTTGTTCGATGGCCGTGCGAATGAGTTGTAAATTAAGGTTGGCGCGGGTTGTATCGAGATGCGAAAACCCATTCAGCAGTACAGCCCGTGTGATGGCATATTGGGCTAGAAATAATACCAATAATGCTAATGTAAGTGCCCCCAACACTTTGGTGCGCAAACTATTAAATACTTTGCTCATTTTTTTTGGAAAGAGATGGTCAGTAATGTTGGTTTTGATAAAACTGACGGTAGCTTCTCAATCATGAGTGGTAAAACAGATTTGCGCCGAAATCACTATGTCGCTATCCCCGTAAGGGATAGCGACATAGTGATTTCGGCATTATGTTTTAATTGCCACTGTTCATTGAGAAGACATAACTGACTTTATAAATATTTTAGCCAACAACTTGAGATGCACCCGTAAAATCATTAATAATGTAACCTAAACTATCATTTTATGTCAAAAAACTTGATTTAAAAATAATGATACTAATTGTATTTATCTTTGATCGCACAACTTTGCAGCATTGATGCAAATATATGAAGTCGTAGCAACTTCTACGCAAAGACTGAGCAATTTCTCGATTTGGCGTATGCGGTAAACTTACAACCATGCTCGATATCAACCTTATTCGCACCCAACCTGACCTTGTTCGGCAGGCCTTAATTAACCGGGGGGACAAACCTGAATCACTCGATGCCGTGTTGCAACTCGATATGCAACGCCGCGACATTTTGAAAAAATCTGAACAACTGCGGTCGTTGCGAAATAATGTGAGCAAAGAAATTGGCCGCATGGCCGATGCCGCTGGGCGCGAGGCTAAAAAAGCCGAGATGCGCCAAGTGGGTGATCAGATTAGCGCCCTCGAAAACGAATTGGCTCAAGTAGAGACCAATTTAGTGTCTTACACCAGCGTTTTGCCCAATATTCCCGACCCGCGCACCCCTGTTGGGTTAGATGAAGATCATAATGTTATTTTGCGCACCGTTGAGGGCAGCGCCCCCGTGCCAGCCAACCCCAAACCCCATTGGGACCTTGGCACCGATTTAGGGCTAATTGACTTTGAGCGTGGCGTAAAACTGAGCGGCAGCCGTTTTTATGTGTTGAATGGGGCTGGGGCGCGGCTACAACGGGCGCTCATCGCCTACATGCTCGACCTGCACACGCGCCAAGGCTATCATGAGGTGTATTTGCCATTTATGGTCAAACGCCAAACCTTGTATGCGGCAGGCCAATTGCCCAAATTTGCCGACAATTTGTTTCACGATGCCGATGCTGATGCGTGGATGGTGCCAACGGCAGAAGTGCCGATTACCAATTTGCATGGCGACGAAATTCTTGACCTAGAAGATTTGCCCAAATGGTATTGCGCCTATACCCCATGCTTTAGGCGCGAAAAAGCCGCCGCTGGCAAAGACGTGCGCGGTATCAAACGCGGCTATCAATTCGACAAGGTCGAGATGTATATGTTTAGCTTGCCCGAAAAGTCTGACGAATATTTGGAGATGATGCGTGAACATGCCGAAGAGACTTGCCGCGCCTTGGGCTTCACTTACCGTGTCAAGCAGCTTTGCACTGGCGACATGGGCATTGCCGCCCGTATGACGTATGATATCGAGGTGTGGGCGCCGGGCTGCAACGAATGGCTTGAGGTCAGCTCAGTTAGCAACGTCGGCGATTATCAGGCCCGTCGCGCCAATATCAAATTTCGCCGCGAGCGTGGGGCCAAAGCCGAGTTTGTGCATACGCTCAATGGCAGTGGGTTGGGCTTACCCCGCACCTTGATTGCGGTGATGGAAAATTATCAGCAGCCCGATGGCAGCATTATTGTGCCCGAAGTGTTACGCAACTTTGTCGGAACCGATGTCATTCGTAAGGGCGAATAAAGGAAGCCCGTCAGGCAAATAGATGACAAGCCTGACTATAATTCTGGCATCATATCTTTTGTGTAAATTTAGTATCTTCTCAATAAAGTGGGACAATCTAAAAAGACATAATGCCGAAATCACTATCCCATGACCCTGATAGGGGGTGGTGGGATAGTGATTTCGGCGAAAACTTAGCTTCGTTAGATCATTATTAAAAGGATTAGAGGAAGGAAACAAAACATCATGCGAAATAAAATTACCATTGTGGGAGCCGGATTCGTTGGCGCAACCACCGCCCATTGGCTCGCCTCACGTGAATTGGGCGACATCGTCTTGCTCGATATTCCACAAACCGACACTATGCCCAAAGGCAAAGCGCTCGACTTGATGGAGGCTGGCCCTGTGCTAGGCTATGACACCCGCGTGACCGGAACCACAGATTATGCTGATACCGCCAACAGCGATGTGGTGGTGGTGACCGCAGGTATGGCCCGCAAACCGGGCATGACTCGTGAAGACTTGGTCGGCATCAACCAAAAGATCATCACCGATGTGGCAAATAATATCGCTAACCACGCGCCCAACGCCATCGTCATCGTCGTCACCAACCCGCTCGACACCATGACCTATATGGCCTACAAAATTTTGAGCGCCAAAGGCTTCCCCAGCAATCGTGTGGTGGGCCAAGCCGGTGTGCTCGATAGCGCCCGTATGCGCACCTTTATGGCGATGGAATTTAACTGCTCGGTAGACAACACCCACGCCTTTGTGTTGGGCGGCCATGGTGATGAAATGGTTCCGCTGGTGCGTTACAGCACCATTGCCGGTATTCCCTTGCCCGATTTGGTGAAGATGGGCTGGACTACCCAAGAGCGCATTGACGCGATTGTGCAACGCACCCGCAGCGGCGGGGCCGAAATCGTCAACTTGCTCAAGACCGGCAGCGCCTACTATGCCCCCGGGGCCAGCGTGGCCGAGATGGTTGAGGCGATTTTGAAGGACAAGAAACTCATTCGCCCCTGTGCCGCGTTGCTCGAAGGGCAATATGGCTTGAGCGATATGTATTTTGGCGTGCCGGTTGTTTTGGGCCGCAACGGTGTCGAGAAGATCATTGAGGTGGAGCTAAACGAAGCCGAAGCCGCCATGATGAAGAAGAGCGCCGACTTGGTGCGCGGCTCGATGAGCGCCCTTAAGTTCTAATTGACAGTATAAAAAACGCCGAGGTCACTATACCTCGGCGTTTTTTGTTTTTCATCTGTATCTTCTCAATAATGAGGGGTAAAACAAGTTTTCGCCGAAATCACTATCCCTGCGTCCCCAACGGGGACGCAGGGATAGTGATTTCGGCCTTACTTATTGAGAGGACACGAAGATACGATAAAAACGCGCTATGACGAACCGAATACGCTGGCAGGGGGCTGCCATTACCTTTTTGTGCATTGTGGCATCGACCACAATCTTGAAGCTAATGCTGATTATCTTTACCGGCAATGCCATACCGGTAAATGTTGATTTGCTGATCGTATTGGTTTATCTGTTGGTAATCAACTTTGTGACGCATATTTTTGGCATTCCTACTGGGCTGGTAGCGGCATTGCTGGCGTTTTTAACTTACAATTATTCTTTTATCGAGCCAGTTGGCACATTGCATGTCAGCCGCAGCAGCGATATTTTGGTATTGCTGATATTTTTGGTGTTTGCGGTGTTAAATAGCCAATGGTTGGGGCAAGCCCGAGCGCAACAATTACAAGCTGAGTATCGTGAGCGAGATACCACGATGTTATACGAAACCAGTTTGGCGTTATCCAGTATCTATCATTTAGACGAAGCGCTGATGAATATTGCAAAACGTGTTCAGTCTTTTTTAAGGGCCAATAGGGTTGAAATTGTGATCGACAACGCCCAACTCAATACTGTCGTTAGTTACCCGCCATCATCAGTAGTGTTACCCACAAAGCCTATTGCGCTGCACACGATTGATTTATTGTCTTCACAAGGCATCATCGGTAAGATTAAGATTGACCGAGCCATGCGTTTAAATGCCGATGAACGCCGCTTGGTGCAAACCTTTGCTGGCCTAACCACCTTAGCGGTCGAGCGTATTCGGGCCATGCAAGCCGAGGCTAAAACCCGTGTGCTCGAAGAAAGCGACCGGCTTAAATCGGCCTTGTTATCGTCGGTTTCGCATGAACTGCGCACCCCGATCGCCGCCATTCAAGCTGGCACCGAAAGTCTGCATCATCAGTTAATTGACCCACATTCGCCGCAGGGCAAAGATTTAATTGCCAATATGGATGACGCGGTGCGGCATTTGAGCAAATTGGTGAATAACTTGTTAGATATGTCACGCATTGAGGCCGGTGCGCTGAAGCCAATGAATGAATGGGCTGATTTGTCGGAGGTGATTTATGACACGGTGGCACGCTTGCGTTCAGAATTGATGACCCATCAGGTCAGCATCGCCATTCCTAACGATTTGCCGTTAGTATTTTGTGACCCGATTCAAATTGGGCAAGTGATTTCAAATTTGGTGAGCAATTCGGTAAAGTATGCCCCCATACACACCCGCATTGACATCACCGCCGAGCTAACCCAAGATTGGGTGTTGATACAAGTAAGCAATGCCAGCGAGCATATTCCAGTGGCCTATTTAGACCGTATCTTCGACAAATTTTTTCGCGTAACCCATGCCGATCGGGTGTTGGGCACGGGGTTGGGTTTGTCGATTTGCAAAGGCATTGTCGAGGCGCATGGCGGCAAAATTTGGGCGCATAATCATACGCAACAGGCTACGGGGGTGACCTTTGCCTTTACCTTGCCTTATCTCGCCCACCAAATGACCCCATTGCCAGAGCTTGAATGAATGAGCGCCCCTAAATTGGGGTTAAAATTTTTATGCCATGAGCAATGCCCCCCATATTTTGGTTGTTGATGATGAATTGCACGTGCTGCGGGCTTTGCGCAGTATCTTGAGCGCCAATCATTATCAGGTGAATGTGGCCCAAACGGGCGAAGACTGCTTGATCGCGGCGGTGACAAACCCGCCCGATCTGATTGTGCTCGATTTGGGGTTGCCCGATATGGATGGCATACAAGTGATCGAGCGCCTGCGTGAGTGGTCGCAAACCCCAATTATTGTGCTTTCGGCTCGCGATGACCAACATCAAAAAGCGGTGGCGCTCGATAAAGGGGCCGATGATTATTTGACCAAGCCCTTTGGCATCGAAGAATTGATGGCGCGGGTGCGGGTGGCCTTGCGGCATCAGGCCTCTAAATTGCCCAATCAATCGGCCATTGTGCAAAGCCAAGATTTGGTGATCGATCTTGCAAATCATACGGTGTTGCGCAATAACGAGCCGGTGCGTTTAACCGCCACCGAGTTTAAATTGTTGGCTTATTTGGCCCGCAATGCAAACCGTATTTGCACCCATCGCGGCATTTTAATGGCGGTGTGGGGTGATGCGTATATCGATCAAGTTGAATATTTGCGGGTTTATGTGCGGCAATTGCGCAACAAACTTGAAAACGACCCGCATAACCCTTCGGTTTTGGTCAATGAGCCGGGCATAGGCTATCGTTTTATTCGGGTGTGATTTTTTCAATAAAACGAGGTAAACCCAAAAGATGAAGGGCCGATTTCACTATCTATCCCCCAAAGCGACGCTTTGGGGGATAGATAGTGAAATCGGCAAACCTTTTTATCAACTCGGAATCTGCTCTATATTTATTCTTTTTTTATTCTTTTGACCTAAATTCCCTCCGTCAAATTTATACCGTTGTCGAGAATTGTTCATAAAGCGATATGAACAATTTTATTCCTCCCAAAGCTGATAAACCACCGAATATCAGCAATAACCAATTATTGCTTTATCGGGCACAACACCCACCGGCCTATCAGCGGCTGGTGGTGTTGGTGCCAAACGAGGCGATATCAGAGGCTGCCTTGGCCCAACAAATTGGCTTATTGGCTGCAAAATCGCAATTGGTGGCGCTGGTTGCTGTGGCCGATGATGCATTTCAATTGCCGCATATTCAACTGCGGCTGACCTTTATCAGCCAATTGTTGATAAGTTCGACTATACAGGTCAGCACACACATTTTGCAACAACCGTGGCCCCAAGTTATTCGCCATTTTTATCAACCGGGCGATCTGGTCATGTGTTTAAACACCCACGAAATCAGCATTGGGCATAGCCCGCAATTGATGCACTTGTTTGTCGCCAATGTATTGCGCATCCCGACTTATGTTGTGCCTGCCGAAATGTTGCCGATGTTGCCAGCCCACAAACAAGCCCCACGCTGGTTGAGCAATTTGCTCATTATGGGCATCATTGTAGGCGGCACATGGGCCTTGGCCCAAACCGAGCGCTTAACCCAGCAATGGTCTTATTTGGCACACGCCGCTGCATTGAGTATGGTTGCAGTTGTTCTTTTTGTGTTTATTGCCGGTTGGCATTTTTATATTGATTAAACGTAGCTTTAAAATCATGATTAACTCACGAAACCTCCGAAATATGATGATTGGCAAACCCATTGCCACATCCGAATCACACCATCAAGCCATCAACAAACGCATCGGGTTGGCTGTATTTGCCAGTGATGCGTTATCGTCAGTGGCCTATGCCCCCGGCGAAATTTTGCTGGTGTTGATGTTGGCTGGCACGGCCTATACCTATTTATCCATTCCCATCGCGGCGGCCATTATTGTCATGCTGCTTATTTTGACCATCTCATATCGTCAAACCATTTTCGCCTACCCAAGTGGCGGCGGGGCCTACATTGTGGCGCGTGACAATATTGGCGAAATCCCAGCCCAAGTGGCTGGCGCGGCGTTGCTCACCGATTACATTTTGACCGTTGCCGTCAGCATTTCGAGCGGTTTTGAAAATGTGGCGGCTACATTCCCTTTTATCAAATCATACGAAACCGAGTTAGCCGTGGTCACGGTTTTATTTATGATGGTGATGAACCTGCGCGGGGTGAAAGAATCGGGCAAAGTCTTCGCCGTGCCCACTTACTTTTTTCTCGGCACAATGGTCGTGACCTTGGTGGTTGGCTTCTTTCGTTATGCCACTGGTAGCCTGCCACGCATGGAATACCCCGCCGAAGAGTTAGCGGCTTTGCAACATAATGCCATGACATTGGGGTTATTGTTGGTTTTACGCGCGTTTAGCAGCGGCTGCACCGCGCTTACGGGAGTTGAGGCCATTTCAAATGGCATCACGGCCTTTAAAGAACCCAAAAGCCGCAACGCTGCCTCAACCATGTTGGCAATGAGTTTATTGATCGTGTTTATTTTTGGCGGCATTACCATATTAACCAATCTGATGGGTGTTTTGCCCCGCGATCATGACCCAGCCGTGATTCCATATATCAGCGCCTTGTTATTTGGCCCGGGCGTTGTCACTTCGCTCATCACCATCGGCATCATGCTTATTTTGATTATGGCGGCCAATACCAGTTTTGCCGACTTTCCACGGCTGTGCGCCTTGCAAGCGGGCGATGGTTTTTTGCCGCGCCAACTGACCATTCAGGGCAGCCGTTTGGTGTTTTCGTGGGGGATTGTGGCCCTATCGATCTCGGCCATCACGCTGATTGTGATTTTTAACGCCCATACATCATCCCTCATTCCGCTTTACGCCATTGGCGTGTTTCTCAGCTTCACCTTATCCCAATTTGGCATGGTCAAACGCTGGCTTAGAATTGGCAAAATTAAGGTCGGCAAAGAAATTAGTGTGCGCAATGCGCATGGCGATTTAGACGTGTTAAAGCACGACAAACAATGGCGGCTCAAGTTGATCATCAATGCGGTCGGTGGCGTTATGTCATTGATCGTTATGTGCGTGTTTGCCGTCACCAAATTTACCGAAGGCGCGTGGATTACAGTCATTCTTATCCCAACCCTCGTATTTATCTTCTTTCGCATTCACGTGCATTACAAATCGGTGGCCAAGACCCTCAGCTTGTCGGGCCGGCCTGTGCATCCCGAACGCCGTCCGATCAAGACCATCGCGTTGATCGATGACATTCACGCTGGCACGGTGCAGTTGATCGAGTTTGTCATGTCGATGGGTGGCGATTATGAGGCCGTGCATTTAGACAATGACACGGCTAAGACCGAGCGTATTTTGGCGAAATGGAATGAGCGTATGGGCGATACCGGTCACGAACTCAAGATCATCCCCGCGCCATATCGTGATTTAACCGAGCCAGTGGTGAATTATGTGCAAAATATTTTAGACGGTAGCGAAAACGGTTTTGTGCATGTGGTCTTGGCACAAATTATTATGGACTCGTGGGCCGAACAAGCCTTGCATTCAAATACATCCATCGCCTTTAAATTGGCGCTGCAACACATGGATCGTGTCGTCGTGACTGACGTGTCGTATCCGTTGCATTTTGTAAATAGCAAGTAGTGGATAGGTTAGGGGCACGGCATGCCGTGCCCCTACTATCCCTCAACTACCCATTTGCCAACGCCACAGCCTTTTGCGCGGCCTCGGCGGCGGTTTGGGCGGTGATGATGTTGGCACTCGCCAAAATGGCGTCACCGGCCTCTTTGTTGGTACCGGTAATGCGGGCCACGAATGGCACGGTTGGCTTGATCTCGTTAATAGCTTGCACGATACCCTTCGCCACTTCGTCACAGCGGGTAATGCCGCCGAAGATGTTAAACATTACGACCTTTACGCCCGGGTCAGCCAAAATGATGCGCAAGGCCGCAGTCACCTTGTCGGCCTTGGCGCCACCGGCCACATCGAGGAAGTTGGCTGCCTTGCCGCCAAAATGTTGAATGACATCGAGCGTCGCCATCGCCAAGCCAGCGCCATTCACCAAACAACCGATATTGCCATCGAGCGACACATAATTGAGGTCGGCTTTGCGGGCCAGTTTCTCGGCTTCGCTGTCTTCGTCTGGGTCGCGCAGTGGCTCTAATTCGGGGTGGCGATACATGGCGTTATCGTCAATCACGATCTTGCCGTCGAGCGCCATCAACTTCTTGCCGCCGGGGCCGTTGGGGTTCACCGTCATCGCCAAGGGGTTAATTTCGGCCAATGAAGCGTCATTCTTCATATACACTTGCGCCAAACCACGCGCAATGGCAATAAAGTCATTCCAATGCTCTTTGGGCAGGCCAATAAACACGGCGATATCCCGCGCCACATAGTCGGGCAGGGTTCCGGTAAATGGGTCGAGCGGCACACGCATAATCTTCTCTGGGTGCGTTACCGCCACTTCTTCGATGTCCATGCCACCGGCGGCGCTGCACATCACCACAGCGCGGCGGGTGCTGCGGTCGGTCACGATGCCAAAATAAATTTCGGTCAAAATATCGGCAGCCGAAGTGACCAAGACCTTGCGCACGGGAAAACCCTTGATATTGAGCGCCAAAATGCTCTTGGCTTTTTCTTCGACGGCATCGGCGGTGGTGCAAAATTTCACCCCGCCAGCCTTGCCACGGCCACCGGTCAGTACTTGGGCCTTGACCATGCAGGGCAGGCCGATGCGCTCGGCAGCGGCACGGGCGGCGGCGGGTGTGTCTACCACTTCACCATCGGGCGCAGGGATGCCGTTATCTCGAAAGATATTTTTGGATTGATATTCGTGTAATTTCATGATGTTGGTTTTGTATAAATTCTTTAGGCTTTATCACCCCCGTAATACCGGCAGGCGATGGGGAGATTATAAAGGGAAAGCGTTTAGAGCCGTGAGCCGTGAGCCGTGAGCCTTGAATTTAGCTCAAAGCTCACGGCTTATGGCTCACGGCTTATGGCTCACGGCTCATGGCTCACGGCTCATGGCTCATGGCTCCCCAGAAAATTTAAGCATTCCCTAAGCCGTAAGATCTTAATTAGACTTGACATCTAGACAACATACCTTAAAATATTATTAATCCGATATTTTATTTTATACAGGAGAAATTAAAAAAATCATGAGTACTCGTCGAATTGTTATTACCGGTGTTTTGGCGGCCATTGCAATTATTCTTGGTCTCACTGGCTGGGGGTTCATCCCAGTGCCAAACGTGTCTGGCAGCGCTACCATCATGCATGTGCCGGCCATCATTGGTGGCGTGCTAGAAGGTAACTTGGTGGGGTTGTTGGTTGGCGGCATTTTTGGCGTGTTTAGCTGGCTGCAAGCCCAAAGCACTGGCAATGCCTTGTTTACCAACCCTTTGGTATCGGTCGTGCCGCGTTTGTTCATCGGTGTGGTGGCCTCGATGGTCTATCGCGCCTTGCGCAGCAAGGGCGAAATTGTGGCTTTGGCTGCGTCGGGCATTTTCGGCACGCTCACCAATACCATTTTGGTGGTGGGTGCGTTGATTTTGTTCGGCCTTATTCCAGCAGCGGTGGTGCCAACCCTTATTCCGCAAATCATTGCCGAAGTCATTATTGCGACGGTGATCACTGTGGCAGTGGTTGCGGCTTGGAAGCGGATTGATCGCGGGGCAGGTCGCTCGTCGATCTAGCGCAAATTCCTAAAAGGTGAAGGGCCGATTTCATCAACTCGGAATCTGCTCTAAGGTTTAGAGTTAGACACACAAAAAACACTCAGGTGATATGTCACCTGAGTGTTTTTTGTTGTTTTTTTAATTTCTTCTGCTTTGCTGCGATTTATATCGTTTTATGGATTCGGTTCGGTGAAGTCTATTTCGACGATTGAACCAACGGGTTTGAACAGGGCATCGAACAAGGCCAATGATCACCGAACTCACCCTTCAAATTGAAAAACGTCTTCGAGCGGGCGTTTAAAGCGCTGGGCGATACGAAAGGCCAATTCGAGTGAAGGGTAATACTGGCCTTTTTCGAGCGCAATGACCGTTTGTCGTGTGATGCCAACCGCATCGGCTAATTCTTGTTGCGTCATTTCAGCCGTTTCAAAGCGAAGCTGGCGAATACGGTTGCGAATCACCGCTTTGTTATCCATGCATTGGCCTCGCGTAGCCGATGATGATGCCGCCATAATAGGCCATGTTTGCGATGACAAAACCCGCAAAAAGCGTTTGAATCGCCATTAAGATTTGGCTGGTAGACCCCTGAAATGCCATATTTTCGGCGCGAATACCGAGGCCAAGCACCACAAACATGGCAAAAAAGCACCAAGTGGCGACGGCAAAAGCAAGCACAACCCCCGACCATTTTGCGGCTTTCAATTCAATCATCTTTTCTAGCTCGTCACGCGGGGGCGTGTGGCCCGATTTGCGTATGGCCCGATTTGTAACTGCGTTGACGATGTGAAAAGCCGTAAGCAGCACGCTGATGGCGATAACCGCAAGCGGCAACAGCCCGACAAACGACAGCGGAAATTGAAACACAACGTAAAAATAGGGGGTAAATACCAGCACAATTGAGAGCAAGCAAGCCCAAGCACTTTTTTGATGAAAACTCATGTTAGTCCCTCCAAAATAAACATCTTGGATGTATTTTATAGCAGACATAATGTAATTTCAAGATTACATTATGTAATTTTAAGCAGACTTTTCGAGGGATTTAGCGGGGTAACTATTTGGGCGCAGCCTCAAATTGAAATTTTCGCTGATTTCACTATCCCCCTCTCAAGCGTCGCTTGAGGGGGGGATAGTGAAATCAGTATTCTGCAATTTCTACCCGTGCGGAGTATAGATCTGGGTATGACCCCTTGACATTTTTTAGTAAACGGTGTATATTAACACTGTTAATATACACCGTTTACTAAAAATGATCAAGCGTAACCCGAAGACCCATCAATCGAATTTACAAGATGCGATTAAAGCGACGGCATGGCAACAAATTGCCGAATATGGCGCGCCTGCACTCTCGTTGCGGGCAATTGCCCGTGAGCTAAATATCACGGCACCGGCCATCTACAATTATTTTGCCGATCGTGATGCCTTGGTGACAGCGCTTGTCATCGATGCCTATACCTCATTTGGTGATTCACAACTCGCATCGTTAGAAACGGTAGCGGTTGATGACCATGCCAATCGCCTCAAAGCCATTGGTTTGGCCTATCGCGCTTGGGCGCATCGTTACACACAGCGCTACTTGCTGATTTTTAGCACGCCCATACCGGGCTATGCGCCATCCATCGACCAAATCGGGCCGTCATCGGCGCGGTCTATTCGCCCGCTCTTTAGCGTGGTCGAAGCCATGCGGGTGGCGGGGCGGTTGAATGATGCGGCTTATCGTCCCATTCAACCCGCTTACGAAGCCCATTTTGAGCAATGGCGTGCTTATTTTGATCAGGTTCACCCCTTGACCCATTTTGTCGCCATGACCATTTGGTCGCGTGTGCATGGCTTTGTGTCGCTTGAAATCAATGGGCATTTTCCGCCTTTTGGCGAAAATGGGGACGGTTTGTATTTGTCGGAAATTGACGCAATTCAGCGCCAATTTTTGCATAAGGTCAGTTAATCAGTGAGTCAATTTTAAAAATTTTGGAGAAATAAAATGAAAAATAATATTGTTCGTAATCATTGGCGATGGGGACTGTTGGCGTTTTTTGCGATTTCGGTTGGAATCGCCGCCATCGCACCCTATGCCACCTTAAACCCGGCCAATTTCAATAATGCCACTGCGCGTTATGCCAGCGAAAGCAACGTTAAATATGTGGGCTTGTTTGTTCATGCCTTTGCCAGCGGGGTCGCCCTTTTGTTGGGTCCGTTCCAATTTTTGAATGGCTTACGCGCACGCAGACCGCTGTTGCATCGTTGGGTAGGGCGGGTTTATATGCTTGGCATTGTGTTGGGGGGGCTGTCGGCCTTTGTGATTGCGCCGGGCATTATTTCAGGTTTGGTGGGCGAAATCGGCCTGATTACCTTGGCCGGATTGTGGTTGTGGACGGGCTATAAAGCTTATAGCACCATTCGAGCCGGGAATGTAGACAGCCATCGCCAATGGATGATTCGCAATTATGCGCTGACGTTTGCCGCTGCCACCTTGCGTTTGTGGCTTGGGGTGCTCATCGCCAGCCAATTGCCGATGCTGCAAAGCAAGTATGGCGGCAATTTTGAGGCCTTGTTTACCGAGGTTTATCGCGTGGTCATGTGGTTGGCGTGGGTTCCCAACCTGATTATTGCCGAATGGTTTTTGATTCGGCGGCCCAGCCCCAAAGAACACAAGCATCCCGCCTCGGCCATAATACCCCCCAATGACAATACAATCATGGACACTCAGCACCGCAGGGGTGCAGCGAGTGGTCGTATTTGACCCGACAATCGGGCTGTATACCTCACATTTTAACCGCAACAGCGGGGCCGACTTGCTGGCGCAGACCCGCCAGCAACAACGCTGGACGCCCGAATTTGACTTTAAGTGCAACGGCGAACGAATCACCAGTTTGGGCGACCATTGGGAATTGGTGACAGTGAATGGGGCATACCCGCAAGCCGATTTTGCGCCCGCCCACGCCGTGCCTTTGGTTCTGCATTTGCGCCACCGCACCCATGATCTAGACGTGATTGTGGGGTATCACGGCACAGCGGCGGGCACACGCAAAGCGTATTGGGTGCAAAATCGGTCGGCGCATCGGGTGACATTGACCCACGTGGCGATTGAAACGTTGCCCGCCGAGATTGGTGCGCCCGGCGAGTTGTTATTAGACGCGCATTATGGCGCATTGCCGCGCGAAACCTTTTTTACCGGACGGGTAGATGATTGCGCGATTGTGCTGCGCAACCCGCGCAGCGGCGATCAGGTGATTGCGTTGAACGAAGCACCGGGCCACACCAAACGGATGGAATCGGGCGCATGGTTTTGGGAGGGGCTGTTGCGCATCATGTATGACACCGATTTGTTCCCGCTCGAAGTCAACCTTGCGCCACAAGCGGGCTGGGGCACAGCGGCGGCCCAACTGGTGTTGATCGGTGGTGAGGGAGATTTTGCCGATGCCCGCTGGGTGATGCCCGCCGTCACTCAGCCATTGCTGCGCAAACCCGATGCTCGCGCCGCGTGGCATTACAACACATGGGACCCCTTTGGTACACAGATTAACGCCGCCACCGTCATGCAACTCATTCCCATTGCCGCCCAAATGGGCTTCGAGATTTTTACCATTGATGACGGCTGGCAAGCGCGTTATGGTGACAATGCCGTCAGTGAGGCGCGTTTTTCGGGCGGGCTAGATGACATTTTGCAGGCGGTTGAATCGCACGGTATGCGGTTGGGGTTGTGGGCCTCGTTGTCGGTGTTAGACCGCGATTTGGCGAACAGCCCCGAATTGCGGGCGCTGCAATGCCGTGACGCGCACGGCGACATTAAACACACGATGACGGCAATGGGTGAGCAAACCGTGATGTGCCTCGCCAGCGATTATGCCGATCTGGCCGCCCAGCGGCTGATTGACTTGATCGGGCGTTATCGCTTGGCATATATCAAGCTCGATTTGACCACGATGTTTAATGCCTATGGCGAAGCGCCGGGCTGCCACGCGGCGGGGCATCATCATGCCAACGCCGCCGCCTCTATTAGCCAAATTTACGCCGCCATCAAACAGGTCATGGACACGGTGTATCAACATCACCCGCAGGTGCTGATTGACCTGACGTTTGAGTTGTGGGGGCAAAAACACAGCATTGATTATGGGCTGTTACGCGCCGCCGATGTGTCGTGGCTGAGCAATGTTGGCGATAACAGCCACGATGGCGCTGGCCCGCGCCAAGCCCGCACCTTGCTTTATCATCGCGCTTTGGCGATACCGGCTGACACCCTGTTGATTGGCAATTTGCGGGCCGAATTGGGTGATATGCGCGAGAAGTTTGCTGCCGCGCTCGGTGCTTGCCCGCTGCTGCTGGGCGATTTGCGCCAATTGTCGGCGGCGCAAATTGGCTGGTATGGCGAGCATATTCGCTGGCAGCGCCGCTTGCGCGATGAGGTCAATTTCACCGAGGGCTTTTTCCCGCTCGGCAACTGGCGGCAACCGAGTGTAGTGGATTGGGACGGGTTTGCGCGTCTCAGCCGCGCCGGTGAGGGCATGATCGTGCTTTTTCGCAACCAAAGCTCAGTTGCGCAAGTGCAGGTTAAGCTGCCATTGCCCGGCGCTGGGCGCTATACCT
>CAMDWA010000035.1 GCA_945877855.1 Thermoflexus hugenholtzii JAD2 | reverse complement strand
TCAACGTTGCTTTTGGATGGGCCACTTGCCAATCTTTCATCCCTGTCATCACTTCATCTGTCATTGCATGCCAATCTATTCCTGTTTGGGTTGCCATTTTTATATCTTATATCAACTCTCTTCAGTCTGCAAAATATTGAACCACACCCGTAGGGATCTGTATGAGCGTTCACGTCTACGTTCACGATTACATCTACGTTCACGTTTACGTCTACGTTTACGTCTACGGTTACGTTTATGTTCACGTCTACATTTAGTGTAATATCCCCCCCATGCCAAATACCTTTACCGCTCACGCCCTTTGTTTCGACCTTGACGGCACCTTGGTTCATTCAATTGATGTAATAAACGAATGCTGGGTGCATTGGGCCAACAAAGTTGGCGTAGATGTTGATTTGCTCATGCGCACCCACCCGGGGCGACGCGCCATCGACACCATACGCATTGTGGCGCCCCACCTAAACGCCGAACACGAAACCGCCTATATGGGCGAAATTGAGGCCACCACCTTCACCGGTCTACGCGCCATGCCAACAGCTTTCGACAAACTCAACAAATTGCCGGTCGATTGTTGGGCGATTGTGACCTCTGGCCCGCCGCGTGTGGCGACGGTGCGCATGATTCATGCCAATTTGCCCATGCCCAAAGTGTTTATCACCAGCAAAGATGTGCAATATGGCAAACCCGCGCCCGATCCATTTTTGCTGGCTGCTCAGCGTTTGGGCATCGCGCCCAACCAATGCCTTGCCTTTGAAGATGCGCCCAGCGGGATTCAATCGGCCAAGGCCGCCGGTATGACCGTGATTGGTTTGGCCACCACCCATGCCGCCGAAGACTTGTGCCAAGCCGATGCGGTGGTGACGGGGCTTGACCAAGTGCACATGAGCATGGGTGATCATGGACAAATCATCATCAGCCTTTGACCTTGTTTTTACGGGTGCGGGGTGTGCTGGGCTTAGTTTGTTGTGGCATTTGGGTCATGCGGGCTGGGCCGAATGGCCTAATCAGCGCATCTTACTCATCGACCCAGCCGCCAAGACCCAAAATGACCGCACCTGGTGTTTTTGGGAGGCTGGGGCTGGCCCCTTTGAGGCGATTGTGCATCGCCAATGGTCGCAACTCGATTTTTATGGCGCTCATGATACCCAGCCCCAAGCGCTTGATATCGCGCCTTATGCCTATAAAATGATTCGCGCCCTCGACTTTTATCGGCATATTGGGGCGTGGCTGGCCACCCAGCCCAACGTGACGCTGGTGCAAGATGAGGTGTTGGCGATTACTGAGAATACAGACGCAAGTGTTGTGGTGACACGGGGGGGGGAATATGCAGGCAAATTGATTTTTAATTCAATTCCTCATTTGTTTGAGCCGCTTGCCAAGCCGCAGCATATTCGCTTGTTGCAACATTTTTGCGGTTGGTTTATTCGCAGCCAGCGGCCAATATTTGACCCCGCCCGCGCCACCTTGATGGATTTTCGCGTGCCACAAAGCACCGACACCCGTTTTGTTTACACCATGCCTTTTGATGCCCAGCGGGCCTTGGTCGAGTTTACGGTGTTTTCGCGGGCCTTATTGCCCCGTGCCGATTATGACGCGGCCCTGCAAGCCTATTTGCACACGCATCTCGGTTTGGCTGATGGCGCTTATGCCATCGAAGACACTGAATTTGGCGTGATACCGATGACGGATGCGCCTTTTGCGCGGCAGCCTAGGCCGTGTGTGCTCAACATTGGCAGCGCCGGTGGGCGCACCAAGGCCAGCACCGGCTATACCTTTCAACGCATTCAGCGCGATTCGCAACATATTGCGGCGCAGTTTGCCAACCCTACCGCGCAGTCATTGGCCCAAAGCCTACGCGAGCCAATGCGTGCCCATGCGATGGATGGCATTTTGTTAAATGTGTTAGACAATCAACGGTATCCCGGGCACCGCGTCTTTAGCGATCTTTTTCAGCGCAACCCAGCCTCGCTTATCTTCAAATTTCTCGACGAGCAAAGCAGCCTGAGCGATGATTTGCGCATCATGACAACCGTCAATTTGCCGGCCTTTATTAAAGGCGCATTGGGTTGGGGCGCAGGCGCGTTCAAGTTGTGACAGCCCTAACACCCAACTTTGGCCTCGGCTTTGCTTGGGTAGGGTTTCATGCGCCGCCCATCGCGGGTTGATGCGCAATGTCGCAGGTAAATTACAATACCCTACATCATGCAACAACGAACTTTAGGCAGAACCAACATTCAAGTGTCATCCATTTGTTTGGGCGGCAACGTATTTGGCTGGACAATTGACGAGGCCACCTCGTTTGAGGTGCTCGACGCTTTTGTGGCGGGTGGCGGCAATTTCATCGATAGCGCCGATGTATATGCGGCGTGGGCACAAAAAGTGGGTATTTCTGAAACCATTTTGGGCAAATGGATGAAAGCACGTGGCAACCGCCACAATATTATCCTCGCCACCAAATGCGGCAGCGAACTGGCGCCAGACAAGAAAGGTTTGAGCAAAGCCTATATCATGCAAGCGGTCGAAGCCTCGTTGCAGCGCTTACAAACCGATTACATCGACCTATATCAATCGCACGTCGATGACCCGACCGTGCCGATGGAAGAGACGATGGAGGCTTTTAACACTTTGGTGCAACAAGGCAAAGTGCGGGCGCTCGGTTGCTCAAATTTTAGCGGCGCACGTTTATACCAAGCGCTCGAAGTGAGCACCAAGCATGGCTGGGCACGCTACGAGACCATTCAACCGCGTTATAACTTGGTTGACCGCGACATCGAGGCCGACCAATTGCCTATTTGCCGCGCCGCCAATGTCAGCGTCATCCCCTATTACGCGCTCGCAGCTGGGTTTTTAACTGGCAAATATCGCAAAGGCCAGCCCTTGCCCAGCACCGCCCGCGCTGCCAATGTCAACACCCGTTATATGAATGACAAGGGCTTCGCCGTGATTGAGCAATTAGATGCGGCCGCCAAAGCCACCGGCGCAACGATGGGCCAAGTGGCGGTGGCGTGGTTGTTGGCGCGTCCGGGCATCACCGCCCCGATTGCCAGTGCCACCTCGGTGGCGCAGGTGAATGAGTTGGTTGGCGCGGCAGCGCTGAAGTTGGATGTTGCATCATTGTTGGGATCGCCGTCATCCTGACGGCTCTTTGCGTCACCCCGCATAATATCCCAATGTTAGTCAAAGAGCCGTCAGGATGACGGCGATCCGCTAGATATCATGATTCGAGATCACATTAAACACGCTGTCGAAAACGCCATTGCGGCGGCACAGGCTTGTGGCGATTTGCCAGCCTTTGCCGCGCCCGCCGTCACCCTTGCCAAGCCGCGCCCCGAAATGGGCGACTATGCCGCCTCGGTGGCGATGCAATTGGCGCGGGTTGCCAAAATGGCCCCGCCCGCCATTGCCCAACGTATTGCCAAACAGTTGCCGCCCAATGCGGCCTATACCGCCGAGGTGGCGGCGGGTTATCTCAATTTTCGGCTCACGGCGGCTTATCTGGCGGGGCAGGTGAATGAGATTTTGCAAGCGGGTGACCAATGGGGCAACACCAATTTGGGCAATGGGCAAAACGCCCAAGTGGAACATGGCAGCGCCAACCCCACCGGCTATGCCACCATCGGCACTGCCCGTAATGTCACCGTTGGCGACACGTTGGCCAATACGTTAGAGGCGGCGGGTTATGTTGTGCATCGTGAATGGTATGTGAATGACGCTGGCTCGCAAGTGAAGAAGTTTGGAACCAGCATTTACGCGCGTTATTGCCAACATTTAGGCAAAGATGAGCCGATGCCGGGTGGCGGCTATATGGGCGATGATGTGGCCCAAACCGCCCAACTCATTGCCGATAAAGTGGGCGACCAATATTTGCAGCAACCGCGTGAGCAAGCCATTTTGGCCTTGGGGCGCTTGGGTATCGACAGCATCATGGATTCGATTCGCGCCACGTTGTTGCGGATGAATATTCGCTACGATAATTTTTTTAGCGAAAAATCGCTGTATACCAGCGGGCAAAGTGAACGCGCCTTGGCGCTGTTACGCGCCAAAAATTTGCTGGTCGAGCATGACGGGGCGCTGTGGTTTAGCGAAGACGGCAGCCCCATTCGCAAAGGCCAAGGCAAAAAGAAAACCGATGCCGAGTATGCCAACCAAGCCGATGCCGACCCGGATGCGGACAACGGGGCTGAGGGCGAAGCCGACGAAGCCCAAACCGCGATTCAGGCCGTTGTGGTGCGCTCGGCCAAGGTCATTAGCGACCCCGATGAACGCGCCACCTATTTTTGCAGCGACATCCCCTATGTGTGGAACAAGGTGCATGATCGCGGGTTTAACCCGGCGGTGTATGTGTGGGGCGAAGACCATCAGGCGGATGTGCCGCGGGTGCACGCTGCTGCGCGGGCGCTGGGGCTGAATGACGATGCCGTCAAGATTTTGATCTATCGCTTTATTACGCTGATGAGCGGTGGGCAAGAGGTTCGGATGGGCAAGCGCAAGGGCAACGCCATTTGGATTGATGATGTGTTGGATGAAACCGGCCCCGATGCCTTGCGCTATATTATGCTGTCGCGCAGCATCGACACCAAAATTGTATTTGATCTGGATTTATTGAAGGAGCAAAACGACAAAAACCCGGTGTTTTATGTGCAATATGCCCATGCCCGCATCTGCTCGATCGAGCGTAAGGTGGAGGAACAGGGGCAGAGCCAAGCGCCAAGAAGCAAGAACCAAGAATCAAGAACTAAGAACCAAGATTTAAGATTTGAACATGTGGCTGAGTTAAACCTCATTCGCAAATTGTTAGAGCTGCCAGAGATTGTCGAGATGGTGGCGACCAGTTTGCAGCCGCATCACTATATTACCTATGCCCGCGAGATTGCGCAGGCGTTTAGCGCTTTTTACGAAAATTGTCGCATTTTAGATGCCGCGCCCGATGTGGCCGCCGCCCGTTTGCAACTGGCCAAGGCCAGCCGCCTCACCCTCGCCAAAGTGCTGCGCCTGATGGGCATCACCGCGCCGGAGAAAATGTAAATAATTACGAATTACGAATTACAAATTACGAATTACGTGCTTGCGAGCCATTCGTAATTCGTAATTCGTAATTCGTAATTCGTAATTGATTGACACGCATACTCAAATTTATTTGGTCGGGGTTGCTGCTGTTGCTGTGTATCATCGGCATCGGGTGGGTGCTTAGTCGCATCTCGTTGAATGAGGTAACGCAGGCCATTGGCCGCGCCGACCCCGTGTGGCTGGGGTTGACGGTGCTGATGTTGTTCATCAGCCAGCTTTTTCGCGGCTTGCGTTGGCTGCGGTTGGTGCAATGGGAAACCCGCGCCACTTTGGCCCACACCTGGTACCCACAATGCGGTGGGCAAGTGATCAACTGGCTGTCGCCGGTGCGGGTGGGCGATATTTGGCGCGTGAGCAAAGTGATTGCGCCCAGCCCGCGCTCACCCGCGCCCTCGTTATTTTGGGCCGCCACCACTTTGCTGATTGAAAAAAGCAGTGATGCCTTGGCGATTGGGCTGTATGCGCTGTCGCTGTTGTTTTTGCCCTTGCCGCAGGCCGTGCCACAGGGCATTGTGCAGGCGGTGGCCTTGGCGGTGGGCTTGTTTTTGGTGGCGGTGGCGGTGTTGGCGCTGCGGCCCGAGCGCTGGCAAGCCCAATTCACCAAACGCTGGGGCAGCTTGGCCAAGCTTAATTTAAGCGCCACGCCCGAGGTGCAGGCCCGCCGCGATCAACACGTGCGCACCCCGCGCAATTGGGTCGAGTTTGCCGTCATTTGTCTCATCATTTATGTCAATGCCGTCGCCACCAATGTGGCCTTGGCCCATAGCCTCGGCATGAGCACCGCCGTCGTGCCGCACATTTTTTATTTTGTGCTGCTCATGACCGGTATGGCCGCCAGCATGATTCCGGGCAATGTGTTGTTGCATCCGGCTTTGGCGGTGCTGGTCTTCCCGCTGTTTGGGGTAGACCCCGCCCTCGCCCTCGCCTTCGGCGCGGTGCTGTATGTGCTTGGCTATGGGGTCAATTTGCTATTGTGGGCGGCGCTGTGGTTAATGGTTAATGGTTAATGGTCAATGGTTAATGGTCAATGGTTAGTGGTTAATGATCAATGGTTCATTAACCACTAACCATTGACCATTAACCATTAACCATTAATTCTCCGCACCTGCCCCATGCCTTGGGTGGTTTGGTAGCCGACACCGGCGAAGAAGGCGAAGTCGGATAGCAGGTTGATGAGGCCGAGCCAGTAGCGGTCGGGGTTGGTGGCGACATAGCTGACCTCGCCGACAAAGCCGCTGATGCGGGCGATCTCATCGCCGCTGCCTTTGCCGCGCAGCACTGCTGTGCGCAGCCGATAACGGCTGATGGCTAAACAGGCCTCGGCAAAGCGTTTGGTTTCGGGTGGCAGGGCAATGGGCGCATAGGTGTTCCATTTTTCGATCAAGCCGCCAAACACGCTGGCGGGCAGCGGCAATGGCACCACTTGCCCGTGCGATTTAAAGGCCGTCGGCGAGACAAACCGCAGGGTGATGCGCCGCTCGGCCCGCTCACGCGCTAGCAAATAGGGGGCGGCCAAGGCCTCGTAGCTGATGTTGGCGGCCCGTGCATGGGCGTTGGCCTCAGCCGTCCAGCCCGTCACCGTCATGCGCGTGCCAGCTAAATCGATGTGGCTGGGCGGTGGCCCTGCCAACAATGCCGTGCTTAATTCGGCGGTGAGGGCGGTATAGCGCAGCCATAGCCCATCGCCCGGGTTGGCCAAGAGCTGATCTTCGTGGCGTGCCCCGCCAAACACCCCCGAACAGGTGAAGGGTTTTGGCCCTTGCCAATTGTGCAGACGCTCGGCCAAGGCGGGTTGTTGCTGCCCAAGCTGGCGCAGCAACACGGCATGGGCAGCCCGCCCCAGATCACGCGGCAGGGCGGCGGGGGCGCTGGGGGTAAAGGTGACGACGAGGCTGGTCAGCATAAAGGGGGATTATATTGAAGTCGTAATGCCCACAAGGGCTTCATCCTCTTTTCAATCGCCTGCCGGGTCCGAGGGACAAGAATGCCCCAAAGTGTCGTAATGCCCACAAGGGCTTCATCCTCTTTTCAACGCACAGTGTATGTGACTGGAGCTTCACATTTTGCGATGTCGTAATGCCCACAAGGGCTTCATCCTCTTTTCAACAAGGATTGGCAGCTCAGCAAAAAATGAAAAAAGCAAAAAGTCGTAATGCCCACAAGGGCTTCATCCTCTTTTCAACCATCGTGTCTGTCTTCAACTTCAACCCAGTTCAGTCCACGTCGTAATGCCCACAAGGGCTTCATCCTCTTTTCAACCGGCACTGGGTACCCCTTGATTGGCTACAAGCCATATCAGGTCGTAATGCCCACAAGGGCTTCATCCTCTTTTCAACCGCAGATTTAAGGTTGCAAAAATTCGTCCCACTTGCTCATAAGAAAAACGATATTTTCGCAAATCCACCTCCACTTTGGGGTCAAAAAATACTACTAAATGCATATTTCGTCCCACCATTTTTTCGAAAACCAACCTTAAAAAAACATTTCAAAAAACCCCATGTTTTCGGGTCTGTTTTTCATATTTTACACCTTTGGCATGGCAGGCACAAGCCGGTGTTGCGCCTGCCATGCCTTATAAGCGCTGATAAATTGCACACGTGGCAATTTGTAATGTTGCGCAACAAATTGTTGCGTTAGTGCGTCCAAGGGTAGCTCACCGCGCTCATCTGGGGCCAAAATCCCACGATCGACTAAAATCATTCTGGCGAAAAAAGCCTTGCGATAGTCAGTCGCAGCTTGGATTAATGTCTGATCGCTTTTGGGCGTATAACGCTGATGATCTTGGCAAAACAGGGTTTCGGCCTGTCGCAGCATTTGAACGTGGCGCTCAAAATCGGCGTTTGCATAAAAAACAAACATAACGCTAACCTCCTCCTAAATGACGGTAGTGTGTCATGACTTCATTAGTATACACATGACCGGTTTGAATCCCCGCATAAACTTCGGCGACAAATTCTTGTCCATTTTCACAAGCATAGGCGCTTACTTGCACTGCAATTTCGGCATCAATTTTTATACGTCGTGCGAATATAAATAAGGCTTTGTTGCGGCGTTCATGCAAAGCATGGCCTAATTCATGATAAATGGGGTGGTTGGGGTCTGAACTAGATAAAAACCCCGCCACCTCTGCCATTTTTGTAATGGGGTTAAGCCAATGATCTGATTTTGCGTTTAAATAAATTTTGCCATGTCGATAAGCCGCAACATGCTCTGGTGAATCGTCGCCAATGGCTTGCTTGAACCCAATTTTTAGAATAGGCACACCTTCAATTTCATCGGGGATGTCGTCAAAGTTACCATCTTGGGGCAAATTAGCCATTTCTCTATTTTAATGGAATGCCCACAAGGGCTTCATCGTCTTTGAAACCATTTGCACGAGTTTGAGCGTGGCGAAAATATCTTGTCGCAATGCCCACAAGGGCTTCATCCTCTTTGAAACAGCCGTCTTTCGGCACAAGGAAAAGATGGACCTCGCCGTCGTAATGCCCACAAGGGCTTCATCCGCTTTGAAACGTGGCAATCAAGTTATCGAAGAAAACTTCATTGATATGTCGTAATGCCCACAAGGGCTTCATCCTCTTTGAAACGGGAGATGTTCACGTGAGACGCAACCCCTACAAATGTCGTAATGCCCACAAGGGCTTCATCCTCTTTGAAACATGTTAAGCGTGGTTATTTTTGGGTGCGCGATGCGCTGTCGTAATGCCCACAAGGGCTTCATCCTCTTTGAAACCGCAACCCGTCGACGCTTTTAACTTCGCGTATGGTCGTCGTAATGCCCACAAGGGCTTCATCCTCTTTCAAACCTTATAGGGATAACCTATATAGGGAAAACCAAAATGGGTCGTAATGCCCACAAGGGCTTCATCCTCTTTCAAACGCTGCGAGTAAGATACCAGATATCTTTATAGGAGAGGAGTCGTAATGCCCACAAGGGCTTCATCCTCTTTCAAACCCCAGTTTTAAGGTTCGAAAATTTCGCTCCACTTCACCCCAATAATGCCCCTCTTTTCGCGTCATCACCTCCACTCAGCAGGCAAAATGCGCCCTAAAATGCACTTTTTGTCCCACCATTTTTTGAAAAATCAACCTTAAAAAATGATTTGAAAAACCCCCGCTTTTTTCGGTCTATTTCCACAATTTACCCTCATGATTATAGGGCATTTGAGGCTAAAAAAGGGGTAGTTGTTAAAAAATTCGTGATATCCTCAGCCGTGAGCTTTGAGCTTTGAGCTTTGAGCTTTGAGCCTTGAATCATAAGTCACAAGTCACGGCTCATGGCTCACAGCTCACGACTCATGGCTCATGGCTCACGGCTCACGGCTCGCGGCTCGCGGCTCGCGGCTCGCGGCTCACGGCTCACAGCTCATGGCTCACGGCTCACAGCTCATGGCTCAAAACTTTAATTTTATGAATCACGAAACCATCTCAAATTTTTATAACTTTAGCGGACGCACCGTATTAATTACAGGTGGGGCCGGTGTATTGGGGGCCGAAATGGCCTGCGCGTTGGTCGGGTGTGGGGCCAATGTCGCCATTCTTAACCGCACCGTGGCGACAGCCGAGCGGTTGTTACAACGCATCGAGCAAATGCCCGCCACCGGGCGCGGGCGGGCCATTGCCGTAACGGGTGATGTGCTGGATCGCGAGTCGTTGTTGCGGGCCGAAGCTGTAATCGGGCGCGAATTTGGGCATGTCGATACGCTGATTAATGCCGCTGGCGGCAACAAACCCGCCGCCACCGCTGGCGTTGACCGCAAATTTTTTGATGTGCCCGAAGAAGCCTTGCGCTTGGTGTTTGACCTGAATATGCTTGGCACGATTTTGCCCAGCCAAGTGTTTGGGCGTGGCATGGCCGAGCGCAGCAGCGGCACGATTTTAAATGTCTCGTCGATGGCGGCCTCGCGCCCAATGACGCGTGTGGTGGCCTACTCAGCCGCCAAAGCCGCCACCGATAACTTTACCCAATGGTTGGCAGTGCATATGGCCCAAACCTACTCACCACGTATTCGGGTCAATGCGATTGCGCCGGGCTTTTTCCTGACAGACCAAAACCGCTTTTTGTTGACCGACAAAGACACCGGCGGCTTAACTGATCGCGGGCGCAGCATCATTGCCCACACCCCTGCTGGTCGTTTTGGCAACCCCGAAGATTTAGTCGGCGCGGTTTTGTGGCTGCTCTCACCCGCCGCCGCCTTCGTCACCGGCATCGTCGTGCCGGTCGATGGGGGTTTTTCGGCGTTTAGTGGGGTCTGAAAGAAGTGCAAAGTGCAAAGTAGAAAGTGAAAAGTATTTATCTACTTTGCACTTTCTACTTTCCACTTTGCACTTTCTACTTTCTACTTTCCACTTTGCACTTTGCACTTTCCACTTTGCACTTTCTAATTTCCACTCCCTCAGGGTAACGCAAACAACAGGCGCAAAAATTTGGCGCGTTCGTCGGGGCGCATGGGGCGGGGTTGTGAGTAATCGTCGATGTAGGCGGTTTTTAGCTCAACCCCCAAATAGGTGCCGTTATAAAACACATGCCGATCAACAAAGGTTTGATGTGCCCCAACATCAAACTGATCGCCAAAAAACAAATTGCCAGTGCCATAGTGAATAAAGCCTTTGTCAGACACATTAAACCCTTGGGCATGATGGCCTTGGCTGCCGTTGACGATAATGGCCCCCGCATCGCGTAGCGCCTGAAAATCGCGCCGTTGGTTGGGCGATGCCGCATAGGTGTAATATTCTTCGTATTGAATGGTGGCGATGACCAAATAGCCTTTGGCCTTGGCCTCACGAATTTGTGCCGTGATCAAATCAAGCTCATATTGGCTGTTTTTGCCACAGCGGGCCGAGCCGGGCCATTTGTCGGTGGCCCAATTGGCCCCAAACCAATTGCAGCCAATAAAGGCAATGTTATTGCCGTTTACCGTCATGGTTAAAGGTTTTAGCGCCTCGTTATAGGTGCGCCCCCCGCCAAAGGTTTGCCAGCCCAAATCATCATAAATTTTGAGCGTATTTGAAAATTGTTGCCAGCCAAAATCCCACAAATGGTTGCCGGTGAGTTCAACCACATCGGTGCCAACATCTTTTAGCAACTCAATATACTTTGGGCAGCTACAAAACTGCACCGTTTCGGCAAAGCTGGGGGCGGGGCAAGCCTCCCAAAACGACACTTCGTTGCTAATATGCGTAATATCGGCACTGCGCAACCAATCACGCACCAAGAGGCCGGGGTAAAGCAAGCCCTTGGCCTCCATTTGCACAGCGGTGCCACGCGCCATTGCCGTTACGCCGGTCATGGCGACCACCGTCATTTTGGCGGGGTCGCGGTCGGTAAATGGGGCAATGGCGGCGATGAGCGTTTTGTCACCTTTGGCATACAGGCGGGTGGTGAAGGGGTATTTGGCTGGGTCAAGTTGTTTGTCAAATAGATTTTGCCCGTCTAGCCACAACAATTTCCAGCGTTGGTCAAGTTGGTTAAATGGCAACAACGCAATCACCGAGCTTGTGATCGTTTGCGCCACCGAAAACGCTTCGTTTGCCGCAATCATCCGCACTTTGGCATTGGGCGAGAGCGGCCCAAACCCGCGCTCAAATAACACACGGGTTTCGTTGCTCATTAAAAGGGTAGGTGCTGTCGCCGCTTTTAATTCATTGGCAAAGGTTGCCGTTAGGGCGTTTACATCGCCACGCCAATAGGCTTGCAAGGCATTTTGGCTAATGGCATCGGCCACCGTGAGAAAGGGCGCGGCGACGGCGTAGGTGCGCGTCATGACCAAGCTGCTGCCGCTTTCATTATTTAACCCAACGCTTAGGTCGGCTGTCGCCGCGTTTTTTTCATTCGCCAGTTCAATCATCACGCTCGGTGAGCGTGTTTGCAGCCGCCCAATCACATAATCGCGCATCTCTTGCGGCACGATTGGCTCAATCCACACCTGTTTGCGTGGCAAGGGGGTGGGCGTTGGCACTGCCGTCGGCAAGGCGGTGGCGGTTGGGTTGGGCGTTAGGCTGGGGGCTGAAGTGGGGCTGGGCGGCACGCTGGTGGCGGTTGGCGCAGGTAGGGCGGCTGTTGCTTGGGGGGGCGGTGTTGACAAATTTGGGGTGTTATTAATAAACCATGTCAGGATAACAATCGTTAGGGTTAGTAATAGCAAAATTGTCAGAATAACTTGAATGGCACGCTGCATGTATTCTCAGTATAGACGATTGAGCCGAGTTGGCTGTGCTGATGCGGCGGGATGCAAGGCTGATTAAAAGTCAGCCCTGCACTTAACTCGTCATCTCCGCGAACGCGGAGATCTATAACGATGTAGGTAAAAATGCGGCAACCACATCAAATTTATGCCTGCCATATTATGGATTCCCTCTTTCGAGGGAATGACGGGTTAAGCTAAGGGCTTTATTTAATGCTATTGCGCTTTCAAGTGAATGACAAGGCGACTTTTGAACAGCCTTACGGCGGGATGTTATTGATGAGACATGCTGAAACACGCATAAAATATGTGTCATATGAGCATTACCTTTCCGCCTCACGCCGATTTTTATGGTATTTATGATGACTTGTTACCCGCCGAATATGAGATTGTGATGACGTGGCGCAGGTTTCTCGAAACTGAAGTGCAGCCAATCATTAATGATTATTGGGATCGCGGTGAGTTTCCGATGCAATTGATTCCCAAAATGGGGGCGTTAATTGCCGATACGATCGGCAAAGGTCAACCGCATTTGCCCAAACTATCGCCTTTGGGCTGGGGCATTTTGGCCCTCGAATTGGGGCGCGGCGACCCCAGTGTTTCGACCTTTTTTGGCGTGCATGTGCGGTTGTGTATGACCTCGATTTATCGCTTTGGCAGCGATGCCCAAAAAGAGCGCTGGCTGCCGGCCATGATGCGGATGGAAAAAATTGGCTCGTGGGCGTTGACCGAGCCATTGGTTGGCTCGGCCACCGCCAAAGGCATGATGACGACGGCCCGTCAAGATGGCGATTATTGGGTGTTAAATGGCGAGAAGAAATGGAGCGGCAATGCCTCATTTGCCGATGTGAATGTGATTTGGGCCAAGCGCGAAGACACCGGCGCTGTCAATGGCTTTTTGGTCGAGCGCAACATGCCGGGCTATGAGGTGACACCGTTGCTGGGCAAAATTGCCAAACGGGCTGTGAATAATGTGGTCATCTCGCTTAAAGAGTGCGTTGTGCCCGAAAGCAATCGTTTGCCCAATTGCCATTCGTTTCGCGATGTGGCAGGTCAAATCGACGATGGTCGCGCTGGTGTGGCATGGGAGGCGGTTGGCATTGCGATGGGGGCGTATGAGGCGGCGCTGCGTTATTCATTGCAGCGTGAGCAATTTGGCAAACCGATTGCGGCGTTTCAGCTCACCCAAGCCAAACTGGCCAATATGCTCGGCAATGTCACCGCCATGCAAGGTATGATGCTGCAATTGGCGCGTTATACCGCCAAACATGGGCGTGCCACCCCCGAGCGGGCCTCGCTGGCCAAGATGTTTTGCACCGAAAAAATGCGCGAGACGGTTGCCATTGCGCGGGCGCTGTTGGGCGGCAATGGCATTTTGCTTGAGCATAATGTTGCGCGTTTGTTTGCCGATGCCGAGGCTGTGTATAGCTACGAAGGCTCGCATGACATGCAAATGCTGATTGTGGGGCGGGCGATCACTGGGCATAGCGCCTTTATTTAAAGTAAGACTTACGCAAAGTTTGATTTTCACCACAAAGAACACGAAGAACTCAAAGATTTGCAACGTAAAATCTTTCTTGTCTTTGTGTCCTTTGTGCGCTTTGTGGTGAAATATTTTTAATGCGCGTAAGCCCTAAGGAATAGGAGATGAAGGATTTTGATTGTCACATTAAGGGCGGTGCAACCTGCCGATTTGCCCATTTTCTTTGCGCAACAGTTAGACCCCGAGGCGGTCACAATGGCCGCCTTTTCGGCGCGTGACCACGCTGCATTTATGCAACACTGGGCCAAAATTTTAGGTGACGACAGCCTGATCAAATATTGCATTCTTGCCGATGGGCAAGTGGCGGGCAATATCGTTTGTTTTGATTGGATGGGGCACAAAGAAGTGGGGTATTGGCTCGGCAAAGCCTATTGGGGGCGCGGCATCGCCACCCAAGCCTTAAGCACATTGTTGCAATTGGTGCATGAGCGCCCACTCTGCGCCGAGGTTGCCAGCCATAACTTGGCCTCGCTACGGGTATTGCAAAAATGTGGCTTTGAGATTGTAGATGAAATTAAAGATTTTACCGATGAAAACGGCGAGCCGATTATTGGGGTGATGTTGAAATTGGGTTAGTAGTCAGTTAAATAAATTTATAGAATCTTGCAAACGACAAAATGTGGCGTATCGTGCCCGCACAGGGATTGATCGTCAAAAGAAACCCCACACCGTATCGATGCAATCGATACGGTGTGGGGTGCAAGGGAGCAAGCGCTCGACGCGCTTACTACTTCTTTTTTGCTGAGTTTGTCAGCAACGGCAAGAAGATGCGGGTTGCCCCTGTGCCACTCGGTGCAGTTGGGCCATACTCCAACTCATTTCCATCCAATTCGGTTTCAATCAGCCAATACACATATCTCAAACCCGGCTGCGCCGTAGTGTCAACAAATTCATAGGTGGCGCCGCCTTGCCCACGTCCCTGTGCCAAGATCATTTGGG
Organism: Thermoflexus hugenholtzii JAD2; assembly: GCA_945877855.1. Taxonomy (GTDB): domain Bacteria; phylum Chloroflexota; class Anaerolineae; order J036; family Brachytrichaceae; genus AQU-03. Next base: position 17,971 of record CAMDWA010000035.1, on the reverse strand, counting down.
CCGTGACCACCACCGACCCAGCATGTAGATCGGGTAATGAGACCGAGCCGCCCGCGGGTGAAATAGCAGCCCGCCGCAAACGGAAGCCTAAGGTGTTTATCTCGGCGCTGGTGACCCATTTCACTTTTACGCCGGTTTTGTCATTTTGGGCGGTGAATGAAACCAATGTCACAGCATCGGGTTCGGGCACATACATACCGGCATCGATGGTTGGGTTGTTGTCGCCCGAAACTAAGGTGATTAAAGGCGTGCGCCCGCTGTTCACATCGACATCACTATCAGCGCCAGTATTTGCGCCTTGGAACTGCCCAGTGAAGACGTAACCACCGCGTGGGCGCTCGAAACCAACCGAGTAACGACCGGGTGGCAGGTTGCTAAACTGATATAAGCCACTCGAATCGGTTGTCGTGCTATCGATTTCGTTGCCAGCCGCGTCATACAAAGTCACTCGTGCCCCACCAATGCCCGGTTCGCCCAAATCTTGAACTCCGTTTTTATTGCGGTCATCCCACAATCGATCCCCCAAGCTGGCTGGGCGATAGAAGCCGGCATCATTGCTTGGATCGTCTTCACCCGGGTCGAGTGTAATAATACTGGTGCGGCCTGTGCCTTGGTCGGCATCGCTATCCACCGTATCATTGCCGTTTTCGTTCAGCTTTACGGTTGCCATATAGCCGCTGGGGGTCACAAACTCAACAATATAATCGCCCTTGGGCAAATTGCTAAATTGATAAAACCCCGATGCGTTGGTGGTGGTGGTGCTAATCAGCCCGCCCGCCCCATTTAACAAACGCACGTTTGCGCCCACGATGCCGGGTTCGCTGTCTTCTTGCGTGCCATTGCCATTGCGGTCTTCCCACACAAAATTACCCAATGAAGCGGGCCGCCAAAAACCAGCATCGATATTTGGGTTGTTTTGGGTCAAAACAATACCCGCCACAATGCCCGTTAGCGGGTCAGCATCGCTGTTCAGCACTTCGTTTACATCGCCGTTTTTAATGGTCGATTGATAACCATTGGGTCGCGTAAATGTAACGGTATAAGGCACGCCAGCGCTTAAGTTGGTAAATTGATAAAAGCCATTTGCATCGGTCACAGTCACAATCACGGCGCTGGTCGATTGCAAGGTGACAGTTACCCCATTAATACCCGGTTCATCCGCATCTTGCAGGCCATTATGGTTAAGGTCTTCGAAGACTTTATCGCCCAAGGTAAAGACTTGCACAGTGCCAGTTGGGGTTGGGGTATTGGTGGGCGCGGCAGGTGTATTGGTTGGCGTAGCCGTCGCCGTTGGGGTGCTCGGGGTCGCCGTTGGCACATTTACTGGCGCAAAGCCAAAGTCGAGGGTTTGGTTGATAAAACCAGCGCCCGTCGGTTCGCTAGCCCCCGGCCCAAGCGTAATCAGGTTCGAGCGCACTTGCCCACTTTCTTCTGGGTATAACTTGCCATTGTTGTCATTGTCTTCGTTGTTGTCTGGCACACCATCAAACGAAGTGCTGGGTGCTAAACCGGTCAATGCCCCAGCCAACACTTCGGCCCGTATAAACACAATATAACGCCCAGCGGGCAAATTGGTAAATTGATAAAACCCGCTGCCTGATGTAAGCTGTGTTGATACAATCGCCGATGTATCGACATTCCATAAGCCCACTTCAACGCCATTAACCCCCGGCTCACCCGCATCAACTTGCCCGTTATTATCGTTATCGCGCCACACCAAATTGCCCAAGGTATAAGCACTGGGCTGAGGCACTGGGGTATTGGTTGGGGTATGGGTCGCTGTTGCGACAGGCACAACTTTTAGCCCCATATCGAGTGTCAAATCTTCGCCGCCACTGACAATAACCCCAGTATTGGCGGTGCGGCCTGTATTCGTGTTGGCATCGCTATCGAGGGTGTCATCGCCGCCAACATTAGCGGTGGTCACCATCAACCCCGCCGGAATGGTGTTGAGGTCGAAGATGACATAATAGTTGCCCGGTCGCAAATTGGCAAAGCCATAAACGCCGTTGGCATCGGTTGTGGTCGTCGCCACTAATGCATCATTTGTGGCGTTATACAAACGCACCGTCACATTATTCACACCGATTACGCTTGGGTCGCCGTCATCATAAATGCCATTGCCGTTAAGATCGTGCCAGACAAAATTGCCAATACGCACGGGCCGGTAGGCCCCCGCATCGACATTGTTATTGGTTTCACCTGCGCTTAGGGTCAATGGGTCAGTCATGCCATTATTGACATCGACATCGCTGTTATTGCTGTCGTTTATGTTGCCGGTTTTGGTGGTGAATGTATACCCGCTCGGCAGAATTACCAGCACCTTATAAGGCACGCCCGGGGTGAGGCCCCCAAATTGATAAAGACCACTGTCGTCGGTGGTGGTTTCTTGCAGCACATTGCCAGCGCCATCTAACAATTTAACGGTGGCATTGGCAATACCCGGCTCGCCCAAATCTTGTAAGCCATTGCCATTGTTGTCCTCAAATACTTTATCGCCCAATTGAGCGAGTTGCACACACACCAAACCAATGTCAAAGGTCAAGTTGCCGCCCGCAATATCACCATCATCGGTCACGCCATCATTGGCATCTAGGGTCATCACCACGCTCTTGATCGGTTGACCCGGCCCGTTTTGGTTGCCACGGTTGCGGTTGTTCTTGCCATCATCATTGCCAAACGTTAGGCTGCTGACAGTCGAACATGCTTTGGGTGGGTAAGGCAAATAAATAAAATAGCGCCCAGCGGCGACATTATGGAAAGTGTAATAACCACCTTGCTTGGTGATATCGGTGGCTAAGGGTTGATCAATCCCCGGGGTTTGGCCTTCGCCAAATAATTCAACGGTTACGCCATTTACCCCGCCTTCGTCTGGGTCACGGCGACCATTGTTGTTATTGTCACGAAAAATCTGATCGCCCAATTGCAATGCGCCACTTTGGGCCGGTGGGCACCATAAACCGATATCGACGATCAAATAGCCATTGGCATCGTCGCCATCATTGGTGGGGCCTTGGCCGGGCTGCACATCAAAAACAATGCTCTTAACCGCTTGGCCGGTGCCGCCAACTTGAGTGCCACGATTGCGACCATTTTTGTCATTGCTAGCATCATTGTCCAACGGGGTCACTTGCAGCAACGATGATGGTAATTTGGGCAAATAAACAAAATAACGCCCAGCCGCCAATCGATTAAACCAATAATACCCATTTTCGTCGGTTTGGGTGGTTTTAAGCGGGCTGTCGATACCCGGCGTTTGTCCTTCACGATATAGCTCAATAGAAATACCGGGCAAGCCCGGCTCATCGTTGGTATATTTTCCGTCGTTGTTGGTGTCAAACCATACTAAATCGCCCAACCGCAGCGAATTGTGACCATAAGTCCCATAACCGCCCCCATCGGTAGCGGCACGCAGGGGCGCAATCTGTGGGGTCAGTGTGCCCAATGACATGATAGCCGTTAAGGCCGCATGTGCCAGCCGACGACGAAGCCATGTGGGTCTAAGTTTCATATTCATGTTCTCCTTTGAACTTGGTTGCCGCTGTGTTTTGATCATGCACACAGGGCAGCAATATCTTTATTGACACAAAGCAGCGTTGTGTATTTGTGGCTATCATGCTTGCTTCATGTATAAAATCATAGATATGCCGCTAGGAGATACCCTCAAACTAAGGATGGAGCAACACTGCGACTTTGGCCTAACGCAATAAAGAGGAAATCAAGAAAATAATTGCCTATTGAAAAGAAAAATGCTTGCAACAGTCTCTAACCCCTAAGTTTGGGATATCAATGAGTTATGGGGGAAGATGCCGTGATCCAAGACTATTCAGGAAAAATAAATTTCCGATTTTCCGTCTTCTCCGCGTCTCCGCGATCTAAATTTTGTGGATCGCGGAGACGCGGAGAAGGCGAAAAATCGGAGATGAGTTTGCACGTTGGTTCCGGCATTTATTTCTACTGAATAGCTTAAATCAATATTCACACTCGGTATATAATATTGAAAAATGATTGATCATATCATTTAAAAAACTTATGTCACAACTTGCTGTTATTGCCATTGGGGGAAATGCAATCATAAAAGATGACAAACACCCCAACATCCCCGATGAATATGCGGCAGTAGGTGAAACATGCCAACATATTGTTAAGCTCATCAAACAAGGCTGGGACGTTGCGATTGTGCATGGCAATGGCCCACAAGTGGGCTTCAATTTACGCCGCAGCGAATTAGCCGCCCAAGAGCTATTTGAAATTCCACTGGATGTATGTGTTACTTTTACCCAAGGTTCAATTGGCTATTATTTTCAGCAAAATCTATTTAATTTACTACAACGTGAAGGCATCGCCAAACCGGTGTTAACCCTCGTGACCCAAGTCGAGGTCGCTGCCAATGACCCAGCCTTTAAACAACCCAGCAAGCCAATTGGCTCATTTTTAACCCATGAGCAAGCTCTCAACTATCAAGCCCAAGGTTGGCCGATTATGGAAGACAGCGGGCGCGGCTGGCGGCGGGTGGTGGCATCGCCGCAGCCCTTGCGAATTTTGGAAGAAGCAAGCATCGGGCAATTGCTGCGCTCAGGGGCGGTTGTCATCGCCGTTGGCGGCGGGGGCGTGCCGGTCTTGCGTGGGGCAAATGGTGATGTGCGCGGCACATTTGCCATCATCGACAAAGATTTTGCCAGTGCTTTGCTGGCGAGCCACCTTAACGCCGAATGGTTGGTGATTACCACCAGCGTGCCACAAGTGGCGCTCAATTTCGGCAAACCCAACCAAATTTGGCTCGATCAGCTTTCGCTCGCTCAAGCCAAACATTACCTCGCCGAAGGGCATTTTGGCAAAGGCAGCATGGCCCCAAAAGTGCAAGCCGTGATAGACTATCTGGAGCGTGGCGGTCAACATGCCGTCATCACCGATATTAATCATATTAGCCAAGCCATGACTGGGCAAGCCGGAACCCATTTTTTCAAGTAGAAAGTGCTGAGTGCTGAGTGCTGAGAAAAAAACTCAGCACTCAGCACCCAGCACTCAGCACTTCTCAATGACACACCACCAAATACGCCGCGGGGCCTATTACGATTCTGTTGTATTGATGCAGCTACAACGCGCTTTAAGCGTCTTGCCCGGTATTCACGATGCTGGGGTTGTGATGGCCACGCCCGCTAACCTCGAATTGCTCAGTGCCAATGGCTTTGCGCTTGCCGATATTGTCACCACCCCAGACGATTTGCTGATTATGGTGCGAGCCGAGAGCGATGTCGCCGCCACAGAGGCCCTCGCCCAAATCGATGCCTTATTGGCACGCAAACGCGCTTCATCTGTCGATGCCGATTATCAACATAAAAGCCTTGCGGCGGCGGCCCAAGCCATGCCCGCTGCCAATTGGGTTTTGGTCAGCGTGCCCGGTCGCTTTGCCGCCCAAGTGGCGCACGAAGCGCTCGACCTCGGCAAACATGTGTTTTTATATAGCAATAATGTATCATTGGCCGACGAGGTCGCTTTAAAGCAAAGCGCCCGCGCCAAAGGGTTATTGGTGATGGGGCCGGATTGTGGCACGGCTATCATTAATGGTATTGGGTTGGGGTTTGCCAACCGTGTGCGGCATGTTGGCGTGGGCGATGCCACTGGCATCGGCATTGTTGGGGCATCGGGCACTGGGTTACAGGCCGTCACCAGCGAAATTCATCGACTCGGCGGCAGCATCACCCATGCCATTGGCACGGGTGGGCGCGACCTCAAGGCCGAAGTCGGCGGCATTACGGCGCTGCAAGCGCTCGCTGTGCTGGCGCATGACCCCGCCACCGCTGTCATCGCATTTATCTCTAAGCCGCCTTCGCCCGACGTGGCAGCGCGTTTGCTCGATGCCGCCCGTGCTATTGCCAAGCCCGTCATCATTCATTTTATCGGCTACCCAGCGCCCGCCCAACAATTGGGCAATTTATATTTTGCCCACAATTTGCGCGAAACGGCAGCGTTGGCAACGAGAATCAAGAATCAAGAACCAAGAGCCAAGAATCAAGAACCAAGAACCAAGAGCCAAGAATCAAGCGCTAAGAGTCAATCGTCAAGAATCGAGGATCAACATTTGGCGTCCTCCAATCTTGATTCTTGGTTCTTGGCGCTTGGCTCTCTCTTTGTGCGCGGCCTTTTTAGCGGTGGCACATTGGCTTATGAAAGCTTGTTGGCGTTGCAGGTGGTGTTAGCGCCTATTTATAGCAATTCGCCCATTCGCCCCGAACAAGCCTTGCCCGATGCGCGACATAGCATCGGGCATTGCATCATCGATATGGGCGAAGACGAATTTACCCAAGGGCGTTTGCACCCGATGATGGACTATGACCTGCGCCTGCGCCGCATTCGCCAAGAGGCGGCTGACCCCAGTGTTGGCCTTATTTTGTTAGATGTGGTTTTGGGCGAAGGCAGCCACCCCGACCCCGCATCTGAATTAGCGCCGGTGATTGCCGAGGTAAAAGCAAAGCGCCCAACCCTCGAAGTTGTCATTATTATGATTGGCACCGATGACGATGCGCAAGGCCAGCATGCCCAAATCGCCCGTCTCAGCGATGCTGGCGCGCGGGTGTTTCACAGCGTCGATGCCGCAGTTGGGTTTATGGCACAGGCCTACCCATCGCATTTTAAGAACGAATACCCACCTGTTGCGCTTTCATCATTAACCGCCTCGCCCAATGGGTTGACGGCCATCAATGTTGGCTTAAGCTCGTTTTACGACAGTTTGCGTAGCCAAGGGGCCAGCGTTGCCCATGTCGATTGGCGACCACCCGCCGCTGGCAATGAACGTTTGGCTGGCATTTTGGCGCGAATGAAGCGAAAGTCGTAACTGCCAACCTTTCTGTTTACACTTTGAGATAATAACCTGTTGTGAGTGTGTTTATGAAGGATATGATGCCCCGTTGGCGCAAGGTTTGGCGCGATTTGTGGGGTAACAAGGCCCGCACATTGCTGGTGGTGATGTCAATTGCAGTCGGGGTTTTCTCGGTTGGCATGATGGCTGGCTCGCGTGAGATTTCGATCTCTGACCTTAATGAGCAATATCAACGCACCAATGACCGCAGTGCGTGGTTAAGCGCATCGCGCATCGACGAAAAATTTATACGTTCGTTGCGCCAAATGGATGAAGTGCGTGACGCCGAAGGCCGCGCGGTATATATTCTGCCGACTTATAACGGAACCCAACGCCGTAATGTTTGGATCAATGTCATTGATAATTTTGACAATGTGCAAATTAACCGTTGGGAGCCAATGCGGGGAGAAAGGGTGCCGCCCTTTCGCGAAGCCCTGATCGAACGCAGCTCGGCGGCGGCCTTGGGCAAAGACCTTGGTGATATGATTACCATTGACTTGCCCGATGGCAAAAAACGCGATATTCGCATCGCTGGCATGGTCTATGATGTCAATGCCATCCCCATCAATTTTGCTAACTTCGCCACCATTTATATCACCTTCGACACCGCCGCTTGGCTGGGCTTCCCGCGTGATTTTAATCAAATTCGTTTTGTGGCAGCCGAAAATCAATACAGTTACGACCACGTGAACCGCATCGCCACCGAAATCGAAGATCGGCTAAAAGATAGCGGTCGTCCATTTGTTGGCATCAGCATTCAAAACACCGGCCCGGGTAAACATTTTGGGGCCGAGCCATTACAAGCAATTTCATTGGTGCTATCGGTATTGGGCTTTTTGGCGTTGTTGCTGAGTGGTTTTTTGGTCATCAACACCATTGCCGCTGTCATGACACAACATGTACGCCAAATCGGCATCATGAAGGCGATTGGGGCACGCGCCAAGCAAATTGCCATGATGTATTTGGTCATGGTGCTGGCCTACAGTCTTTTGGCTTTGGTCGTTGCCGTGCCCGCCGGCATCATCGGGGCGCGTGCTATGTCTAATTTTATCGCTGGCACGATTAATTTTGATATCACATCGCTCACGCCACCTGCATGGATTTTGTTGATGCAAGTCGGGGTGGGGTTGGCCTTGCCCTTAATTGCCGCGCTCATTCCGGTGGTTAATGGGGTGCGCATCAATACCCGTGTCGCTATTTTTTCAACCGGCACCGGTTCAGAAAGCAGTGCGCCTAACCCCGATGCTCGGCTTCATTTGCCCTTGGGCTTGCACAAATTTACGGCTATTTTTGCCCCCATTCTCAACCGCAAATCCCAAATTCTCAATCGCAAATTTTTGCTATCCATTCGCAATACATTTCGCCGCAAAGGGCGATTGGCGCTCACACTCTGCACGCTTACGCTGGCCAGCGCCATGTTTGTGGCGGTGTTTAGTGCGCGTAATAGCCTAGATCAGGCTTTGGCCGATTCGCTAAAAGTGCTCAATTACGATATTCAATTTAACTTAAATAACCGCTTTTTAGATGACACCTTGGTGCGCGAGGCGCTAAAAGTGCCCGGGGTTATTAGCGCCGAAACTTGGGAGGCCTCTAATGCCCGTCGTGTTTTTGATGTAGCGCAAAATGACAGCATTGAGGGGCGTAATATTGGGGTCTTTGCTTTGCCTGCCAGCACCCAATTCTTTAAACCCGAAATATTAGAGGGGCGCTGGCTGCAAGATGATGATATCGAAAGCATCGTCGTCAATACCTATGTGGTCGAAGACGATCCCGATTTTAAGATCGACAGCCTCATCAACTTAAAAATTGGCAATCGCACCCGTGCTTTTCGCGTGGTTGGCATCATTCGCAGCGTTTTACAAGGCCCCGGCTCGCCCCGCACCCTCATCTATATGAATCAGTCGGGCTTTCGCCAAATTTTGTCATTGGGGCGGCAATCATCACGCTTGCTGACAGTGACAGCGCAAAAAGATGGCACATCGCAAGCCGAAATTGGGCGCGACCTTGAGGAACGTTTTAAACGCATCAACCTGTTGGTGGGCAGTTACCAAACCACCACCGAACGCGCCAATGAACTGCGTTTTCAATTTGACCTCATCACCACCTTTTTGCTGATTATGGCGGCCATGTTGGCGGTGGTGGGCGCGTTGGGGCTAACCGGAACCATGAGCATTAATGTGCTTGAGCGCACGCGCGAAATCGGCGTGATGCGGGCCATCGGCGCATCGAATGGCTCGGTGCGCAGTGTCATTATTGTCGAGGGTATTGTGATTGGCTTGGTCAGTTGGGCGTTGGGGGCGTTGGCGGCTTACCCGCTTAGCGCCTTGCTCAATAGCACCGTTGGCGTGGCCTTATTACGCATCCCGCCACCATTACGTTTTTCGTGGTATGGCTTGTTTTTATGGTTGGCAGTGGTGCTGGTGGTTGCCACCCTCGCTAGCTTGTGGCCGGCTTGGCGGGCCTCGCAACTCACTGTGCGCGAGGTGTTGGCTTATGAATAGAGATTGGGCGGAATTAAAGCTTTTCTTTGCGGGTTTACAAGACTAAGAAAAAATAAATCTTTTCAAATCAAGCTAAGGTGCATTTATTTTGCCTCGCCCACCCCAATCTTATCGTCCGTTCGTCCATCAGCGAGGGTGACTTGAAGGCGTGGGCCGTTGAGTAAGTAGGAGCCGAGGCGCAATTGATACGGCGGCGGCGGGGCATCAGCGGGCAGGTTAATGTCGAATGATTGGCGCAGCACATCGCCGGGTCGCCAAATGGTAGTCTTGATGCCTGAACCATCGGTTTGCCCGATCATGCGGTCGGTGTTTGCCAATAGCAAATGGTTAAACCATTGAAATTGGGTGTTGGGCGGTGGCGCTTGGGTGACCCGCAAGGTAAGACCAACGCGCACTTGCTTGGGTTGGCGGGTTAGATCGGCTTTGAGCAACTCAATCCCGTTGCTAAATTTGGCGATGGGGGGGCTGTTGGGGGCATATGCTGGCAAATTGACAAAGGTATAGCCGGTGTTTTTTTCGCTGGCTTGGGGTAAATTACGCAAGGGGTGATGTGATTGTGCCAGTGGCGACATTTGCCAACGTGTCGGGAGGTCATTAGCGTAGCCAAATGCGTCGGGGGCCAGCACATAGGGCAACGTGCTTTGGCGCAAAATAAGGCCATCGGCGGGGTGCATGATGCGATGTGGCACGTCGGCCAACATGACATCGGCCAACACTGTTTGTAAATTGTAGGGTGATGGTGGTTCTTGGGTGACAAATACCACCCAAGTATCAGCAGGTGTGGCTTGACGGGCTGCACGGGTGGCTTGGTAGGCGCTATAGGCGGGTGTGCCGTAGCCGCCTAAGGTGGTGTCATAACGTTGCACAAAATCATTAAAGCGCACCCAAGTGAATATATGCCAAGCCAAAATAGTGCAAAGTGGCAAGTGGCAAGTAGCAAGTAGCAAGTAGCAAGGGCAAATTGCAAAGACATTAGATCCCTTGCCACCTGCCACCTGCCACCTGCCACTTGCTACTTGCCACTTGCTACTTTGCACTTTGCACTGCACCGCATTGATAGCGATGCCAACCAGCAAAAAGGCGGCGGGCACATGGGCGATGAAATAGGCCGGGCCGAGCGGAATGGCATGGCGAAGTTGTAAGCTGACGGGCACAAGCCAAGTGAGTAAAACCAGCAAGATGGCGGCAGAACGCTGACGAAAAGCCAGCCATGCGCAAATGAAAAGGGATAGGGTGACCAACCCAATTTGGGCGATATCGATCCAAGCCAGCCAAGTTGGCACTTGGGCCACCCATTCACCAAATCGCTCGCCGGTGATGTCGCTGAGGTGCCAGCCACCGGTGTTGGCTAGCGCAAATTTGAAGGCATCGAGGTCAAATTGGGCGGGGCGATCGGCAACACCAGACGCGGTGAAGAGGGCGCTGATATTTTTAAAATCTTGGCTGCGGTCAAAATTGAGATAGGCCAGCGCAATGATTATTAAGGGCGCAAAAGCGGATAGCAGCGTGAATGGGCGTATTTGTTGCCGCCCCATCCATAAAGCCAGCAGCAATACGGGTAAAAAATAGATACCTGATAAATGCGAACCGATTAAGCCAGTAAACCCCCAGCCGAGCAAAACGATGCCATATTTGTGGCCTAAATTGGGGCGGGTGATGGATAACATGCCCAACAGCATGATTGATGTGAAAATGGGTTGGGGGGTGAGCCACGTGTGCCGCGCAAATTCAATTGGCCAAGGCGCAACGGCATATAACAAGGCCGCAACAAACCCAACCCGTGCCCCAAAATAACGCCACCCGGCATAAAATGTCAGCGTGACGCTGGCGACATCCAGCAGGGCATGATAGGCCACAATCCACAAAAAATCTTTGCTGATGAGGTAGCCCAAGGCCATGACATAAACATAAACCGGCGGGTGATTGGCAACCGAGCCACTATAAGCCGCGTGGGCAGGCCATTGGCCTTGCAGCACATCTAGTGCCAGTTTGAGCGAAATAAGCTCGTCATAGCCAATTTGCACCCACGCTAAATCGCGCAGGCGCAAGGTAGCGGCGACTAAAAGAACCAAGAGCCAAGCACCAAGAATTAAAATTTTTTTGTTGCTTGCCTGCGTTAACGGTTTTATTCTCATTCTTGGCTCTTGATTCTTGGTTTTTGGCGTTTTCTACCGTATTCGGGGCGAGATAAGCAAGGGCATGATGACCTCGGTGCCGACGGTGGTGGCTGAGGCGGCATACCATTCCCATTCGCCATTTGCGTTTTGGCGCATAAACCCGCTGCTCGAGATGGGTTGGGCTTCGCTATTACCGATTGAACGTGCTAAACATAAATCATCAATGTCAAGATGCCCACCATTGGGTTTTTGCGCCCATAATACGCCAATGGCAGCGTTGGTTGGGGCGGTAGCCTGTAAGGTATAAGAGAAGTAGCGCGTGACCGATGTAGCGGTGGGAGGCACGGTAATCGTAAAATTGCTGCCCAATTGTTGCCATTGGGCATCGAAAAAGCTGAGGCCAATTTTGGCATTGGGGGCATTGTTGCGTAATCGCGCCCATGCCGTTGCTACAAATTGATCGCCTGTCGTTGTATAAAAATGTTGCCCGATGCCGCCAGCTAATGTGCCAATTTGTAAGGCCTTGTTGCCCGTGCGGCCATTTGGCAAGAGTTGAATAACACTGTCATCCCAAACATCCCAACCATCATAAGAATCTTCAAACCCTGGGTTCGCAAGGCGATTGGTATTGGTGCTGCAAATTTTGGCGTTAGCCACACTTGGGGCGGTGCTGCCGCCACGTGGGTAGATGTCTCGATAGGTATTGGTTGTAAAAATGCCATCACTGACATCAAGATAAACGCGATAAAAAATTTCATTGTCGGGGTGACCATCACGTGGAATACTAAATGAGCCACTGCTTAGGCCAGCTTTGGGTAATAAAACTGGGTGGGAATGTTCGCCGTGAATCATACGCACCGACCAGACAAAGGCACTGTCGGGCAAACCACCTTTTTCGGGGTCGGTGGCGTTGCCGCTAAAACGCACTGTTTCGCCCGCGCTGGCTTTGCTGCCTTCGAGTGGAAAATTGATGGTAGCGATGGGTGGTTTATTGGATGTCACCGTTAGAATTGCTTCGTTGCTGGCTGTGCTGCCAGCAAAATTAGAGACAACGACACGGTAACGCGCATTATTGTCGGTTAGGGCTACCCCCGGAGTGATATAAGTATCTTCGGTTGCATCTTGAATATCCACCCCATTTTTTTGCCATTGATACTTTAGCGTGCCTTGCCCAGCGGCGTTGACTGAAAAGGTGGCTTGTGCGCCGGCTGAGATGGTTTGATTTTGTGGGTGCGAAAGCACATTTGGGGTTGGGCTGGCCCCAAAGAAAATTTTGTAGACTGCGCCTGTTTCATAGACGGTATAACCAGCGACGGCATTGGTTACGCCACGTGCCAGCAAATAAATGGCCCCATCTGGCCCTGTTTGCATATTTACCACCGCAAAACCTGAAATATTGCTGGCAAATAGCTTTACTTTGTTGGGGTTGGTCGGGTCTAAGGTGCGAATCCAGTCGTTGCAAAAATCGGCAAAGAAATATTTGCCCACATATTCTGCGGGGAATTGAACTGTGTTTGGGTTGTAAAATGTGCCCCCAACGATGGCACAGCCTTTATCAACATCATTGGCCCCATGTGGGTAGGTGAAAAGGGGGCTAATAAAAGGATTGGGGGCGTAGCCTTCGTAAGCAGGCCAGCCGTAATTGCCGCCTGATACGACTTCGTTAACTTCTTCAGTCGTCGCATCGCCAACATCATTGACAAAAATTTTGCCAGTGGTGCGTTGAATCGCTAAGGTAAATGGGTTGCGGAACCCCATCGCAAAAACAGAGGGGGCACGCCCGCCCAATTGGCGAAATGGGTTGTCGCCGGGGATTGAGCCATCGGAATTGATACGGATAATTTTGCCGCCAGTGCTTTGTGGGGCTTGTTGGTTTGCGCCATTCGATTCGCCTGATGCAATGTATAGTTTGCCATCAGGGCCAAAAGCCAATGCGCCACCGACATGCAAATTTTGCAACAAATCGTCCATTTCATAGATCACTTTTTCGCTATTTGCTACGGCAAGGTTGCCCACGACTTTAAACCGTGATACTTGGTGATGTAATTTGGGCGAAGTGATGGTATAGGCCAAATAGAGATAGCCGTTATTTAGAAAATCTGGGTCAAGCGCAATCCCAGTTAAGCCACGCTCCCAGTCAGGCGATGTGGTTACTTTGAGCACCGGTGTTGGTATAACAATGCCATTTTGAATGACTTTGACGGTGCCTTCTTGCTGTGTGATGAAAATGCGCCCATCATTGGCAATTGCCATTGATGTCACATTTGCAAGGCCGCTCGCAACTTGTGCAATTCCGAACCCATCAGGCAAGCTCGCTGTAGCTTGAATAGGCTGTAATATCGGTGGGGCTGTAAATAGTGCAACAGCAAGCAGTAATGTAAAAATAAGATGTGCGAACGATTGCACCGGCTTCATGCGTGAGTTTGACATATCAAAGCCTTTATTTTAGGTTATTAGATTAAGATCAACCCTAATTTTAGTGCTGATTTCAAGCCTTGAGGGTAAAAAACCAGTAAAAACGGGAGAGGATCATCTGTAGACCAATATACCTTGGATTGGTGCGCCAATGATCATTAGTTGTTTATTTAAATGTTATTTGACTGATAGAATGTGGGTTGAGACCGGAGTAGGAGATTAGATATTTTTATGGATTTAACAAGTTTTGGGTTGTTTACGCTTTTTGTCATTTTTTTAATTTGGCTTGATATGGGCTTATTTCAGCGTGATCAACATGAGGTGACGCTGCGTCAAGCTGCAATTATGAGTATATTTTGGGTTTCCATTGCTTTGGCCTTTAATGTATTCATATTTATTACACGCGGGCGCACTGCTGGTATTGAGTTTTTTACTGGCTGGTTGTTAGAAAAATCATTAAGCGTTGATAATTTATTTGTTTTTTTAGTGGTTTTTAGTTTTTTTAAAGTCGATCATAAATACCGTCGGCGCGTGCTCACTTGGGGGGTGATCGGGGCCATTGTTTTACGTTTTATTTTTATCGCGTTAGGCGTTGAAATTATTAGTCGTTTTCACTTCGTTATTTATTTGTTTGGCGCATTCTTGCTTTATACCGGCATCAAGTTAGCGCGGGCAGGTGATGAGAATGAGATGAACATTGAGAGCAATCCTATTGTTAAGTTTGCCAAACGTTTTATTCCGATGACCGACGAATATCATGAAGAGAAGTTTTTTGTTAAGCAAAATGGCAAGCGCCTCGCTACTCCTTTGTTATTAGTTTTGCTTGTAATCGAATCAACCGATGTTTTATTTGCCGTTGACTCAATTCCGGCTATTATCGGTATTACGCGTGATACGTTTGTGGTGTTTACCTCAAATATTATGGCGATTTTAGGCCTACGCGCACTTTATTTTCTATTGGCTGGGGTGATGGATAAATTTCATTATTTGAAATATGCACTAGCCATTATCCTTAGCTTCATTGGTTTAAAAATGCTTACCGAAGATTGGTTGCTTGAAGGAATTTTTCATATTCACAAAGAACAATTGGCAATTTTTACGCTTGGGTTTATTTTAGTGACCCTCACTGTCTCAATTGTTTTGTCGCTAATGCGCAATAAAAAAGCGCATACTCACTAGGCTTGCAACGCTGGGGCGCGAAGAATTGCTAACTCGGTTCTTTTTGGGGGGCGATATTGATCTTATAGGCTCAAGATTAATATCGCCCTATTTTTTATGATTAAGCCAGTTTTGGCTGAAATTACCCTGCTCTTATTTCTGTGGGCATAAGTGCAGGGTGATTTTGTCAGTATGCCTTTTAAATCGCCTCTGTTTATTGAAAAGGCAAATAAATTCTAATAAAAACGCAACAATATCCCCCTATCATACGTAAACTATACTATCTGTAGCACGTGAATATGACGTGTTTTGGGATTATCGGGCAAAAGCAAACCGTTGTTTTTGCATTTTGCATGGTGGAGGAAGTTAAATGAATCGAAATCGACAAAAAACATGGTTTGGCATCATCATTGGGGCGGCTGTTTTGGTTGTAGCCGCGGTGTTTTGTGTGCGCACCATTGGCAATCTTTTGCCCGAAAGTGACACATTTAGCAAACCCAGCAACGCCATTGAAATTAGCGTTATTTATGCACCTGAAGAAGAGCTATATATCAAAGACGCGATTTTTCAATTTAATAAGGCTGGTGCTTATGGGCGCAATGCAGTTACGGGCAAAGATTTAGCGCGTGGCGAGCGCCCAATTTGGGTGGTTGGTAAAAGCGGTTCATCGGGTACAGTCGCCGAGGGCATACGTAACGCACTCCTTGCGCCAAATAACACCAATGTTGAAAAGCCTACGATCTTTTCGCCTTCGGTGCGGCATTGGCTGGCACTGGTGAATTATCAAACTGGACAACGGGTTTTTGATGTCGATGCCGCCCCCGCTACGGCCAATGCTCCAGTTGTGATGGCGATTTGGGAATCGCGATTAAAAGCTTTGCAAGCCAAGCACGGTAACGATATTGGTTGGCGTGAACTGACTGCTTTATTTAATTCGCCCAATGGCTGGCGCGACTATGGCTTAACGGGTCGCTCGGCCATTTATTATGGGCATACTGACCCCGCTGTTTCATCGACCGCCCTTAGTACGCTGATGGCTGAGTTTTATGCCAGCGCACGTTATAACGCCGGGGTTAACGATGGCAGCAAATTAACCATTGACCAAATTAATAATGCAAAGGTGCAAGATGGGGTGCGTCAAATCGAACGTCTTATTAAGCACTATTCGGCCCGCACCACTGAATTTAAGGAATATATCGCGCAAGGCCCAGATTATCTGGACTTCGTGGCGCTTGAAGAAAATGACCTGATTTTTATTAATATGGGTAAAACCCAAGCCAAACCGCCTGAGAAGTTGGTGGCGCTTTACCCCAAAGAAGGCACATTCTCGCACGATCATCCCTTTGCTGTGCCCAATGCCCCTTGGGTAACCGAAGAACAGCGCCAAGCCGCCAAAGTATTTACTGATTATGTTTTGAGCAAACCCATCCAAGAAAAAGTATTAGAGGCTGGTTTTCGCCCAGTGAATAAAGAAGTGCCGATTGCAGGGCCAATTAGCGCCGAAAATGGGGTTGATCCCAATCAACCCCGTACATTTTTGCCGGTGCCTGACCCACAAACCATCTCGGCGGTACAACAATCATGGCAATTGGTCAAAAAACAAGCCGATATCATGATTTTGATCGATACCTCTGGCTCAATGAATGATGAAAATAAAATTGGACAAGCCAAAGAAGCCATACGGGTATTTTTAGAAGATCAAACCTCAAAAAATAATGTTGGCTTGATCGAATTTAACACCACCGTGCGCACCCTAACGCCATTGGGTAGCCTAGAATCAAATCGCGCTCAAATTATTAATCAGGTGAATGGGCTACGCGCTAATGGCAACACTGCCTTATTTGATGCGATGTTGGCTGCTGTTAAAGAAGTGGCTACGCGCCCAGATTCGACGCGCATTCAGGCCATTTTGCTGCTCTCAGATGGTCAAGATACGGCATCGAAAACACGCATAAACGATGTTGTGCGCGAGATCAATTTGGCCCGCAATGGTCGTACCCCCGTGCTTGTTATTCCAATTGCTTATGGCAAAGATGCCGATGTGAATTCATTAAGTGCCATCGCTCGCGCTAGCGACACCAAAGTGCAATCCGGTGATCCACAAGGCATTCGCAAATTACTCGAAATCATCGGCAGTTACTTTTAATCGCAAAAATGAGGGGCGTTCCTAAAAGATGCAATGCCGAACGCATATGGCTTGATGTTTTGAGCGGACAAGTCTGCTCAAAACATCAAGCCATATCCGTTCGGTGACAATTTTTAATACTCTGTTTTTGAGCCAAAATAAGACAGCTAAAAAAAGCATGTATAATTATTCTAAGTTCACTTTTAAAGCGTATTAAAAGCGCAGTATCTGGGGATGTAGCTCAGTTGGTTAGAGCGTTGCGTTGACATCGCAAAGGTCACAGGTTCGAGTCCTGTCATTCCCATTCCGATAATTCGAAGGTCAGTAAAAAGTGATGCACCTTGATGATTGCATCACTCTCCTGTGACTTTCGGCATAATTCATTGCACTTCCACCACAGCCATATAAACCTATGTCAATTCATATTGTTATTGCCGATGATCACACTGTAGTCCGCCAAGGTTTAAAAATGTTTCTTTCGCTAGATCCAGATCTAGTGGTCGTTGGTGAAGCGACCAATGGTGAAGAAGCACTCGACCTTGCACGCAAATTAAAGCCCGATGTCGTTTTGATGGACCTCCATATGCCTGTCATGGACGGCATACGCGATATCACTGAAATTCGCAAAGAAAAACTTGATACTGAAGTGGGCATGGTTCAAAAAGTCACAAAGTTAGATTGACACTTTAGGTGAAAAACCCAGCGAAGTCAAAGGATCATCGGGCACGTCTAAATCAACTAATTGGGCAGGGCTATACCCCGCCCGTTTGCCACGGTTATAGACACGAGAATTATG
>CAMDWA010000034.1 GCA_945877855.1 Thermoflexus hugenholtzii JAD2 | reverse complement strand
TCGTACCGCTTTGTGCGTTGCTCGTTATTGGCCCATTATTTATTTTGCCGATGGTACGTGGCACACAATCGGCCAGACCCAACACGGCGTTAGATAATGTCATTAATCAAATAATGGGGAGCGCGCCAACCCCAACTTTGGCTGGGGTTCCCATTACGCTTATCAAAGCCACATCAACACCCACCGCCAACGCAAGCATAACCCCCATGCCAACGGCACTGCCATCCCCAACAACAATGATAGCAACGGCCACGCCATCGCCCGCAGCAACACCTTCGCCAATACCAACGGTCGCACCGACTGCGGCCCCAACTATTGCGCCGACCGCAACACGTGGGCCACTAACCACAGCCAAAGTAGCAGCAGTTGTAAATGGCGATACGATTGATGTCACGATCGGCACTACGCGGCGACGAGTACGCTATTTAGGGATCAGCGCACCCACTGGTACCCAATGCTATGCAGCAAATGCGACAACATTAAACCGTCAATTGGTTACTGGGCAAACGGTTACACTTGAGCAAAGCACGACAAATACCGATTCAGCCGGTAATTTATTACGATTGGTCTACCTAAGCAACAATAAACTCATCAACGAAGAGTTATTGAGCAAAGGCGCAGCACGTATTCAACCAGCATCGTTAAACACGACACTAACAGAACGATTAACAACGGCCCAAAAAAATGCCGTTAACGCCCGTGCCGGCCTATGGTCAGCCTGCGCTCAAACACGCCCATGAGCAAACATCGCCCAATTATGATTATGGGCTGTACCAGTGATGCGGGAAAATCGTTTTTAAGCGCTGGTATCTGTCGATTATTTTCAAATCGCGGGGTGCGGGTTGCCCCATTTAAAGCCCAAAATATGAGCAATAACGCCGCCGTTACCCCAAATGGCGGCGAAATAGGGCGGGCACAATATTTACAAGCACTTGCGGCAAGAGTAACACCACAAGTAAGCATGAACCCGGTATTGCTAAAACCAAGCAGCGATACTTTTAGCCAAGTGATTGTCAATGGCAAATATGACCCCGAAATCACAAAAACCGCGTGGATGGAGCGAATGCCAAAATTATGGCCGATCGTTTGTGATGCGCTACATAGCCTCATTCGTGAATATGACTTGGTTATTATTGAAGGAGCAGGTAGCCCAGCAGAAATAAATTTACGTCAACGTGATATCGTCAACATGAGCGTAGCGCTTGAATGTCAGGCCGATGTTTATCTCGTTTCAGATATTGATCGCGGTGGCTCATTTGCACATCTTTTAGGCACTTTTATGTGTTTTAGTCAAAAAGAGCAAGCTTTGGTCAAAGGTTTTGTGCTTAATAAATTTCGCGGAGACCCAAAATTGTTAGGAAATGCGATGGAATGGCTCGAAAAACAAACTGGCGTGCCAACTGTTGCAATTGTGCCAATGTTACCTCATCGGCTCGCTGAAGAAGATACGCTACATCATCGTTCTTTATTGAAAAAAGATGGAAAAACCATCAATATTGCACTTATTGCTTATCCTTATGCCAGCAATTTTGATGAGTTTGATCCATTATTAGATGAAAAAGGTATAAATCTGGTTCCTATTCGAGAACGAGAATCATTAGATGACTACGATGCAATTATTCTTCCGGGCAGCAAAAATACAGCCGCAAGTTTGCATTATTTACGTCGCAGCGGTTTAGCTGCCGATGTCACCCAAGCAGCACGCCGTGGCAAAATGATCTTGGGCATCTGCGGCGGCATGCAATTATTGGGCCAAGAATTGCGCGACCCTCACAATTTAGAAGATGGGGACATGGCTGGTTTAGGGTTGCTAGATGTTTCAACTGAATTATTGCCACATAAAATCACGCAACAATGCACGGTGCAGTGGGTAAATGGGGGAAATGTGCAAGGTTATGAAATTCATCATGGGCATACAATTGCAGGCAACCGCGCACAAGCACATTTATTAGGTTTAAGCAATAATGCAGCCAATATAACGAAAAAAGCAGAAAATAAGGATGCATCAAATGCCTTAGGTTGGCAACAAGCAAATGTAATTGGCGTGTATTTACATGATTTGCTCAAAAATACAGCTTATCGCCAAACTTGGCTACAATCGATTGGCTGGCAAGGTCAGTCTGTTGATTGGGAGGCGATTATGGATGCAGAGTTAGATCATGTTGCGGCTCAAATTGAAGCAACAGGTTGGTTTAAAGACAAAAATCTAGGTTAATTTGTGTTAAAGCGTCATTTATGGTTATTGCCTTTATTCGCTGCAACAATTGCAGCGTTTTTTTTGTCTGTGTCTGTCGGGCCAGTAAGTATTCCGCTTAATAATGTATTTCGCGTTTTTTTAGGCGGCGAGGCCGATATTGACACTTGGTCTACGATTATTTTGACATTACGTTTGCCGAAAGCGATTACGGCGGTCTTAGCAGGAGCCAGTTTAGCGGTTAGTGGGCTAAATATGCAAACGATTTTTCGAAATCCCTTAGCAGATCCATATGTGCTGGGCATCAGTTCAGGTGCAACATTGGGGGTAGCAATCTTGATACTTGGGACAGGTGTAGCGGGTAAAGCAATACTGCCGAGGCTAGATGTGCTTGGGGGTGTAGGGCTTATTTTGGCTGCCAGCCTCGGCTCAGCGTTCGTTTTTGTGCTGGTCATGCTCGCCTCACGCAATTTGCGAAATATGGTGGCCTTGCTCATCATCGGCCTTATGATGGGTTACGCAATCAGCGCCTTAGTCAGCTTGATGATATACATGAGTGTGCCAGAGCAAGTGCAGGCATTTAATGGCTGGTTACTCGGCAGTTTTGGTGGTGTAACATGGGATAACCTGACAATGTTAACGGTTGCTGTCTGTTTAGGGCTAATTGTGTCATTTTTTTGCGCAAAACCGTTAAATGCACTCTTGCTGGGTGAAAATTACGCGAGCAGTATGGGAGTTAATGTACGCAAAGCCCGTTGGTGGATCATCGCCAGTGCAAGTTTATTGGCCGGGTCTATCACTGCGTTTTGTGGGCCAATCGGTTTTTTGGGTGTGGCTGTTCCTCATTTCGCTCGTGCATTACTTAATACATCAGACCATCGCCGATTAATTCCCGCAGTGGCGATCTTAGGGGCATTACTTGCGCTAATTTTTGACCTTTTAACACAACTTCCGGGTATTTCGATCATTTTGCCGTTAAATTCAGTTACCTCTTTAATTGGCGCTCCCCTCATTATTTGGGTGATTTTGCGAAAAAATCGATTTTCATAATGTTTCACGTGAAACATTGTCATTTGTGTTAGAAATCGGGTTTCTTCAGAAACCCGATTTCTTCATATCGCTTTATTTTGCAAATTCATCCATAAATACGCCAAAATAACGCATCCCTTCTTCATAGTTCTTAATGATGGCATTCTCATTTGGCGAATGCACAAGTGCATTAGGATGCCCGATACCAGCACAAACGACTGGCACGCCACCAATAAAAGATGACAATGACCACATCGGTCCACTGCCAGCGCTCAATAATTGTTTTACAGGTGTTTGTTTGTGCACAATTTCACTGGCGCGCGCGCAGGCGCTCACGATTGGGGCATTTACATCGCTAATTTCAGCCCGATATCCACCCAAAAGTTTAATTTCAATATCATTAAACCCGTGTTTATCCAAATGTTTGCGTAACAAATCGACCACAATTTCGGGAGTCAGATTGGGCACAAGTCGAAAATCAATTTTAGCCATCGCTTTCGCAGGTAACACGGTTTTTGCCCCAACGCCTTCCCAACCACTTGTAAGCCCACAAATAGTGGCGGTTGGTTGAAAATATAAACGTCTAACTGCGTCAAAACCCGTGACACCAGTGACAAAATCTGAAATTTGCCATTTCTCTTTCATCACCTGCTCTTCAAATGGCATTGCAAATAATACATCTAGTTCATCTTCGGTCGGCTGCCGCACATGGTCATAATAACCATCAATCAAAATTCGTTCATCGCTATTCTTAATGGTGCTTAATGCCCATGTCAAACGCCAAGCAGCATTAGGGGCTAAGGCGGCTAACGATGAATGCAAATCATGGGAAACAGCCTTGGCGTGTAATTCGAGGTAACAAATCCCCTTAACACCCATCGTTAAAGTAAAACGCCCTTTATCATCAAAACCACCAAACTCCCAAATACAACCATCCATCGGGCGACCATCCGGCTTTTTGAGCCAATCAATATGTTTTTCAACCCACCCATGCAAATGCGGGCTACTAATTTCTTCTTCGCCTTCGATCAACCATTTAATTTTGAATGGCAGTGGCCCTTGGGTTTTTAGCCAAGCTTCGATGGCATGAATACGTGTCACTAATTCGCCTTTATCATCAGACGCACCACGCGCATAAATTTTGCCATTGCGTATAGTTGGCTCAAAGGGTGGTGATTCCCACAACTCAAGAGGCTCGGCAGGTTGCACATCATAGTGGTTGTAAATCAATAATTCCTTGTCGCCTTCGCCCAGTTCTGCCCACACCACAGGCGGCGCGTCACCTTCTGTTGGCACTACTTTTACACTAAAGCCAAGACCACTTAAACGGCGAGCAACCAATGCCGCCATATCTACGATCCCTTGCCCGGTTGCCGCAACGCTAGGTTGCCGCAAAAAATCTTTATAGTCTTCTAACAAACGTTCACGATGTTCGGTTAAATAGGCATCAAATGATTGGAATTCCATATACAAATGATACAGCAATCATTCATTGATCCCATCTCTCTATCGATACAAAAATTTTCTTTTTTTGATTTTCGGCAATGATGGACGTGCTATAATTTCTTTGGGCGCCCATAGCTCAACTGGACAGAGCACTTGACTTCGGATCAAGGGGTTGTGGGTTCAAATCCTGCTGGGCGCGTAAAAAGGGCCACAGTTGTAATCGACTGTGGCCCTTTTAGTTTGCTGACACAAAACGATCGCAACATTCCACTGACGAGCCGCTAGCTCGTCGTTGATGTTTCACGTGAAACAATACGCTGCACATATTCCGCCAAAGCCTCGCGCCAATGACGCATTCGATCCAAACCAATTGTTTTTAGATGCGCATTTTCAAGCACCGAATAAGGTGGACGGGTGGCCGGTGCATTAAATTGGGCGCTCGTAATGGGTGATAATTGAGGTGAAACCCCAGCCAATCTAAAAATTTCGCCTGCAAATTCATACCACGAGCAACCACCATCATTCGTAGCATGATAGAGGCCATAGTGGGTTGATTCAATTAAAAGGGCAATTTGTTGTGCCAAATCTTTGGTAAAAGTGGGGGTACAGGTTTGATCCGCCACAACATTAATGGCTTTATTCTCACGGGCCAGCCGCAACATTGTATTAACAAAATTGCCACCTTTGCCACTCGCCCCGGCAAAACCATATAAACCACAGGTTCTAACAATAAAGTGTTTATGCCATGCTGCACAAATTAAGTGCTCACCCACAAGTTTGCTAGAGCCATAGGCGCTTAACGGATTCGGCAAATCTGTTTCAACATATGGCGCGTGTTTTAGGCCATCATAAACATAATCCGTGCTAACATGCAAAAATGCACAATTTAGCTCTCGGCTTAATAGTGCTATCTGATGTGCTACATGTCCATTCACCAATAAGGCTTGCGAAGCATCCCGTTCAATATCATCAACACGATGAAATGCTGAGGTATTAATGATGATGTCAGGGCTAATGCGGCGAATACATTCGCGCACAATGGTCAAGTCTGTTACGTCCATCAGTAATGTATTCTCAGATGGATGTTTAGGGTTAAGTGCGACACGGGCCGAAGACCAAACTTGATGTTGCGAAAGCGCATTGCGCAGATCGCTCCCCAGTTGCCCATTTGCACCAATTAATACAATTTTCATGATTATTTTTAACGCAGATTGTACCAGCGACAAGCTATCTATAATGCCCCAATTTATGCGTATCGGGTTAATACAATTAGGACTCATAATTTTGTGTGCATGTGGCAACACGCCTGATGACATCTTTATCGAAACCCCAAGTGTGCCAGCCACTCGTATTTCACGAGAAGCACGGGCGACGCCACGCCCAAATAATACGGCAACACCAATCCCACCAACCCAAACGCCAAGATTAACGGCAACACCCCGCGCGACAGTTAGCATTGGCAAAATAAACATTAATACGGCCAATGCAGAAACTATTGCCACTTTGCCGCGAATTGGCAATGTAACTGCGAACCGAATTGTGCAATATCGACAACAAAAAGGAGCCTTTCGGCGAATTGAAGACCTAAAAGAAGTGAGTGGCATTGGAGATGTAATCTTCGATGCCATTAAAGAGCGTATTACGATTTCAGATTAACGTTACAATTGTTTTACGTGAAAATAGCTGTAATTGCCGACATCCATTCCAATTTTAGGGCGCTCGAAGCTGTAGCAGAACATATTGATCGCTGGCAAGCGGATCAAGTTATTGTGGCTGGGGATGTGGTTAATCGTGGGCCAATGCCATTGCCATGCTTTCAATTTGTAAAAACAAAGCAACAATCCAAAAAATGGGAAGTGCTGCGCGGCAATCACGAAGATTATGTTTTAGAACATTTAACTGTAAAACGTGACATTAAAGGGGTTGAATTTGAAATCTACCGCATGTCTCATTGGACATTTGCTCAGTTAGGCGAAACAGTAACTGAATTGAGCAAACTGCCTTTTCATTTAACACAACCTGCACCCGATGGCAGCGAAATTCGTATCACGCATGCCTCCATGCGCCATATTCGTGACAGCATGATTGTAGATGCACCCGAAACTTTATTAATGTCACAAATCGGCTTGCCATTACCGGGGTTATTTTGTTCGGGGCATACACACTTACCCTTTGTTCGCAAATTGCATAACACTTGTGTGGTAAATGTCGGATCGGTTGGCATGCCTTTTGACCGCGATATTAGAGCCGGCTATGCCCAATTAACTTGGCACAACGGTGAATGGCAGGCTAAGATTGTGCGGGTTGAATATGATCGTGCTGCCGCCCGCCGTGATTTTTATGAAAGTGGTTATTTAGATGAAGCTGGCGCACTTTCTCCACTCGTATTTGACGAATTTGAGAAGGGCTGCTCGCATTTATTTCGATGGAATGAAAATTATCGCGCTTCTGTGATGCGCGGCGAAATAAGCCTTGAAGAATCGGTAAAAGCCCATCTCAAATTACGTGGGGTTTATTGAAATCTCATTTTCACAAACAAAGATTATACAAGTTTTACCTCAAACTCATAAATATCTAAACTAAAAGCGTAAAGTTTATTCACCGGAGAATATTTATGATTTTAGTTACAGGTGGAAACGGCTACGTCGCATCTTATACCATTACACAACTTAAAAAAAACACCACAGAACCAATCCGCGCCTTGATTCGCAATGAGTCACAAAGTGCAAAGATTCGTGAGCAAGGGGCCGAACCTTTTATTGGTGATGTAACCGACCCAGAATCGCTAAAACGGGCGTGCGAAGGGGTTGATCGAATTATTCACCTAGCCGCCGTGAATCGAGACAAAGGTACAGTTACGATGCAACGAGTAAACGCGGAAGGCACAATCAACCTTGTAAACGCGGCAAAAAATGCTGGTGTCAAACACATTGTTCAGGTGGTAGGTTTGGGCGCAGATGCAAATAGACCCTACCCACTTGCCAGTAGCCAAGGCATTGGGGTCGATTACTTGATGACAAGCGGCGTGCCCTATACAATCCTCGAAGCCTCGGTTATTTTTGGGGCAGGTGACGAATTTTTAAATACCTTGGCTGGCTTGGCGCGAATACCGCCGGTGATGATTGTGCCGGGCGATGGACAATCACGGTTTCAGCCAATTGCTGCACAAGATGTAGCGGCTTGTGCCGTCAAATCACTTAGTTTACCGGCAGCGCTTAACCAACGATTGCAAATTTGTGGCTCAGAAATCTTTACACTTGAGCAAATTATCGATGCTATTATGGCTGAAATGGGCATTCGTCGCATCAAGATGAAGATGCCAGTGCCATTACTAAAAATAGCCGTAAACATTATGGATAAAACCCTGCCCAAACCCCCGGTTACGCCAAGTCTATTGGCACAAATTGGGGTAGATAACGTTGCGACAAATAACACGACCGAATCTGTATTTGGGATTAAGCCAATCAAGCTAAAAGAAGGGATTGGTTTTGTACGTAATATGACTTTGGGCAAACTGATTCGCAGAACATTAAACAAAAAGTAATCTGATCATATCTTTTTGTTACCAATTCTAATATCTAAGAGTTTTCAGATAAGCGTTATGTATGACATAACGCTTTTTTTATCATTTGCGTTAATCTTTTATTACTCATTTTTATTTGTCAATTTATATATTTTTCAAAATCTATCCAATTATTAAAAACGCATCAAAGTGTTTACAAGCCTTGAATTTGTCAAATAAATTTAAGGTTTCTAAGGGATTTAGCCCTATACAAAGTGTCACTTTCAAGTAGAATATACAACTGTTAGGCGCAACACTTTCGCAATTTTTGCAAAGATTCGTGTGTTTAACAAAAAGCACACAATAGTCCCCCTCCCCCCACACTATTGTGTGCTTTTCTTTATCTAAATCAAATACCAAGCAGGTATTGCCGATGTTTTGCTTTAATATAAAGCGCCAAAAGTCTCAAAATGCAAAATGGATTTTCAGTGCGATGGCTGATAGCAGTGTTTTGTGCGTTTTCATTAACAATTCACCCTAGCCTTGCGTTTCAGCCCAATGCCAAGACCAAGTTAAATTTACCCATTGTTGTTATTTCAGCACTGCACTATTGGGGCTATGAAAGTAATAACGATGAAGCTATACAAATAACAAACACCACAGACTATGACATTACACTCGATAGCACGTGGAGCTTAATTGACCAAAGCAATCATCGGCTAAAATTTCCACGTGCCATTCTGCCAGCCGGTCAACGCGCTTGGATTGCAAACGACCCAGAAGCTTTTCAACGTCAATTTGGCGACCCACCGGCTTTAAGTTATGACCAGATGAGTGGCACAAATTTGCTGTTTTCGAACAGCGGTGGGTCAATCAGGCTTTTGCAAGATGACGTAGTCATTGACACGCTGGTTTATGGCAATGGCGTTCCTCAATCTGGCTGGGAGGGGCCAGCATTACAACCTTATGTCATCCCACAATCTGTTGCTGCCGATGGTCAAATTTTGGCACGCAAATTGCCATTGAGTGACAGCGACACAGCCCAAGATTGGCTGAGTGACCCAGTAAACCAACTCACTGGGCGCAAAATGTTATTTCCCGGCTGGCAATTAGAGCGATTTTCACAGCCTGAGCATGGCATGGGGGCTATAAAAGTTGCGATTGCTCCCGATGCCAGCTACGACACACTTGTCCCCATTTTAAATAGCGCCACGCAACATATTGATATTGAAAGTTATTCTTTTGAAAATGCAAATTTAGCCGAAATATTGCGTGTAAAAGCCGATGCAGGGGTTAGAGTGCGTGTGTTATTAGATGGCGCGCCCAGTGGTGGGCTAACCGATGAAACCCGTTACGCTTGTCAACGCATCAGCACCTCATCTAACCCCAATAGTGGGTGTTGGTTTATGCACTCAGATGATGCCATCAAAGCCCATGCCCGCTATAAAGAACTACATGCCAAATTCATTATTGCTGATAACAAAACATTGGTATTGGGTTCTGAAAACCTGGGGCAAAATGGCTACCCAACAGATGACAAAAGCGATGGGTCAGTTGGTCATCGCGGCATTATTGCCATAACCCAAGCACCAGCATTGGTAAAGCGTGCCCGCGATATCTTCGAAGCCGATTTTCGCCCCAATCATCGTGACATCAGCCGTTGGTGTACCACTTGCACGCCATTTGGTGGGCCGAGCAATCAATTTGCGTTAAAGCCGCCTGCAAATGGGATTAGTTATACCGTGCGTTATCCACAGGCACTACAAGTTTCAACACCCGTTAGCCTTGAGTTAGCCACATCGCCTGAAAGCAACCTGCGAGATGGGGGAATCATTAAGCTGATGGAACAAGCGGGCGCGGGTGATGAAATTTTGGTACAACAGCTTGATGAGCCAACTTATTGGGGATCTGTCAACAGTAATCCACAGGCCACCCCCAACCTAAGACTTAACACAATACTGGAAGCCGCATCCCGTGGTGCATCGGTGCGGGTGTTGTTAGATGGTTATTATGATCAAGCTGGGGCACGTAGCAACATTAGCACAACCCTTTATTTAAATACACTAGCCCATCAGATGGGCTGGGATATACGTGCCGGACGCGGCAACCCAACGGGGCATGGAATTCACAACAAATTATTTTTAATCCGCATTGGCGAGCGTAAATTTGCACAAATAGGGTCATGGAATGGCAGTGAAGTGAGTGCAAAACGAAACCGTGAAATGACGCTTTTAATTGAATCTTCTGAGGTTTATGATTATTTACGTGCTATGTTTATGAGTGATTTTTGGCAATCTCAAGCAATTTATTTTCCGCTTAGCCTACATAATGTTGCCCCGCTTACCCCCGCCAATCATCTGTTAATTAGTGAAATAATGATTGACCCAATTGGATTAGATGCAGGGCGCGAATGGATCGAAATTTATAACCCAACAGATACGCCTATTAATTTAAGCCATTACAAAATTGGCGACGCTGAAACCATAGGCAAAAACGGCAGCGATGGCATGTTTGAGTTTCCCACAGGTAGTGTTATAGCAGCGGGTGGCGTAGTCATAATCGCTCAAAATGCTTTGACGTTTTTTGAAGATTATGGTCAAAAACCCCAGTTTGAAATGGGAAATTATGACCCTAACGTGCCCGATCTCGTGCCCTATTTGGCTTGGAGCAATGGCAGTATTAACCTCAGCAACACAGGGGATCAAGTTTTATTACTCAACCAAAGCGATGGCATTGTGGATATCGCACAATGGTTATCCACAGCCTCGCCGGGAACAATCCCCTTTAGTACAACAGTAAATAGTGGGCAAACACTGCAGCGCTGGCCTCCGCAGCTTGATACAGACGATTGCAATTTTGATTTTCGTCCCCAAGTTATCCCCAGCCCCGGGAAAATTCCATAAATCTTAACATAACAATATCCACACTGGGGATAAAAATATCAACACTATGTGTATAGAAGCGTTTTCTATGTGGATTTGGGTTATTTTTTGAGAATTTTGGAATTTTTATTTACACATGTGATATTCATGTGGATAACTGGGTTTTATTTTTTAGCCCACACATATACGTCAATATAATTTATATTTCAGTGCATATTCCGGTGTCAACGAGATACCCACATATCCACAGCCCCTACTATTATTGCGAAAAGAAATAAAAAAAAAGAAAGCGATTTGCTTTAAAAAAACGAGGTGGAATACCCGAACGATTTGAATAAAACGGCTAGGTATATTTGGTGTGTGTAAGGTTAAATTTCAAACAAATAATAATTTGTAACTTCTTTGAAAGAATAAGGGGAATTTTTAAAGACCTCTCAGATATACCTTCTAAAATCGAAAGCTTAATGAAACTTTTATTCAAAGGATGTGGTACGTTTTTAGTGGTTATTGCCATTTTATTTGGCATCGGTTTTCTATTTCGACGTGATTTGGTCGCGGCACTAAGCCCTATGCCAAAAATTGGGTTACAAAATGGTAAATTATCGCCCTGTCCATCATCGCCTAACTGTGTTTCTAGTGACGCGACAACGGCGATTCATCAAATTGCACCCTTTACCTTAACGGGACCTTCGACACAGGCACAAGATAAATTAGTTAGCTTTCTTAAATCACTGCCCAATGTCACGCTTATTACCAATACTCCCGGCTATGTTCACGCCGAATTTCGCACGCCGGGGATGAGTTTCATTGATGATGCCGAATTTGTGATTAGCGACGGCGGTAACGGGAATAGCCGCATCGATCTGCGTTCGGCTTCGCGTTTAGGCCGAGGCGATGCTGGAGTAAACCGTCGCAATATGGAAATGGTGCGAGTGGGGCTTAAATAAGCCAAATTTATGGTTCTGGAGGGTCTACGACCCTCCTTTTTTGTATATCAAGGGCAACAGGCTTACTTATTAACCGACATACAATTTAGTGATGAAAATAAAATCATTGGGCCGAACTGGCTTAAAAGTGACCGAGGTGTGTTTAGGCACGATGACCTTTGCAAATCAGTGTGATGAGCCGACATCATTCGATATTATGGATGTGGCAGATCAAGCTGGGGTCAGTTTTTTTGATACCGCCGATGTTTACCCATTGGGCGGCGGGGCCGACAAAGTGGGCATGACCGAGGTGTATGTTGGTAATTGGCTAAAGGCGCGTCATGCGCGTGAACGTATTGTATTGGCGACCAAGTGTTTTGGCGCGATGGGCAAGTTGCCCAACGACAGCGGCCTCAGCCGTAAACACATTATCAGTGCTTGTGATGCCAGTTTGCGCCGCTTACAAACCGATTATATCGACCTTTATCAAACGCATCAGCCTGACCCCAATACGCCTATCGATGAAACGTTGCGGGCCTTAGATGACTTGGTGCGTGCTGGCAAAGTGCGCTATATTGGCTGTTCAAATTACTCTGCCCATGCTTTATCAGATGCATTATGGACCAGCCGGTTGCATCATTATGCGCGTTACGATAGCGTTCAACCCCGCTACAACCTGCTTTTTCGTATGATCGAAGACGAAATTTTGCCGGTTTGTCGTACACATGGGGTTGGTGTGATTGTGTATAACCCACTCGCTGGCGGTATGTTAACAGGGCGTTATAAAGGGCAGCGTCAAGTTCAAGCTGGCACACGGTTTGGTTTGGGCGAAGGGCGCGGCGAGATGTATCAGAAACGCTATTGGCATGATGAAATTTTTGATGAGGTGGATCGACTGAGCCAATTTTTTGCCAGCCGTGGCAAAAGCCTAACCCATGCCGCTATTGCGTGGGTGTTACAGCAACCTGATATTACCAGTGCCATCATTGGGGCGAGCACCGCAGCCCAATTACGAGATAGCTTAAAGGGCGTGGGGATGACACTTGATGCGGATGAACTTGCGGCCTGTGATGCGGCTTGGTTTAATTTGCCGCGTGAACGTGACCCTCAAATTGCTCGGCGTTAAAACACAAAAAAATCCTAAAAGATGTAATGTTGAAATTGCAAGATAACCTTTGTTAATGTGGGCAAGCCCACGTTAACAAAGGTTATCTTGCAATTTCGAGGTAAATTTGTTTTACTTGTTTGGTTTTCAAAACAGACAGAGCGATTTACTTCAACATCATCGGCAAATACACCTTATTTGGCATTGAGCGCACCGACAAACAACTCACACATTCTGTGGTCGGGGTTGGTGTTAGCGTTGCACTCGGCGTTGGGCTAGGCACAGCCGTTGCCCCTTGTGGTGATAACACAACTGTGTTTGGCTGGGGAGCCGCACCAGCTGGGCTAATGGGGTTGGTTGGCACCGCGGCAGTCGGGGTGGCTTGTGTTGTTGGGGTGTTGGTGGGGACGATAGGTTGAGTTGTAACAGGTGTTGGTGTGGCAGTTGGGGCATTTACGGCAGGTACAGCTTGGGTTGGGGCTGCGGTTGGCGCAACTTGAACAACAATGGGTGTGGGGGATGGGGTTGGTTTGGCTGCTTGGGCGGTATCTAAATGCAAAACTGTGATTGAGTTGGCCGCAAATGTATAACTATTGCCTGCTGGCAAGGCTATCGAAGGCACGTTTGATAAATCATCGGCGATTTCAGCATCATATTTGCCGTTAAAAGTTGGGTTGGCGTTGTCAAGCGAAGCGGCTTGTAATACATCGACGCTTCCGCCTGTCACCGTCAACATCGCACCATTTGGCCCCTGCACTTTTAGGGTGCTGCGAATGGGTTGCCCAGTTTTGTTAATTGCCAGCAAAGTATATTTGCCGTCGGCGGTTTTACCGCCGTATAAGCTCAATTGGGTTGCGTCACTCAGTGGCGACTGTACGGGCAACAAATTGTGCCCAAAACGTTGCCACAATGGGTAAACATAATAATGTGAACGCCGTGCATAAGTGTTTGCGCCCACGCCAAAGGGTTCGCCCATCATGCCGGTATCGGTGCTGGTGGTCTCGTTGGTGCAATTGGCCAATGCCCAATTTGCCGCAATGGTGTAGCCGTTGGTAATCATTTGCCCGAGCGTATCGGCGATAAACAAGGCGTTGACAGTGCGGGTCATATTGGTCGAAAGATCAACTTCTTCGCCGCTCAGGTTAAATTCGGTCACGGCAATATTTAAAGGTTTACCCGAAGCATTTGCGGTGGGTTGATAGGCTGTCTTGAGGGTAGATTGAATTTTTGACCACTCGGCGTGGGGTTGCATCAACAGTGCGTCATAGCTCATCGGCTGCCCGCCATTGCCACAGCGTTGAGCGTCGGCATCATAATCACAATTGGCATAAGGGTAAACATGAATGCTATAAAAATCGAGCGCGGTATTGTTGTTACGGGCCGAGTCAATCACTTTTTGCCCCCAACCATCATAGCGACCATAATCACCCCGCAAATTGGCTGTGCCAACCGCTCCCACCGAAATGCCGTTGTCAATGGCCTTCATTGCGTTGACAAATTCCCAATAGCCTGTGTTTTGGCCTTTTTGGCCTTGCATATAGGCGCTTGCATCACAGGTCCAAAATTCGGGTGGGCAGTTATATAGCTCGTTGCCTACTTCCCACAATTTAATATCGAGCGGTTCATTGAACCCACGTGCCACCCGCAAGCGCGCCCAATGATCGACATTGCGCCAATCGTCACCCTTTATATCTTTGCCAATGCTGCGCGTATCGCCCACCCGCCCATTAAAAAATGCGACCAAGGCTGCGGCCTCTTGCGCTGTTGTCGATGGGTTAATTGTCCACATCACTGGCTGATTAACCGCTTTGGCAAAACGCAAAAAATCACTTGGGCGGGCGTGGTCAAATACTTGACATGCGGTGGCATTGGCAGGTACGCGATAGGTTGTGCCATTTATTTCATATTTTGCGCTGGGGCCAGCTTCACAATTAAGCCAGCCATAGGTGTTGGTTCCCCATTGATCACCGGGCATCCGTAGCAAACTAATCCCCGATGATTTGGTGCGGTCGATCAGACGTTGTGGGGTGTAACGATTGCCATTGGCATCGACTTCTCGGCCAATCATCCACAAGGGCACATTGGTGCCAAACATACGCGAGTCGATTTGGTTGATAGTGCCAGTATCAAGCACCGTAATTTCAGTGTTTTCGGTGATGGCGACGCGATTGGCAACCAAACGCACCTGATCGAAATAAACGGTTTTCGGCATAATATTGCCGGTATACAACACATTAATACGGGTGATTAAGGTTGGGTTGCCCAATGCACTGAGCGGAATACTGATATCACGCCACTCATTCGCCGGTGCGGTGAATTGGTAAGTCAGTGGCGAAGCGCCGCCAGCGTCTTCGGTTTCTTCGCTGTAAATTGAAAGGGTGGCTGGGGTGGAGCCACCGTGTACCCGAAATGCAATAGCGCGATACTCTGCGCCGATGAGCGGGGTGGATGCGACTAAGGCCATTCCCGGCCATTCCCCGTCCCCAAATGTGACTGCGAGGCTGTGGCCGCTGTTTGGGTTGGGGCCAATATTTGAAGGGTTGAATTCTTTTGTCCATACTCTCCATCCTAAATTTAAGTTTTCCTCATACACCACCATGTCATTGGCATTCGGTGCAGCATTTTCAGCCGACCAATCAATATTGATCAGCTCTGTATGAGGGGGGGCATCGGCTGCCAAGTTTTTGCCATCAATATTTGCGAGGGCGGGGGCATTTGAAAGTGAAATTGCAATAATGGCACTACTTGCCATAAACCCAAACGCACTCATTGCGCCAATAATCCAATTAATAAATGATGTGGAGGTAAAGCTAGTGTTCTTTTTCATGCCTTTCGGTGCTCAAGAAATAAATTTGGAGGCAAGTCAACCGAAAGGGGATAATGAAGGGGGGGATAAAGCTGACTTGCCTGTAGTTACGACTATACGATATCGATATACTGACGAATGCCGAATAATTTATCAACGAGAGTATCTCCCTGCAACACCCTCGTACATTCGATGAGTAGTCTAAGCTATGTAATAAGTGCTGTAAAAATAATAAGAGGATACAAATTTGAACTTAACTATGTCACCCCAACCACCCATTTTTCATGCTGGTACACCGTTAAATAAAGCGAGGGTGGCAATGGTGATGCTACATGGACGTGGCGGCAGTGCCGCCGATATGCTGGCACTTGCCAAGGCATTGCCACAAACCGATGTGGCATTTTTGGCCCCACAAGCCCCCAATCACACTTGGTATCCCAATCGTTTTATCATGCCTATCGCTAGCAATGAGCCATGGTTTTCGGCATCGATGGCGACAATTGATGCACTATTGGCGCAAATTGGTGCGGCGGGCATTTCGGATGCCCATACGCTGTTGCTCGGGTTTTCACAAGGGGCGTGTTTGGCTTTAGAATATGCCGCGCGGCGACCTAAACGCTATGCCGGGGTGATTGGGCTAAGCGGCGCATTGATCGAAGATGGCGATCAGGAACGGGTTTATAGTGGGTCATTGGCTGGCACGCCGGTTTTTATCGGGTGCAGTGATGTTGATTTTCACATTCCCATGGCACGGGTGTATCGCTCTGAAAAAATCTTCAAGACATTACAAGCCGATATCACCGCTCGTTTATATCCGGGCATGGGGCACGAAATCAACCAAGATGAATTGACATGGGTGCAGCATCGCGTTCAATCGACCATCGATACTTTTTTGAGCGCCTCAGCTAAATCGACGCGACCTTCATAAAGCGCCTTGCCAACCACCACCCCATTCACGCCAAAGCGATGATATTGGGTCAATTCTTCGATATCGGCCAAACTGCCCACGCCACCCGATGCAATGATGCTGAGGCCGGTGAGTTGGGCTAATGCGCCGGTCATCTCTGCTGCTGCGCCTTTTAACAAGCCATCGCGCCCGACCTCAGTATATAAAGCGTGGATTGCACCCATCTCTTTCATTTGCAGACCAAGATCACAGGCAAGGATGCCGCTACCGGTTTGCCAGCCCCGTGTCACAACCATGCCATCTTTGCTGTCTAACCCAACCACAATGGCTTCGGAACCATAGCGTTTGATGGCCTCACCCACCAATGGCGGGTTTTCGACGGCAGCAGTGCCAATGACCACCCGGGTTGCCCCAGCATTAAAGGCAGCGGCAATGTCGTCTAAGGTGCGCATGCCACCGCCGGTTTGCACTTTGCAGATACCCAAGGCACATATTTGTTGAATGGCGCTGCGGTTGGCGGCAGCGCCCACCCCATCACCAAACGAGCCATCTAAATTGATGACATGAATCCATTCAGCACCAGCCGCGTGCCAACGTTGAGCCGCCTCGGTTGGGCGGGTGGCATAAGTGGTTTGTTGATTGGGGTCGCCTTGTTTTAGGCGCACGACTTGCCCATTGCGCAAATCGATGGCGGGGTAAAGGGTAAATGACATTTTCGGTAGGTGCGATGATACAACATTGCAAGCGATACGAATAGGGCGCGAATCTGTTTTACCGCTTAATTTTGGGGTAAACTCGTGCATAGAGTTACACAATTTATGGAACATATCTACGGGCGACATGCGGCGCGTGAATGCTTACGAGCCGGGCGGCGCAAAATCCATCGGGTTTTATTGGGGCGAGGCGTAAAAGATGCGCCATTAATTCAAGAAATGAATGAATTGGCATTGGCGCGTCATGTGCCGGTAAATATTGTGCCTTTTGATCAACTAGACCGTATTGCCGAAAATACGCATGGTGTGGCTTTGGTGGTTGAAGATTACCCCTATGTGCAGCTCGAAGATATTTTGGATTATGCCGCCGAGAAGCAACAGGCCCCATTTATCCTCATTTTAGACACACTTCAAGACCCACAAAACCTTGGGGCGCTCATTCGCGCCGCCGAGGCTGCTGGGGTGCATGGGGTTGTGATGAGTGATCGCCGCAGCGCCAGCGTCACTTCTGCTGTTGTTCATGCTTCATCGGGCGCAACTGAACATTTGCGCATTGCGCAAGTGGTGAATTTGGTGCGGGCAATCGAGTTATTAAAGAAACATGAGGTGTGGGTTGGGGCCTTGCAAGATGACCCACGCGCCCAAGATATTTATAAAACCAATCTTAAAGGCGGGTTGGCGCTTGTGGTTGGTAATGAAGGCGACGGCGTGCGTCGGTTGGTGCGTGATACCAGCGATTTTTTGCTGCGTTTACCTATGCACGGCAAAATCGAATCGCTTAATGCCGCAACTGCGGGTTCGATAGCCATTTATGAAGCCTTACGTCAACGATCACAGACATGATTTTGGCATCTTTCAATTGCTAATATAAAACCAAGACAATGTGCTTATAATGTATGATTTGTGCGTTAAATAAATAAGCCAAAGCCAAGTCGTCGCTCATATCCCATTAATATTGGGTTGGCGGCGCTTTTTTTTTGGCTTATGCACAAACAGGAGCAAAATACAATATCATGAATCTCGGAAGAATTTTGATCGGTCGTCCATTGCGTAGCGATGACGCTCAGCATCAAGCCATTGGCAAGGTTGTCGCGTTGGCCGTGTTCGCCAGCGATGCTTTGTCATCCACTGCATACGCTACCCAAGAAATTTTAATTGTGTTGGCTGCCGCCGCCGCAATTAGTGGTGCTGGCGTATTAGGGGCTTCCATTCCCATCGCAGTTGCCATTACGATTTTGTTAATCATCTTAACAATTTCATATCGTCAAACTATTTTCGCTTACCCGGGTGGTGGCGGGGCCTATATTGTGGCGCATGATAACTTCGGCGATCGAGCCGCTCAAATTGCTGGCGCTTCGCTGTTGGTAAATTATATTTTGACCGTCGCTGTTAGTATTTCGAGCGGTGTTGAGCAAGTTGCCTCGGCCTTTCCGGGTTTATACCCTTACCGCGTTACCATTGCCGTCATCGCCATTGCGGGTATGACCATTATTAACCTACGCGGGGTGAAAGAGTCGGGTAACATTTTCGCGGTTCCGACCTATTTCTTCGTCGCCATTACCTTGTTTACGTTGGGGCTTGGGCTTGTCAAACATCTCTCAGGCACGTTAGACATTGTTCAAGGGGTTGAGGTGTTGCATTACCCACCGAGCGAACAACTGAACTATGGTTGGTTTCTCATTCTGTATGCCTTTAGCAGCGGGTGCTCTGCCATTACAGGGGTCGAAGCGGTTAGCAATGGTATTCCGGCTTTTAAAGAACCTAAGACAAAAAATGCAGCTTCAACCATGATTGTGATGAGCGGTTTGCTTGGCACGATGTTTTTGGGCATCACCTTTTTAGCCAATGCAGTGCAAGCCCAACCGAGTGAAGTAGAAACCATCATTTCGCAAGTTGCACGGGCTGTGCATGGCTCTGGTTTGTTTTATTATTTGCAACTTGGGGCAACCGCCGTCATCTTGATCATGGCCGCCAATACCGCCTATGCCGATTTCCCTCGGGTGGCGGCATTAATGGCAAAAGATGGCTTTGTGCCTCGCCAAATGGCTTTTAAAGGTAGTCGCTTGGTATTTTCGTGGGGGATTGTTTCTTTGGCGATTGCTGCCATTTTGTTGATTGTCGCTTTTAATGCGAAGACAACGTTGCTTATTCCACTCTATGCCATCGGCGTATTTATGGGATTTACACTATCACAATTTGGCATGGTGCGGCGTTGGTTGCGTGTTTCTAAATTTGGGGCCGATGATGAAATTGTGCTTGCGCATACCACCATGCGTTATGACTCACAATGGCGTATTAAGGCCATTATTAATGCCATCGGGGGCACGCTGACATTCTTGGTCATGTGTGTTTTTACCTATACCAAATTTACCCATGGCGCATGGATTACAGCGATTGTGATTCCTATTTTAGTATTGCTGTTTATGCGCATTAAAAAGCATTATGTTGATGTGGCACGCGCGCTTAGCTTATCAAAGCGGGTCGTGCATCCAGTAAAACTACCATTGCACACCGTCGTCTTTGTCGATGATATTCACATGGGCACGACTCACATGGTTGATTTTGCCATGTCCTTAGGCTCGCCTTGGACAGCGGTTCATTTTGAAGATAATCCCGAAAAGAGCAAAATGATTCAGACAAAATGGCAAGAGCGTATGGGTGAATGGAATCACCCACTTATCATGCACCCTGCTCCATTCCGTAAAGTGTCTGAAACAGCCGCAGAATATGTGCGTGAATTGCAGATGGAAGAGCCAGACACGATGATTCATGTCATCATGGGGCAAATCATCATGCATAGTTGGGGTGCTCAGGCCTTACATGCCAATACCTCAATTGGGATCAAACTCGCCTTGCAAAATATGAAAGGGGTGGTCGTCACTGATGTGCCTTACCAAATTCGCCCCGAAGATGTTGAGAAAGCGCCACCGAATGAGCCAAACGATCATCCAATGGGTAGCGCACCGGTCAGCCATTAAAGAAAAAGTATCTTCTCAATAAGCAGGGAAATTAAAACAAATTTTTGCCGAATTCACGATCACTTCATGTTTGACAAGAGCGAACCCCTCGTCAAACATGAAGTGATCGTGAATTCGGCATTATGTTTTTTGGAAACACCTCTAATTATTGAGAATTCGTCATGATGGGTTATCACCCGGCAGGATGAAGGCCGACTAAAGCGCTTCAAGCGCTTTAGTCGGTATCTTCATCGCAGATATGTCTTGATGTATATGTAGATACATATAGAAATAACCTTGAAATTATAAAGAATTAGGTTAGAATTGCGCCTATCTGAGCCAAGTAATTCTTGATTTCCTGCGTAGTCAATTTGACCTATCGTCTGACCAGTTACAAATCGCTGGCGAGGGGATGTTTTCGAGCGCCTATTGGTTTCGTGCAAGTGACCGTAGTTATGTGATTCGACTCAATGATCATCGCGAAGATTTTGAAAAAGATGCCTTAGCATTTACGACACTTCAACCAATTGGCGTGCCTATCCCTAAGATTATTAAGATTGGCCGTTTTGATCATAAAACCAATTTTTGTATCTCGGAATATTGTGAAGGGATGACACTTACACAATTAAATATAAAAAAAGGAGTTAGCGCAGAGCGGTCGATGGCTTTTGAAATTTTCCGGCTTTTAGAGCAAATCAAAAAAA
Source organism: Thermoflexus hugenholtzii JAD2 (assembly GCA_945877855.1). Lineage (GTDB taxonomy): Bacteria > Chloroflexota > Anaerolineae > J036 > Brachytrichaceae > AQU-03. The sequence goes on along the minus strand of CAMDWA010000034.1, from coordinate 12,193 downwards.
TTGATGTGTCACACGCCAAAGGCTGGGGGTTGACCAATAAAATGGGCCAAGGTAATTTTTCATCATGGCCCGATTATTTGCTTTCGCTATACAATCAAAAATTTGATTACGATTGGCATACGCTCTCGCAAACCACATTTTTAGATGCAAAAGTGTTTGCAGCTTGTTTGGGCGAGTTGCGGCGGCTGACCCGTTATTGCCCTACCCAAAAATGGCTGGTACATGGTGATTTTGGGTTTGAAAATGTGATCACGGATGGAAACCGTATCACTGGTGTATTAGACTGGGCCGAGATGCGGTTGGGTGACTTTTTATATGACATTGCTAACCTTGATTTTTGGTCAAAAGATGTGCCATATGGCGATTTGTGGCTAGAATATGCCCGCAAACAACGCTGGGAAGTGCGTTATTTTGATGAGCGTATGCGCTGCTATATGCTGTATATCGGGTTGTCGGGCATGGTAATTGCGGCAGTACAAAATGACGAACGTACTTATCGCAGGGTACGCGAGCGTACGCGCTCCGTTTTTGGCCCCGGTCGTCGCTCATCTACCGACTGGACGCATTAAGTTGCTATTGACCTAAATATTCGGTAAGTCTTTAGTTTGACCCATGCGCCTTCTTCAAACGACATTCTAACGCTCGGGGGCTGGGTGTAATCGGTCACAGAGGCATAACTTAATTTTACCCAAATGCGATCGCTTATTGTGTCTGTGTTGGGGGCAAGCGCGGGTCTTCGCTGCGGAAAAAACGGGGTTTGCCCAGTAAGGTCTCTAATTTAAGTGGCAAAGTTAACCCATTTTTGCCTTCGGTTGGAATATAAACCCAATGCCCGGGCAACTCACGAATGTAATTGGCAACCGCACTTGGCACGGCATCGAGTGAGGTTTGGAGTTGACGCAACACACACAACCAGCGATCTTTAACATATTCATATTCGATCACATCGGCTAAGAAAGTGGCACGGGCGCGGTTGCCATCGGGCAAGCGCCAAGTAAAGTTGATTGAAATTTGCTCTGGCATATTGTCGGGTATCATTCTAATCGGCATGAACACACTTGCACAATTCTTTGAAACCTACCTTCCACAAATTGAAGCTGAAATGTTGAATGTTGTCAGCACAAACGAGTCTATGTTAGGCGAACAGCCACATACCCTGACAACCATGTCACGTTATCATTTGGGCTTTGCCAATGCCGATGGCACATTGGCCCGTATCACTAGCGGCAAACGTATTCGCCCGATTTTGGTATTGCTAACCTGCCTCGCCAGCGGTGGCAGCGCCGAAACTGCAATGCCAGCGGCTGCCGCTGTTGAATTGTTACACAATTTCTCACTCATCCATGATGATATTGAAGATGGGGATGATTTGCGGCGTGGTCGGTTGACCTTGTGGCGGGTGTGGGGGCTGGCCCAAGGCGTAAATACGGGTGATGTCATGTTTTCATTGGCCCATTTAGCATTAGAGCGGTTAACGGATCACAGCGTACCGGCTGAACGGGTTATTCAGGCATTGCGGGTTTTTGACCAAATGTGTCTAGGCTTGACGATTGGTCAACATCTTGATATTGGGTTTGAGCAACGCACTGATGTCACCGCGGCTGAATATATGCATATGATCGAAGGCAAAACCGCTGCACTTACCACTGCTTGCTGCAAAATTGGCGGCATTGTGGCGGGTGCGAATGCCGATCAGGTTGCGCAATTGGGGGCATTTGGGCGCGGGCTTGGTATTGCCTTCCAGTTACAAGATGACATCCTCGGTATTTTTGGTGACTCGTCAGTGACGGGCAAGGGCAATGGTGATTTGGCCCGTCGCAAGAAAACCTTGCCCGTGTTGCGGGCGTTAGAGCGTGATCATAGCCTACGCCCAATCTATTATGGTAATGCGCCGTTAAATATTCCTGATATGAAAGAACGGATTGAAGGGTTAGGCGGGCGTTCTTACACAGAGAATTTAGCTGAACGAACTTATGCCGATGCAATTCATGCGCTTGATCATGCAAACCTTAATCCTGATGCAGTAAATTTACTCAAGACCTTGGCCCAAAGTCTACTTGGGCGGACAAGTTAGCCCAGCATAGGGATTAAAATCTCGCGCTGGGCATAAAGACCGTCTTCGTGGTCTAAATACTAAGCCTGCCCTTGCAGGCTTAGTATACCCAGTGAGTTATTTCTAATAGTAATGATTTAGCTATAAATTTATTTTACTGAAAATTTGTTTTTAAGCTTGTTTTTGAGAAATAATTAACGTAAAACCGTTTTTTTTTTGAAAAATTAATTTTTCTGATTGTTGTATTGTTAATTTTTTGAGGTTAATAAAATTTAACTTTGAAGTGTGTTAAGATTGCAACTAATAAACACATAATATGCAGCCATTTGAATTACCAGATTTTTATATGCCTTGGCCGGCACGTTTGAATCCTAACCTAGAAGCAGCGCGTATTCACTCAAAAGCATGGGCATATGAGATGGGTATTTTGAATACGCCCGAAGATAAAGATAACCCCAAAATTTGGGACGAACGCAAGTTTGATGCACATGATTATGCGCTACTTTGCGCTTATACGCATCCCGATGCACCAGAATCTGAGTTAAATCTAATAACCGATTGGTATGTGTGGGTTTTCTATTTTGACGATCATTTTCTCGAGCTTTATAAACGCCCCAAAGATCGTAAAGGCGCAAAGCAATACCTTGATCAACTGCCGTTGTTTATGCCTGTTGATCTTGCTCGCACACCACCTGACCCAACCAATCCAGTTGAGCGGGGTTTGATTGACTTATGGAAGCGTACTGTGCCCAGTAAGTCGATGCAGTGGCGAATTCGTTTTTTTGAGAGTACTAAAAACTTACTCGAAGAATCGACTTGGGAATTAAATAATATTAGCGATAATCGCGTAGCAAATCCGATTGAATATATCGAAATGCGACGTAAAGTAGGCGGCGCACCTTGGTCAGCCGATCTCGTTGAGCATGCGGTGTTTGTTGAAGTTCCAGATCGAATCGCGGCGACACGACCAATGCGGGTGCTAAAAGATACCTTTGCAGATGGCGTGCATTTACGCAATGATATTTTCTCATATCAACGCGAGGTTGAAGATGAAGGTGAAAACGCTAACTGTATATTGGTCTTAAATCGTTTTCTAAAAGTAGGAGTCCAAGAAGCGGCTGACCTCACGAATGAACTTCTCACCTCAAGATTACAACAATTTGACAATACAGCAGTCACAGAGTTACCATCGCTATTTGTGGAATATGGCTTGAACCCATTGGAATGCCAGCAGGTCATGCTCTATATTAAAGGTTTACAGGATTGGCAGTCTGGCGGGCATGAATGGCATATGCGTTCAAGCCGATATATGAACAGCAAAGCCAATACCTCTTCTTCAATGGGTTTGTTGGGTGGCCTTAGTGGTTTGGGAACCGCTGCCGCTCAAGCAAAATGGTTGGCTGCTGCATTAGGCGCAAATAGGATTAAAAACTATACACATATTCCTTATCAACATGTCGGACCAGCACCATTGCCTAAGTTTTACATGCCTTACACCACTGAGTTAAGCCCATATCTCAATGCGGCTCGGAAACACTCTAAAGAATGGGCACGTGAAATGGGGATGTTGGCAAGCTTGCCTGGTATTCCCGAAGTTTTTATCTGGAATGATCATAAGTTTGATGTGGCAGATGTCGCTTTATGTGGGGCGTTAATTCACCCGGGTGCATCTTCATCTCAATTAAATCTGTCAGCTTGTTGGCTGGTTTGGGGTACCTATGCCGATGATTATTTTCCACTGATGTATGGTTATACCAAAGATATGACTGGCGCAAAAATTTTTAATGCCCGTCTTTCTTCATTTATGCCGCTCGATTCTAGCCCAACACCACCGCCCACTAACCCAGTAGAACGCGGATTGGCAGATATATGGATGAGAACGGCTAATGGCTTAACTGCCAATGGTCGCCGCCAATTTCGGCAAGCTATTCAAGATATGACTGATAGCTGGTTATGGGAACTGGCTAACTTGATTCAAAATCGTGTCCCTGATCCAGTCGACTATATAGAAATGCGCCGCAAAACCTTTGGCTCAGATCTCACAATGAGTTTATCGCGATTGGCACATGGCGATATGATCCGACCTGAGATTTTTCGCACCAGTTCTTTGCGTAGCTTAGAAAACTCGGCAGCAGATTATGCGTGTTTCACGAATGATGTTTTTTCATACCAAAAAGAGGTTGAATTTGAAGGTGAAATGCATAATATTGTGCTTGTCGTTCAGCGATTTCTTGAATGTGAGTTACCGAGAGCGATTGAAGTTGTCAATAATTTGATGACTAGTCGCATGAAACAATTTGAACGTATTATTGCCAATGATTTGCCCGTGCTTCGTGAAGACTTTGGCATGGATGAAAAGGAATGGTCGAACTTACAAGGATATATAGAAAGGTTGCAACAATGGATGTGTGGCGTCTTACGGTGGCATATAGCGGTAGATCGTTATAAAGAATTTGAACTAATTAATAGTTCAGCCGAGAATCAGCTTCGTCGTATTAATAAACGATTTGTTGGGTCTTCCCCGCGTAATGGTGTGGGGCTAGGTAATAGAACAGCCGAATCGAGTGTTGCACTGAAATTGTCAAGTAGCCTTACAGGGCTAGGGACTGCATCTACTCGAATCGCAAAGAAGCCTAATACTGAGGTGACTGAAGTTGTTAGTAACGCTCTTTTGGCTGACAAGGCAGAGCCAGTTACCCCACCAAAACAAGTGCTTAATGCGCCTACTGGGCTAGGGACTTCAGCAACCCGAATTGGCAAATAATCATGCTTGTTCACCTACGAAGCTATACCTAAAATCAGTGTAGCGTCACCTATTCAACAATATATGAATACCGTTTGTTGGGAAATATAGAGCATGTATTGACTTAGCAAAGCTACTCACTTGGCTTATATAAGCTAACCAATGGATTTCATTTATTTAATTTTTTATTTATAGAAAGGATAAACATGTCAGAATCAGATAATTTACATCAATCGTTGTCAAGTTTAAGTACTGCGGCAGCCCGAAAATTGGCGACAACGACGAAAACAGCGCCGCAAATGCAAGGCATTACCTCTCGTTGGTTGCTGCGCGTCTTGCCATGGGTACAAGTGCGGGGCGGTTCTTATCGCGTAAACCGCCGTTTGACGTATACAATGGGAGATGGTCGCGTCTCATTTACAAATGTAGGCGCCACTGTGCAAGTTATTCCACAAGAGCTTTGTGAGTTGCCATTGTTTCATGGCTTCAATGATGAAAGCGTATTAAAGGCATTGGCATCACGCTTTGTTCAAAAAGAGTTTGCGGCTGGGGAGGCAATTGTAAGCGCTGGGCAACCCGCTGATCAGATTGTGCTGATTGCACATGGTAAGGTTAATAAGGTTGGCGCAGGGAAGTATGGTGATCAGACGACATTAGGTGTATTAATCGATGGGGATCATTTTAGCTATCAAGCGTTGTTAGAATCACAAGATTATTGGCAGTTTTCAATGCAAGCAGTCACAAAATGTATTGTATTGGTACTCTCACAACTAGCGTTTGAAGAACTGGTGTCCCAATCTGAATCATTGCGGGCGCATATTGAACAATTTAAAGCCAAGCCAAAGCATGATCAAGATCGGTATGGTCAGGCTGCAATTGCGCTGGCAGCAGGTCATAAAGGCGAACCAGAACTGCCCACCACTTTCGTTGATTATGAATTAAACCCACGCGAATATGAGTTAAGTGTTGCGCAAACGGTATTACGTGTGCACACACGTGTTGCTGATCTTTACAATGAACCAATGAATCAAACTGAGCAACAACTCAAATTGACCATTGAAGAGCTGCGTGAACGTCAAGAACATGAAATGATTAACAATCGCGAGTTTGGTTTGTTGCATAACGCCGATCTTAGCCAGCGTATCCCCACGCGAAGTGGCCCTCCCACACCTGATGATCTTGATGAATTGCTGACACGCCGCCGTAACCCACAATATCTTTTGGCGCATCCTCGTGCTATCGCTGCCTTTGGTCGTGAATGTAATCGACTTGGTCTTTATCCACAAAGCATCGATATGGGCGGGCATATGGTGCCGACTTGGCGCGGTATCCCACTTTTGCCTTGCAGTAAGATTCCTATTAGCAAAACACAAACCACTTCAATTATTGTTTTGCGTACAGGCGAAAATAATCAAGGTGTAGTCGGTCTACATCCATCAGGTCTTCCTGACGAATACGAGCCGGGTTTAAATGTTCGTTTTATGGGTATAAACGAAAAGGCTATCATGTCCTATCTTGTTAGCAGCTATTTCTCGGCTGCGGTGCTTGTTCCTGACGCACTTGGCGTTTTGGAAGATGTTGAAGTTTCACGTTAATCGTCAACAAGTTAACCCTGAATACAACATACGCTAGCGTAAACTCCAATTGAATGATTTTGCTGAAATTACTATCCTTTCGTTTTTTGCTGAAATGGAGAGATAGTGATTTCAGCATTATGTTTTTAATAGTCACTCATTATGGAGAAGATTTTGTGCTGTCTAGAAATTAGCTCCCACCTTGGGTGTATGTGAGATATTAGCCAAACAAGGCTATATAGCAGTGAAAAGTGTCAACACAACAAAGAAAATCCGATCATATACGTATCAACTTAGAGGAAGATGTTACTTTTCCTCACATTACGACGGGTTTAGAAAACTATCATTTTGTTCATCAAGCTTTACCCGAATTACATTTGCACGAAATAAATGTTAAAACCACCGTGTTCGGTAAAATATTAAAAGCGCCTATTTTGGTCAGCTCAATGACCGGTGGAACACTACAAGCTGAGTTAATCAATCGAAATTTAGCGATTGCCGCTCAGCACTATGGTTTAGCAATGGGGGTAGGGAGCCAACGTGCCGCTATCGAAAGGGGAGAAATTTCTAACACATTTCGTGTTCGTGAGGTTGCTCCCGACATTTTACTTTTTGCGAATTTAGGCGCAGTTCAGTTTAATTATGGATATGGTGTTGACCAGTGCCGTCGTGCGATTGATATGATTGGTGCAGACGCATTGATATTACATCTTAATCCACTGCAAGAAGCTGTTCAGCCTGAAGGGGATGTGGATTGGCGTGGTCTTTTAAGCAAAATAGAGCAAGTATGCCGCACATTATCTGTTCCAGTAATTGCGAAAGAGGTAGGTTGGGGAATAAGCGCACAAACTGCCCGCCGCCTGATTGAAGCAGGTATTAGCGCTATTGATGTTGCTGGTGCGGGCGGCACTTCGTGGAGTCAAGTAGAAAAATTTCGTGCCCCGAATGAACATTTGCGCCGTTTAGCCGCTGCTTTTGCTAATTGGGGAATCCCTACCGCAAAAAGTTTACAGCAAGTGCAAGAAACGCGAAGTATATTGCGGCGACCTGATATTCACATTTTTGCTAGTGGTGGTATTCGAAGCGGTCAAGATGTTGCTAAATGCATCGCCCTTGGGGCTGACCTTGTGGGGATAGCTGGCCCATTATTAAAATGTGCAGCGGAATCGGCAGAAGCTGTATGTGCAGAAATAGCTTTATTAACCGCCGAATTACGCACTACCATGTTTTGCGCTAGTGCAAGCGACTTAAACGCATTACGATTACCAGGTGTATTAGCTCAAAATATTTAAACGCATACGGCCTCAGCAATTGCTGAGGCCGTATGCGTTTTCAGGAGAAGGAGATAAGTAAAACCAGAAATAAAACCGCTTATTTGCGGGTGATGCGTGAACCGCTGACATCGATGCGTGGGGCGGTGCGAACCTTGCTGGTGTTGGTGGTTGGCTCGGTGGCGCTTGATACGACATTGGCTGGGGCGTTTGGCTCAGTGGCGGCCAACACGACATTGCGTGGTTCAGTTGGCACAACTGGCTCGGTGGCGCTTGAAACCACATTCACGCTGCTAACCACGACGGCGCGGCGAACGATGGTTTGGCGGCTCATGGCGGTGATGCGGCGGGTGCTTGGGGTGACATTTGTGCCTGCAGCTGCGGTGCCTGGTTGAATCAACATCCAAGCGACAAAAACGAGAGCGGTTGCGAAGGCAATCTTGCTTGCGATTTTGCTGAATTTGGCGGCGAAGTTTGTGATGTTGTTCATTTTGTGTCTCCTGATGTATCCTGTGACTTGATGATAACTATCTGGGGGGATAGTCAAATCAGACCGACGGCTGACGAGGCCTAGGGCGAAAGACCTATCTAGAACAGAGATTTGTTTGAGGTAAATGAACGATTACCGAGTGCAACAAAATCTAGGTGAACAGAGTTCTAAGTTTTGCAAGGGAGATATTCGGGTTATCTCTCATGATTGCACCATATTTTGCAAACGTGAGAGCCTGTCATTGCAGGGAGATAGTCTATGTGGGAGATATGTTTTAGGCACAAAAAGCTTGCGCGACTGCAACATAAATCTCGACACATTGGCTCACGGTGTCTAAATCAACCCATTCAACCACACCATGTGCCCCAAAGCCATGTGGCCCAAGCAATAAGGTGGGCACACCTGCGCTGGCAAAAAACGCTGAATCGGCCCAAAATGACACCCCGCTCATTTTGGCGGTTGCGCCGGTAATGTGGCTGAGGTGTTGGGCGCATAATTGCACAATTGGCGCATTTTCTGGCACTTCAAATGCCTCGCGCACTAACCCTCGTGTAAGTTTGGCCTTAAATGTTGAATCGGCAGCAGCACAACGGTCGAGAATGGCTTGCAGTTGAGCTTCGACCAAATCGGGGGTTTCGCCGGGAATGGTGCGGCGCTCGACTTGTAGTTTGCAATAGGCTGGGTAAGATGATAACTCTTGCCCGCCCTGAATTAATGAGGCATGAATAGAACCACTGCCGAGATGTGGGTGCGTAGGATTGGCGCGTAAATCGAGGTCGAGTTGTGCTAACTCGGTTAACACTTTGCCCATTTTAGCGATGGCATCTACGCCCAAATGTGGGCGTGAGCCGTGGGCGGCCACGCCAAAGGTCTCGATATCAAACCAAACAAACCCTTTATGCGCGACTGCAATCTCCATTTCGGTTGGCTCGGTCACAATGACGGCATCGGGTTGCCAGCGGGCTAATTCACGGCAAATGGCTTGGGTGCCGATGCTGGCGACTTCTTCATCGGCTACGGCGGTTACGATGACATCACCGCGCAAATTGAGCGCTTTTGCCCGTTTTGCAGCCATAAGGCAGGCCGCGAGGCCAGCCTTCATGTCATAGGCACCGCGCCCATAAAGCCTATTGCCTTCGACTCGAGAGGTATGAGGCGCGTCCATTCCCGTCACTCCTACCGTGTCCATATGTCCATTTAACATCAATGATTTGCCGCCGCCGCTGCCCCGCGCAATGAGGATGATATTGGGTCGCCCGGGTGCAGCCATTTGGGTCATGACTTCTAGCCCAGCTTCACGCCCCCAATTTGCCACAAATTTGCCTATTGCTGCTTCACCTGCGGCATTGGCGATTAAATCTGGGTTGATTGAGTCAATATTGACCAGTTGTTTAATGAGATGGATAAGTTCGTTCATAACATTAAGTTTACGCCAAGATGACGACCACCTCTTTTTGTGAGAAGTTGTCATGATGGGTTATCAACCGGCAGGATGAAGACCGCCTAAAACGCTTCAAGCGCTTTAGGCGGCAGGGTGGGAGTGGTGCTGTCAATTGCAATATTTCTTAAAAAAGCAACCATTACAATATAAATATGGCAAAAGCGATACCCGAAGACAACTTTGGCTCATATTTACGCATGTTGCGCAAACGGGCACGCATTACTCAACGTGATTTAGGCATTGAGACGGGCTATAGCGAAGGGCAAATTTGCCGCTTTGAGCAAGGCCACAAACCCCCCGACCTTAGCACCCTCGTGGCCTTGTTTGTGCCAGCGCTCGATGTAAAAAACGCGCCAAACGATGTGGCAAGTTTGCTCGAATTGGCGGCGTTGGCGCGTGATGAATCGTTGAGCGACAAGCAGGTTAGCAGCCAGCCCAATATCCCTGTCAAGGTTAAATCGTTATCAGCCGCACCGGCCATTCAACCCAGCCCCATGCTCGGCAAAATGAGCAAACGTGAGCGCGATGCCCATTTGGCGGCGGCGCGTTGGGCGCTGAATGCCGAAGGCGATGTGATTGCCGCTGCCCAGCATTATTTGAGCGCCGGTGCATTAAATGACGCCATCGATGTTTTATATGATCGTGGGGTGGCGTTGTTTAATCAGGGGCGTTGGCAAAATGCCGCCGATGTGATCGACAAAATATTGGCGCATATTGAGCGGTCGCTGCCCAGCAGTGCCGAAACCGATGCCATGCGTTGTCGGTTATATGAGGTGCGTGGCGATTTGTTGTTACATACGGTGCAGGCCGAAGAAGCACAACATAATTTTGAGACGGCTTTGGCTTTGGTCGATGGGGCGGTCCATGCCAAATTGGCCCATAAATTATGTGTGTGTTTGTCCCAACGGGGCAAACCAACCGAGGCGTTGGCGCTGGCACAATCTATTCTGCACAATATCGACCCCAAGCATATTTTGTTGATCGCACAATTGCGGATTGCGCAGGCCAATGCATTTATGTCGTTGGGGCAATTAGAACAGGCCGAGCATAGTAATCTTGAGGCGCTGCAATTGGCCGATAAAATGATTTTGTTTGCACCCGTGCTGGCCATGAGTATTCGCGCCCGTGCTCATAATGTCTTGGGGGCCATTCACGCCATGCAAAAACACACGGCGATAGCGCTAGAGCATTGGAAACAGGCTCAGCGCTATGCCGCCGATTCGGGTTTGGCCCAAATTCAACATCGTAGCGAGGGTAATATTGCCAATTTGTTGTATGAGCAGGGCGATATTGCTGGGGCGTTGGCGGCCAGCCAACGCGCAATTTTAGGCTTGCAAACGATTGGCGATAGTTATGGTGTGGCGCGGTTTGTGCATTTGCAATCCATTTTGCACTATATTCAGGCCAATTATGCCGAATGTGTGCGTGTGGCGCAAACCTCAGAGGCGCTTAAAAATACGCTTGGCGATGTGGCTGGGGTGATTGGTTCGCAAAACCAACAAGCCAAGGCGTTGCTAATGTTGGGGCGTATTCGCGAATCTAACGCGTTGCTTGTTCAGGTGCTTGAAAAAGCCGAGGTGTTAAAAGATGCGCGGTTGCTAGCGTTTACTTATTTGTTGGCCTGTGATGTGGCCTTGGCAAAAGAAGATGGCGATGAAGCGTTACGCGCAGTGGAGCAAGCAGTTTTGCAGCTTAACGCGGTTCAAAATGATATGACATTGGCACAAGATATTCATTTGCATCGGGTATTAACCTATTTAGCGCTGAATCAAAGTGCCCAAGCCCAAAAATTATTGGCCGAGCATATTTTGCCAGCCAATGCTAGCCTCGAAATTCGACTCGAAACGGCGATTGTGAATGCTTTGTGCCAAGATCGCAGTGCACAAATATCGCCGCTAAACTTGGCTCAAACACATGGTTATCAACATTATTTTGAGGTGTTTCAGCGGTTTGAGCAAGTGTTAATGGGTCACTTTAAGCCTGTGTCTATATTACGATACGTTTTATTTGGGCTTCAATAATTTGCGATGTTATTTGCCGACCCCATTTGCATCGGTATAGCCACGTATAAAAAATAATTTGCTGGTTTTTTGTTTGTCGGCGTTGTCCGGCGGAATGATCATAAGCATTAATACTTCTTCTCTTGCGCCGCTGACTTTGGTAAACCCGCACAAATTGATATCGCCCAACATGCTGCTTACCATTGCGGCGGCAGGTTCATCTTTGCTGGCAATTTTCGCCGCTTCTTGCGCACAGCCGCCCTCTTTCCAGCCTGTGTTTTTCATGCGGGCCAAGGTATAAAACGCCTCAACTTCTGGTGGGGTTTTAACGGTGCTATAGGTGATCGAGTCGGCCACACCGCTGCTGATGGCTTTTAGAATGAGGCGTGCCGTCAACGGCATTTCAAAATCACCTTTGATTGCACCATCGATGACCGGCACATCGGGCCACATGGTGCTGACATTTTTGGTGTCGCTGCCCAACCCTACCGCCGAGGTCACTTTGTTTACGGCTGCGTCTTTGATGGTGCTGCATCCCATCAACCCAATTGCAACCAGTGTTGCCAACCCAATGCGACTATTGATTTTTGTTTTCATTTTATTTACCTCTGCTTTTTTCTC
>CAMDWA010000033.1 GCA_945877855.1 Thermoflexus hugenholtzii JAD2 | reverse complement strand
TTGACCGCTGTAATCGTGCCACTCAAAGGAACATAGACATCTGAGACGGCTTTGACCGATTCAACCGTGCCAAAATTATCACCAACTTGCAGGGTGACACCAACACGGGGTAAGCCAACAAACGCAATGTCGCTCATAGCCTCTTGGGCGTGATCGCTAATCCCGCAAAGCCATTCATCGCTGCCATCGTTGGCCGGGCGAATCCATTCGTGAGTGTGACGGTAGTGGGCAGATGTATCTATTTTGCTCATATTGTCATCATTTTACATTCATCCATTTTCGCGCCACATTTGCCGCAAACGACGATACATGTCAAAGTTGTAATAGGCCATGAGCAAGGCCAAATGGCAGCCGTGCCAGCCATCAACATAGCCTTTTAGCTGAATAAAACGCCGACGAAATTCACGTAGCGGCTGCAAAATAAAATTTTGCGGTTTGGGCCGCACCCCACGCTTAAACAAAATACCCGCTTCATAGGCGGTATAACGGCGCTGTTTTTCATGAAATTGCGCCACGTTGTCATAGTTGTAATGGGTTAAGGTTTGGCGCAAATAGCCCATTTCACCCTCAAATTGCGCCACCTCGTGCACCATGCGATGGGGATCATAGCCAGAGCGCCCCAGCAAAAATAAACGGGCCTGATAATCGGGATACCAACCGCCACCACGTGTGACATTGCCAAACAAATAATTGTCACGCGGCACCGACCATACCGCGTGTTGGTCGGTTTGGGCGACAGTGCGCAATTCCTGTGCCAGTGCGCTCGGGCAGCGTTCATCGGCATCTAAAAAAAACACCCACGCATAAGGGGCGGCGCTATCAAGCGTTTCAAAGTGCTGTTTCACCCATGCCAATGCGGCATTACGCTGCTGGGCATAATGCTCCCAGGGGTGTTGAATGACGGTTGCGCCAGCGTTTTGGGCCAGCGCACAGGTGCGGTCGCTGCTAAATGAATCCCACACCAAACACAGATCACACCAAGCCAACGAGGCCACACAGTCTTGAATATGGCGTGCTTCGTTTTTGGTCAGCACAACCCCGGCAATGAAGGATGGAGACGAAGACATTGCCCTGTGAGTGTATCATGGGCAAACCTATGAATGATGTGGCGTATCGTTTGCTTTTTGGCTTTGGGTTAAGTTTTGCGATCGGGTGGTTGGCGTGGCGACGCAAATCGCTCTCGCGCAGCGGTGTGGCTGGGGCCATGCTGACCGGCACGCTGATTTTTGGCTTTGCTGGGTTGCTATCGGGCTTGTTATTAATCGCCTTTTTCGTGTCATCGTCGGCGCTCAGCCATTATAAAAAAGGCGAATTGCGCAAACGCCAAGCCGGTGAATTGTTTGATAAAAACAGTCAGCGCGATTTCGGGCAAACCTTGGCCAATGGTGGGTTTGCGGCATTTTGCGCGGTCATGATGGCATTACACGACCCGACATGGTGGCTGCTGTTGTTGGGGGCATTAGCCACTGTAAATGCCGACACGTGGGCCACCGAGCTTGGAACCCTCAGCCCCACCCCGCCCCGCCTCATTACACGGCTGAATCAGGTTGTGCCGGTTGGCACCTCGGGCGGGGTAACGCCGTTGGGCACAGCCGTCGCCTTTTGCGGCGCGGCCTTTATTGGGCTTAGTTTGCTGGTGTTTACCTTTGGGCTAATGTTCGTTTTATCGATGATTGGCAGCGAACGTTTGGTGCAATCGTCGGGTATTCCGTTTTATGGCTTGGCCGTGCCAGCCCTGACGGCCCTAGCGGGGTTTGTTGGGGCGCTGAGCGATAGTGTGTTGGGGGCGACGTTGCAGGCCATTTATTACAGCCCACAGCGCGGCAAAGAAACCGAGCGCCCATTTGAAGCCAATGGCGAGCCAAACCGTTTTATGCGGGGGTGGCGCTGGATGAATAACGATTGGGTCAATTTCTTGTCGTCGGTCATCGGCGGGGTTAGCCTGATGCTCATGATGCGGGTTTTGGCGTAACATCATTATCAAGACAAATTTTTTCTAAAAATACGATATGCCGATTTCACGATAGCCCACGCCAAGCTACTCTTGGCGTGGGCTATCGTGAAATCGGCGAAAACCTCTAGAAAAGACTTTTCTGGATAGCCACACACCACGTTCAGGGACCTTGCTCAATATAAGGCACTTCAAGCTTGTAAAGATGCTTGCCGAATTGTGTACAATCGCTTTGACATGAAAACGAAATCGGGCTTAGTTGATTTGCCTCTGTTTCCATTAAATGTAGTGTTGTTTCCGGGGCAAACGCTACCATTGCATATTTTTGAGCCGCGTTACCGCGCCATGATAGCGCATTGCATCGCCGAAAAAGAGCCATTTGGGGTGGTTTTGGCCGATGAAGACACCGGCGAACCGTCTATTGTCGGCACGTTGGCCAAAATTACGCAGGTCAAAAAATTGCCGGATGGTCGCCTTGACATCTTATGTGTAGGCACTGAACGATTTCGTTTGAAAGATGTGCGCGTGGGTGATGATGATTATTTATTGGGAAATGGCTTCTTGTTTCCATTTAAAAAAAATATTAAACTTAACCGCGAAGACAAACGTGACGCATTGCGTCGCTTAAAGATTTATTTAAAATTATTGGCACAAGTAAACGATTTAGAATTTCAATTTGATGACTTGCCACGCAACAGCAGCGAGTTGGCGGTGCTGACGGCCATCGTATTACAAGTGCCATTAGAAGACAAACAACAAATATTAAACATCGAAAATATTGGTGATATGCTGGAATTTGAACAGCGTATTTTGCAAGAAGAAATTTTTACCCTCGGCCTCATGGCGAGGGCAGTGCCCCCCGCTGAAGAAATTGGTATCTTTTCACGCAACTAACTCTTGAAGTGGAAAGTGAAAAGTGAAAAGTAGAATAACCTTTAATACTCTCTACTTTTTACTTTGCACTTTGCACTTTCCACTTTATACTTTGCACTTAGCAATCTTTAATCTCTATGAAAATCGTATTAGACGCAATGGGCGGAGATTTTGGCCCAGAACCCAATGTTGAAGCCGCCGTCATGACCGCCCGTGAATTTGGTTATGAAGTGGTCTTGGTTGGCAAACAAGATCAAATTCGCCCGTTATTGGTAAAACACAATACCGCCGGTCTCACTTTGCCCATTGTTCACGCCAGCGAGGTGATCGAAATGCACGAGCACCCCGCCAGCGCTGTGAAAAGCAAGAAAGATAGCTCGATTGTCGTGGGACTACAAATGGTAAAAAGAGGCGAAGCCGATGCCTTTGTGACAATGGGTAACACCGGCGGCGCATTGGCAGGGGCATTGCTCAATTTAGGGCGCATCAAAGGCATTCATCGCCCAGCCCTAACGGCACAATTGCCCAATTTAAAAGGCTGGAGCCTGATGGTAGATGTGGGTGCAAACGCGGTATGTAAACCCGAATACTTGGTGCAGTTTGCCCTGATGGGCAGCGTTTATGCCGAGCGTGTGTTGGGCAAGCGCAACCCATCGGTGGCGCTTATCTCGTACGGTGAAGAAGAAACCAAAGGCAATGACTTGGTGCAAGAAGTGCACCAACTGCTCAAACGCACGTCGCTCAACTTTATCGGCAACGCCGAGGGACGACATGTGCCGATGGGTTACGCTGATGTATATGTGACTGACGGCTTTACTGGCAATGTCATGCTTAAGTTAATGGAAGGGATGAAGACATTCTTCACCACTTTGCTAAAAAATGCGGCCACAACCGATGTGCGCAGCAAAGTTGGCGGGTTGCTGCTGAAGCCCAGCATCACCAAAACGCTCAAAGGGCTAGATTATGAAGAGGTAGGCGGTGCGCCTTTGTTGGGGGTCGATGGCGTGGTTGTCATTGGTCATGGGCGCAGCAACGCCCGCGCAATTTACTCGGCGCTCAAAGTGGCCGCCAATTGTGTTGAGAACCGCGTGATTGAAACGATTGAGAAGGGATTGGAGGCCATGCCGAAAGCTGATGTCACGAACTAAACGATTTTCGAGAGTGCGTAATGGGTTTGGGCGCGTCGCACGCATGGCGCAACAAGGCCTAAGCCGCCGCCAAAACCGCGAGCCAATCACCATGCCAGCCGTGTCGATCGCGTATCGACCACGCCGCGCTGTGATTACGGGCATGGGCATGGTGACATGCCTTGGGCTAGATTTGCCAAGCACATGGGATGGCCTGATTCATGGCCGCAGCGGTATTGCGGCGGTTGAGGGTTTTGATGTCAGCGCCTTGCCCGTGCGGATCGCTGGGCAGGTAAAAGGCTTTGAATCGAGCCGGATTGCCCACATTGTCGATTTGAAAGAGGCGCGCCGTATGGCACGTGGCTCACAATTTTCATTGGCGGCGGCAGATGAGGCCTTACAAGATTCTGGGTTGCGCATCGGCACCGACATTAAGCCTGAGCGCACCGGTGTGGTGATGGGCACTGCCATTGGTGGCTTTGACTTGTCTTATGATGCGCTACATTCATACGACACGTTGGGCTACAAACGGGTCAACCCGTTTGGCTTGCCACAATCATTGCCCAATATGCCCGGGCATCACATCAGCAAATATTTTGATGCCAAAGGGCCACTCTCAACGGTGGTGGCGGCCTGTGCCGCTGGCACCCAAGCCATTGGCGATGCGATGGAGATGATTCGACGTGGGCGGGCCGATATGGTATTTGCCGGCGGGTATGAATCGGTGCGGATCGATGGGGCGCTGGTCGGGTTTTCGCTCATGCGGGTATTGGCTTCAAAATATAACGATACGCCAACCAAAGCCTGCCGCCCATTTGATATCAACCGCGATGGCTTTGCCTTTGCCGAAGGCGCGGCGGTATTGATTGTAGAAGATTATGAACACGCCAAGGCGCGCGGGGCGCGTATTTATGCCGAGGTGATGGGGTTGGGGGTGTCGTCAGATGCCCATCACATCGCCATTCCAGATCCAACCGGCAGCGGAGCCATTCGTGCAATGGAATGGGCGCTAGAAGATGCCCAAATGACCACCCGCGATGTCGATTATATTAACTCGCACGGCTCTGGAACCCATACCAATGACCCGCTTGAAACCAAGTCGGTCAAAAAATTGTTTGGTGAACGGGCCTATGACATCCCCATGAACAGCATCAAGTCGATGACGGGTCATGCGATGGGGGCGGCGGGTGCGATTGAGGCGATCAGCACAGTGATGACGATTAAACACGGCATCATTCCGCCCACCATCAACCTCGATAACCCCGACCCCGAATGTGACCTAAATTATGTGGCGAATGTGGCCCAGCGCAGAGAGGTCAATATCGGTATGTCTAATTCGTTTGGGCTGGGTGGGCAAAATGCCTCGATTATTTTGGGTAAAGTGTAGGGGGTTGGGAGTTAAGAGTTGAAAGTTGAGAGTTGAGAGAAACCTGCTCTCAACTCTCAACTTTCAACTCTTAACTAAAAACAGATGAATGACAAACAAGCCCTTGCGCAGATTGTGCATGACGAACTGCTAAAGCGCTATGGCACGCCCAAATGGACGAAATTAGATGGGGTGAGTGAATTGGTTTCGACCATTTTGTCGCAAAACACCAACGATGGCAACCGCGATTTGGCCTATTCACGCTTGCGGGTGCGTTTTCGCACCTGGGAAGATGTGCGTGATGCTGACCCTGAAGCCGTAATTGATGCCATTCGTCCGGCTGGGTTAGCAAACCAAAAAGGGCCGCGTATTCAAGCCGCACTTAGCCACATTACCCGCCAACGCGGCAAGCTCAATATTGATTTTTTGGCAGAGCTGCCAGTCAAAGAAGCACAAAAATGGCTGATGTCGATACACGGCGTTGGCCCCAAAACAACCGCCATTGTGTTGTTGTTTTGTTACAACATGCGGGTTTTTCCGGTCGATACCCATGTGCATCGGGTGAGTGGACGGATTGGCATGATTGGCCCCAAAGTAACTGCCGACGAAGCGCATGAGATTATGAATGATTTATGCCCAGTTGGGGCGCAAGGCCCGTTTCATCTGAATATTATTTATCACGGACGGGAGATATGCCATGCCCGCAAACCAGAATGTGAACGCTGCCCATTAACCCCATGGTGTGAACATTTTAAGCAAAACAAACAATGAATGATCGAACCCAAGCCTTGCTTGAATTAACCCGCACAATGGATGATGCGACGCTGATGCAACTGACCAATTACGCTCAGTTTTTGCTGTGGCAACGCGATTATTCGCCAACGCTGGCAAATCATGCTGCCCAAGCATGGCATATTTCGCTTATTGATCAATTCAAGCTGGCGCGTATCAGTGCTTCGAACGATAGCAACGGAATGGAAGTGGCGTTGGGGGTCGCCATCGCCGATGGACAGCCATGCTCGAGTATTTTTGCCCACCCACCCTTGTCAGGCGAAGCGATTATTGCGTATACCCAAGCCTTGCCAGTCGATATAAAGTCACCCGAATTGTGTTTTAGCATCGCCATTCGAGATGGGGCAGAAATTGCAGTCGATAACTTGGTGGCGTTTCGGGTGCGGGTCAATGGTTGGCGGTTGTGGGCACAACACACCAATTTAAAACGCTGGCAATCGTTTAAAGTGCCGCTTCCTATTGACCCGGGCAGTGTTGTGTCGATTGAATTATGCACCGAGGCTATTGCTGAACATCGTTTTACATGGGCGGCATGGGGCGAACCAATGATTGTAGGGATGAAGGATAAAGGGTGAAGGGTGAAGGATGAATCTTCGCCCTTCATCCTTCACCCTTTTTTTATTATGAAGATTGTATTTATTGCCCCGTTTGCTAGCGCCCCCAAGGCCACTGTCAGCGCACGGATGGTTCCGATGGCGACGGCGTTGGTTTCACGTGGGCATCAGGTCAATATTCTCATCCCACCCTATGATAATGTCGCCGATAGTGGGCAAATTTGGGAATATGAGGGAGTCTCGGTTGAAAATGTGCGGCTGGGCCACAACCCAAATTCAGCACTCGGTTATCTCAGCCAAGCCAATAAGTTGGCTGCGCGGGCCATTGCCATTCAGCCCGATCTCATTCACGTGTTTAAGCCAGTGGGGCCGGGGGCGTTGGCAATGTGGCTGTTGCAAGTGCTGCGGCGCAGCACGATCCCTATTTTTGTAGACAATGACGATTGGGAAGGTGCAGGGGGTTGGGTCGATGTAAACAATTATGGCTGGCTGCAAAAACAGGTGATGATGTGGCAAGAGCGCTGGTGTTTGCGCAACGCCGCTGGTGTCACCTGCGCCAGCCAAACATTGATGCAACGCACCCACGAATTATGTCAACCCAAAGTGCCGAAGTTGGGTTTATTGCCCAATGGGCCAGATGCCAGTGTGCGGGCCTATGTGTCTGATCAAGAACGCAACCGGCAAGCCTTGCGCAATTTTTTTGGCTGGGGCAATGAGCCAGTGATTATTTATGTTGGCACAGTGCCGAATGGGCATGATATGGATGTGGCCGTGCGGGCAATGGAGCGCGTCAGCCAAGTGCATCATCGGCTGCGGTGGTGCATCATTGGCACCGGCGAGGGGATGCCATCATTGCGGGCGATGGTGAAAGAGGCCAATATTAGCGGCGCAGTTGAATTTCATTCGTTTATGCCACATGAAGACGTGTTGCAGCGCATGGTGGCGGCAGACATTGCCATTTACCCATATCGCGATAACAATATTAACCGCGCCAAATGTGCCGGCAAGGTGGTCGATTACATGACATGCGGCAAACCGATGGTGGTGAGCGATATTGGCATGAATCGGGTTTATGTTGAGCATCAACATAGCGGGTTACTGACCCAGCCGGGCAATGTCGATGATTTTGCGCAAGCCCTGCTGTGGCTGCTCGACAATGAACGTCCCGCCCGCGCCATCGGCGAAGCCGCCCAAAATCGTATTTGGGATGTATTTGGTTGGGAGCGCCGCGTCGATGATTTGTTGGCGTTTTATGGTTAGAGAATCTAGAAATCGGGTTTCTTGCAGAAACCCGATTTCTGTAAGTGCAAGCCTTAATTCCCCGTCACCGCCACTTCGCCCGATTGGGCAAGCACGTGGCGGTCGCTGGCCTGAATGATTTGGGCTTTGACATAGCCGGTATATTTATTTTGAATTTTGGTAAGGGCTGGGTTAACTTGGTCGAACGGCACAAAAACAAGGCTATCGGCATAAAGTTGCGGGTCTGTTTCAGGCTGAAATGAACGCTCGATGGTGATGCGGGCCGGTTTGCGATTGGCATCGCTAAAAGTAAGCACCAGCAAATGCGGGATGCCCTTGGCATTGTCAATGTTAAAACGGGCATGAATGTATAGCCCGCGCACCCCATTTTCGCTGGCGTTTGGCTCAACCCATACCCGTTCAATATTGGCGCTGACAGGGCCAGATGCCAGCACGGGTGTTGGTGCAATAGGTATATTGACACGAGTGGATTGCACATTCAATAAAGAAAAACCAAAAATACTAGCATGGGGCAAAAGGAATGAAAGCATACTATAAAGTGTGACAAATGTAAGAAACAAAACAAAGCCATTGGCAACCGATGCCCCATAAGTAAATAAATTTTTCATGGCCCATACGCCGCTACTGCCCGTTTTATAGGCGCTAATCCATTGCGCCAATTCGTCACGGTCCACCAAAATGCAATCATTGGCATGAGCCAATAGATACGCATCATCGGTGTAATAAGAATTGGTAACGACCATGCAGCGGTTGCAGTTGTAATGTTTCATTGCGCCGACGGCATCGCTCACAGCGCGGCGCGAGACTTTGCTTTTGTAGCGTTTTACTTGAATGGCAAAACGTTCGCCCGCCCGCTCAGCCACCACATCGACCCCATAATCTTTTGATCCCGGGGTAACGTGGGTACGATAACCCAGATGCCTTAATAACCGCGCCACATAATGCTCAAAATGTAAACCTTCCATCCGGTCAATTTGCCCTAAATCTAAAATGCGATAGCGCTGATCGTCGATCAACCATAACATGGTGCGCAAAGCCGCTAGCGCTGTCATTGGGATGGCAATCAGCAGTCCAGCCACCAGCCATGTAATCGGGGGCCAAGTAGGCCAAAAAGGCAAACTGGCTTGTAATGACACTGTGTTCAGCCGAATCACCCCAAATGCCATCGCCGCTGCCCCCCCGATACAAGCCATACTTGTAAATAGTAGCATTTGGGTAACAGGCTGAAGCGGTGCGCGAGGTTTCCGTTGACGCATAAATAAGTAGAATAAATGTTCCTATATTATCCACTTTAGTTGGTTGGTTAAATAGTTGATTGGTTCATTGGTTGATTGATGACTCGTGACTTGTGAGCCACAAATCAACAATTCAACCAACCAACTCATTCACGATTTGCTATTGTCAAGCTATACTTACGGTCATCAAAATGGACAAATACCGTATTCGCCCACACACAAAAATAAACCTAAACGAGTTTGACCCAAATGACATCAGCGAGTTTAAAGGCGATAAAGAAGACGGCAAAAAGCGCACCGCCAAACTAAACGCCGAACTTGAGGTTTTGCAAGAAAAACTATATGCTGAGCATAAGCGCAAAGTATTAATTGTGCTGCAAGCGATGGATACAGGCGGCAAAGATGGCGTGATTCGGAATGTGTTTGATGGCGTAAACCCGCAAGGGGTGCGTGTGGCCTCATTCAAAGTGCCCTCTGCCCTAGAACTTGATCATGATTATTTGTGGCGTATTAATTCGCAATCACCCGGCAAAGGCGAAATTGTCATTTTTAATCGCAGCCATTACGAAGATGTATTGGTCGTGCGGGTGCACAATATTGTGCCCGAAGACACATGGAAGAAACGCTTTGATCACATTAATGACTTTGAGCGTTTATTATCAGACGAAGGCACCATCGTGTTAAAGTTCTTTTTGCATATTAGCAAAGACGAACAAAAAGAGCGCCTACAAGCCCGTTTAGATGACCCCGAAAAGCACTGGAAATTTAGCGTGGGCGATTTAAAAGAACGCACTTTGTGGGATGATTACATGCAGGCCTATGAAGATGTATTGAGCAAAACCAGCACTGAATGGGCACCTTGGTATGTGGTTCCGGCCAATAAAAAATGGTATCGCGATCTGGTCATCTCAACCGTGTTGGTCAATATGCTCAAAAAATTCGACATCAAATACCCCGAAAATAAGGACGACCTGAGTAAGGTTGTGATCGAATAATCATGCAAGAAAATAAAAAAGATTGGCTGTGGCAACCCAGCCTCATTGTATTCATTAGCAATGCCTGTGTCATGGTAATTGAACTGGTGGCTGGGCGCATCGTGGCCCCATTCATCGGGGTATCGCTTTACACATGGACCAGCATCATCGGCATTATTTTGGCGGGCATGAGCCTAGGCAACTATGTTGGCGGCAAATTGGCAGACCGCTACGCCTCGCGGCGTTTGCTCGGCGCATTGTTTATTTTGGCTGGGCTGGGCAGCATTAGCGTGTTACTGATGGTGAGTATTTTGGGCGAAAAAGGCTTAATGTCGGCGGTGAGTGGGTTGCCGCTCATTGCCCGCATGGTGTTTTACATCGCTGGGTTATTTTTGTTGCCGAGTGTTTTGCTTGGCACCATTTCACCATTGGTGGTCAAATTATCCTTAAAAGACCTGAGCAAAAGCGGCAATTTAATCGGGCGCATTTATGCCATGTCGGCCTTAGGCAGCATTTTAGGCACCTTTTTAACCGGTTTTTACCTCATTCAATGGTTTGGAACCCGCAGTATTTTGCTCGGCACGGGCATTTTGCTCATGATGATGGGAATTGTGTTGGGGCAATGGTCGAGCCGACCAGCGCGGTCAGCCGTCAGCGCGGCGGTGATTGGGGGCTTAATCATGATGGGCACGTTTCTTACCCCCGCTAAATCGGTAATGGCATCGCCCTGTTACCGCGAAACCAATTATTTTTGCATTCGGGTGCGTGAAGATGTGCGCGATGACACAACCTATCAAGTCTTAACCCTCGACCGGTTGGTGCATAGCTACACTGTGCTCGACAATCCACGCAAACTGCGTTATGCCTATGAACAAATTGGGGCCGAGCTGCTTGAATATATGCAGCCACGTTATAAGCAACTCGACACCTTATTTATCGGCGGGGGCGGCTATACCTTGCCCAAATTTGTTGAGGCCGTTTACCCAAACGCCGCCGTTGAAGTCGTTGAGATTGACCCGGGCGTAACCGAAACCGCCTATGACCGCTTGGGGCTTGACCGCAACACACGCATTAAATCGGCCAGCGAAGATGCCCGTCAATTTTTGATCAATTTGCCACCCACGCGCAAATACAACATGATCGCAGGTGATGCATTTAACGACTTTTCAGTGCCTTACCATTTAACCACCCGTGAATTTAACGACATTGTGGCCCAACATTTGACCGATAACGGCATTTACATGTTGAATTTAATCGATGGGCAGCAACAGCCTTTTGTTGGCGCATTTTTGCGCACGCTCAAACAATCATTCAAATATGTTTATTTTGTGCCGACCGATCGAGATTGGAAAACCCTGATCCGCAGCACTTATATTATTTTAGCCAGCAACCAACCCATCGACGTGCCAGCCTTCGTTAATATTAGCGGCGAAGACAACACCCCCAATATTAATAATGGCTTGGTGAGCGATGCCGAAATGAATAACGTGGCGGCAACGGCCCAATTTTTACTCACCGATGAATATGTGCCGACCGACAACTTGCTGATGGCAATGTTTGAAGCATCGGCACAATAAATAATTACGAATTTCAAATTTCAAATTACGAATTTTTAATTCATAGTCTGCTTCTTCTCAATAATGCGTGTTAAAACTGGTTTTCGCCAAAATCACTATCCCGACATCACCCCTGTGGGTGATATCGGGATAGTGATTTTGGCATTACCTCTTTTTAAATCGCCCTTGTTTATCAGGAAGATGCCATAATCTCTAGTTTTTTAATCATGTCATACGAAAACAAACTTAACCAAATGGGCTATACGCTCGAAAAAGTCGAATTAAATTTGGGTCGCCTCATGGGCGCAGTGCGCAGCGGCAACTTGGTCTATACCTCAGGCCAAGTATCACGCTGGGGCGACACCCAAATCAAAGGCAAGCTGGGCCAAGACCTGACCGTCGAACAAGGCTATGAAGCTGCAAAATTGTGCGCCTTGGGCTGCATTCGGGCCGTCCATTCATTGGTTGGGGTCGAGAATGTGGTGCGCGTGGTCAAAGTACTCGGCATGGTCAATGTTGGCCCCGACTTTACCAATACCCCCGGTGTCATTCACGGGGCCAGCGATACCTTCCTCGAAGTCTTCGGCGAAGCCGGTCGCCATGCCCGCAGCGCCGTTGGCATGGTCATCCCCGAAAACTATGCCGTTGAAGTCGAAGCTATTTTTGAAGTACAACCATAGCTAGAAGTTGAGAGTTGAGGGTTAAGGGTTGAGAGAGATAACCCTCGACTCTCAACTGTCAACCCTTAACTCTCACCTAAAAATGTCTTCCCCCATTCGTGTGTTAATTGCCAAAGTTGGGCTTGATGGGCATGATCGCGGCGTAAAGGTCGTGGCACGTATTTTGCGCGATGCCGGCATGGATGTCATCTACACTGGCTTGCACCGCTCGTCTGAAGATGTCGTCAACGCCGCTATTCAAGAAGATGTCGATGTCATCGGCGTTAGCATGTTGTCTGGCGCACACATGACCCATTTCCCGCGCATCCTCAACTTGCTCAAAGAAAAGGATGCCGCCGACATCATCGTCATCGGCGGTGGCGTCATCCCAGATGCCGACGCCGCCACCCTCAAAAATATGGGGGTCGCTGACCTTTTTCTACAAGACACCCCACCCGACACCATCGTCAACTCAGTCCGCACCTTGGTTGAAGCGCGAGGAAAACGCTAAATAATTACAAATTACGAATTACAAATTACGAATTTAAACAAAATTCATGATTTGTAACTTTTTATTGGTTAAGTGATGAAGACTGATAACATCATTCAGCTTAAAAGTTATGCCTTTGCGGTAAGAATTGTGCGACTTTATTAGCATTTATCTAGAGAAAATGAGTTTGTCTTGTCGAAACAAATCCTAAGATGTGGGACAAGTATTGGTGCAAACATTGAGGAAGCCATTGGCGGGCAATCCCGCGCTGATTTTCTTGCAAAACTAGCCATTGCTTATAAAGAAGCTCGCGAAACTGCCTATTGGCTTCGCCTTCTCAAAGACACTGACTATCTCACTGAAACGCAATTTGAAAGTGTTCATAATGACGTTCAAGAGCTTTTCCGTATTATTTCTGCAATTCAAAAATCCACTAAAGAATAATAACCAATTACAAATTACAAATTTGCCTCACAATTCGTAATTCGTAATTCGTAATTGACATGATCCCCTCCCTTGACCTCATCCCCGGCGTGTTGGCAGGCCGCCAACGTGATGTCGCACGGCTAATTACCCGCGCCGAAGCCGGCGACGACGAATGTCGCCCTGCAATGACTGCGCTATACCAGCACACCGGCAAAGCCCATATTATTGGCATTACGGGCGTACCTGGCAGCGGCAAATCGACTTTAGTAAAAGCATTGGCTACAGCGGCACGACAAATGGGGCGGCGAATTGGCATTGTTGCCATCGACCCCTCTAGCCCCTTTAGCGGTGGCGCAATTATGGGCGACCGCATTCGCATGAATGATTTATCGGGCGACCCGGGTGTGTTCATTCGCAGCATGGCAACCCGCGGCTCATTGGGTGGCCTGTGCCGCGCCGCGCTCGATGCCGTCGATGTGCTCGATGCCGCAGGTTACGACTTAATCATCATCGAAACAGTGGGCGTTGGGCAAGACGAAGTTGAGGTCGTGCGCGCTTCACATACCACATTAGTCGTCTCGGCCCCGGGTCTTGGCGATGACATTCAGGCCATCAAGGCCGGTATCCTCGAAATTGCCGATATTCACGTGGTAAGCAAATGCGACAAACCCGATGCCCAACGCACTATCGGCGACCTCAAAACCATGCTTATGCTCGATATGCCACGTGACCCCAATTGGATGCCGCCTGTAGTCGGCACGAGCGCCGAATCGGGCAAGGGCATTGATGAACTGCTTAAAACGATCCAAACCCATCACAATTATTTACATCAGTCGGGCCGCATTCAAGACCGTCTGCGTATGATTGCTGAATCACGTATTCTTAAAACCGCCGAAGAATTGGTGCGACGGCGTTTTGTGCGACATCAAGCTGGGCACTTTATTGCACAAGTCGCTCAGCGCCAACTCAGCCCCTATCAAGCCGCCCAACAATTGTTGGGTGAATGATCTTTGCACACTCATTTTCCATAAACGATTATGATTGAAACATCAAACGCAGACATTTGCATTTTGATAACATAGAGCAGATTCTGAGTTAATGAAAGGTTTTGCCGATTAAACCCAAAGGCCATATAATGATTGTGACGAAAAGAAGCTATACATAAAACATTCAATGAAGCGATTCCAAGATAGCGCTCGTTCATCAGTTGCACGACCAAAGCCTGATTCACAACATATCTTTGTATGTAACACTGCAAATATCCATTGGCATTTACCCATTAATTTTCTATTATTCCAATCGGTTTAATTGAAAATCAGTCTTAAGTCCGTTGTTAAAAAGCCATAGAAATGGAATATTTACAGCACGAGAAAATACTGGATATAATTCAGGTATAGCTCGCATCAATTAATAATAATACGAGAATAAATACAGAACATTACAGCTTCGGAGAAAAACAATATGGAAACAATGACAAATACAATGATACACACAAAGACACCACCAGAGGTCATTAAGGTTTCTGCAAACTCACGGTCAACCGCAGTTGCTGGCGCAATTGCTGGGGTTGTGCGTGAAAGCGGGCGAGCAGATGTGCAGGCGATCGGAGCGGGCGCAGTCAATCAAGCCATCAAAGCGGCGGCTATTGCGCGTGGCTATTTGTTGCTAGATGGCATCAATGTGATTATCATCCCATCTTTTTCAGATGTTGATATCGATGGCTCAGAACGAACCGCAGTCCGCTTGGCAGTAGAGCCTCGTTAACCTCATTAAAAAGCCTCATTTCGGTTTTAGCATTGCTAGAGTTATATTCACAATCTTTGCATTGCAATCATATCAATATAGCTTCATTTCATTAATTGCGATTACAATAGCAAATAGGTCGGTATATACGCTTGCAAATTTCTAACTTGCATTGTCATACCACAGCCTCTGACGGTGAACTAAGCCCGACAGCGCTGGTGGCATTGGCAGCCCAACTTGGTGTTACAACCCTTGCAATTACAGATCATGACACAATTGCCGCGCACGACGAGGCAATTGCAGCAGGTCTTGCGCATGGGGTGCGCATCATTCCCGGCATCGAGGTCAGTGCGCTTTCGCCGCAAGGCGAAGTGCATATCTTGGGCTATGGGGTGCGGGTCACCTCCCCGACATCGGCTATTGCCCAGCAAATTGCTGGGTTGCGTGAAGTGCGTGACGGGCGTGCACGTAAAATCATTGCCAAATTAGCCAAATTGGGAATTGTGCTCGAATTTGAGCGGGTGCGTAGCATTGCGGGTGATGCCGTCGTGGGGCGGCCCCACATTGCCAAAGCCTTGGTTGAAATAGGAGCAGTGCGCGATACCCAACAAGCATTTGATCGTTATTTGGCGGAGGGGAAACCGGCGTTTTCGCCACACCAAGGGCTAACGCCCGCCCAAGCCATTCAACTGATTCATAATGCCGGTGGTATTGCCGTATTTGCGCATCCTTCACTCTATGTTGGCAATATTGCCGAATTGTTCGGAGATTTGCTCGTTAATGGCTTGGATGGCATCGAGGTCTATCACGCCAGCAATCCGACAGAACATCGCGCAAGTTACTTGAGTTGGGCGATTAAGCATAGCCTAATTATCACAGGGGGCAGCGATTTTCATCGTGATACACCCGAAGACCGTGCTTTATTTTGCCAATTCTCGCTTTCAAATGAACAAATGGCAAGATTCAACTCAGTGCTTGCAATGCCGCAGACCTAACTTCATGCTTTAACACAGTGCGATACGCCTCCAGCGCAATAGCAAACCCGCGTTGCATACTATTGCAAAATAGTAGAATGACGCACAATGTTACGAAACTGGAAAGTCTGGCTGGGCATTGTCATCAGCCTCATCGCACTCTATCTCATTTTTAAAGATGTCAATTTTCAAGCGTTGGGGCAAAGCCTTGCTACTGCCCAATTGATTTGGTTTGTGCCGGGCACCCTCGCCTTTTTTGCCACCATTGGCTTACGCGGTTGGCGGTGGTCAGTGTTACTCGATAACACCCCATTTTGGCCAACGATGCACGCCTATAACATTGGCTATATGATGAATATGCTCATCCCACTACGGGCCGGCGAAGTGGGCAAGGCCTATGCCCTCAGCCAACGCACATCCATCACGATGACACGGGCGTTGTCATCCATCGTGGTCGAGCGGTTTTTAGATTTGTCAGCAGTGCTCATTATGTTTGCAGGCTTCGCTCAAATTGTGCCAATGCCGCCGCAATTTGTCACGGCTGCCACCATCGGTGGCGTGCTTATTTTGCTCATGGTGTTGGTGTTTGGGTTTGTGTTATGGCAATCGGCGCGGGTCGAAACCCTCATCAAAACCATTTGCCGCTATATTCCAAAACTCAATAGCGACATGCTCATCGCCCGTTTTCGTGATATTCGAGCCAGTTTTGCCCTCATCAGCACCCCAAGCAAATTATTTTTCGCCATCTTGCTCACCATTGGGGTGTGGGCCACCTCAATTATGGTGATGTATTTTTTGATGGGCGCATTTATGCCAACGGCATGGGTGCAAGCTGGGTTCGTCTCTACCACAACCAACTTAGGGGGGGCATTACCATCGGCCCCCGGCGGGCTAGGCGTGGTGCAAATGTTTGCCACCCAATCACTCGTTATCCCCTTCGGTATCGATTCAAATGTAGCCGTTGCCTTTGCGTTTGTCTCGGTGATTTATCAAGAGATATTGTTAATTATTTTCGGTTTTATCGGCCTTGCTCGCATGGGGTTACAATTTTCAAATATCAATCGTAAGCAGGGTGCTCAAATTTAGCATTTGGTGCTAATATATACGTATCCTCTCAATCAACAGTGGAAATTAAAATATGTTTTCGCTAAATTCACTATCTCACTATTCTTCATGAAAATAGCGCAAATTCCTGCAAGATGAAGGATCGGTTTCATTATCTCTCCTCTAAGCTACGATTAGAGGAGAGATAATGAAATCGACAAAACCTTTTATCAACTTGGAATCTGCTCAAATGTGATAGTAATTTCAGCAAAATCTTTTTTACCACACGGAAAATAAAATGGAAGAGCAAGAAAAAAAAGAAAAAAGAACCGATGTCATGACTTTGGGCTGGTTTGCGCTGGGGTCGCTGTTTGGCACAATGTTATTATTTAGTGCATTAATGATTGGCACCAATGGCGCAATGTTGCAATTGTTAAAGGTGGGGGCCGCCACAAACTCACAAGCCGAATTAAAACAAACAGTTAAATCAGCCTTACAAGAGGTGATTGACGAAAGCACCCAACGCAATGGCGCGGCGGCGAATGCCCAACCAGCGCCCGCCGCAGCGGCTGGCAATATTCAAAACGTTGCGTTGCGTCCCAGCAATACCCAAGGCAAGGCCGATGCACCAGTAACCATTATTGAATATAGCGATTTTCAATGCCCTTATTGCTTACGTTATCACACCGAAACTTTCCCACGTATTTTGCAAGAATATGTAGCCGCAGGCAAGGTCAAAATTAGCTACAAAGAATACCCAGCCTTGGGCGATATTTCATTCTTGGCAGCCCAAGCCGCCGAATGTGCCGCCGATCAAAATGCATTTTGGGGCTATCACACCGCGTTATTTGACGAGCGAAGCCGTATCGGACGAATCCCACAAAACAAAGCCGACCTGATCAAACTGGCCAGCACCGCCTTAAAAATTGACATGTCCACATTTAGCAAATGCCTCAACGAAGACCAGACAACGGGGCGGGTTCAAATTGATTCGGAAGAAGGTCAGCGTTTTGGGGTGCGTGGCACACCTTCATTTTTAATTAATGGCAAACTCGTGGTCGGCGCACAACCCTATTCAGTGTTTAAAGCTGCCATTGAAGATGCGCTTAAAAACACAAAATAACCGTGAGTATAGAAACACTATTGGTCGTTGACGACGAGCGAAATATTATTGATCTGATTGAGCTTTATGCGAAACAAGCCGGGTATCGCATATTACGGGCATACGATGGTGCAACCGGCTTACAAATGGCATTGGCTGAACCGCCCCCCGCGTTGATGGTGCTCGATTTAATGCTGCCTAAAATTGATGGCTGGGAAGTGTGCAAACGGGTGCGCAACAAATCAGACCTACCCATCATTATGCTGACCGCACGCGATGACGATGTGCAAAAAATTGTCGGCCTTGAGTTAGGGGCCGATGATTACATGACCAAGCCATTTAACCCGCGTGAATTGATGGCACGCATCAAAGCCATTTTGCGCAGAACAAACAATCGGAATCCTCCTCCCGCTCCTGATCAACTCTTAAACCTTGGCAAGTTACGGGTCGATGTGGCCCGTCATGAGGTTTGGGTCGAAGACAAGCCGATACAAATGCGGGCCAAAGAATTTGATTTGCTCGTGACATTGCTCGAAAACAAAGGTATTGTTTTTACACGCGAACGCTTGCTCGAGGTGGTATGGGGTTTTGATTTTGCAGGTGAAACCCGCACTGTTGATGTACATGTCGGCCAATTACGCAAGCGTATCTCTGGCAGCGGTGTCGAGATCGAAACTATATTTGGGGTTGGCTATAAGTTGCTTTTGGAAAATTGAGGAAAAGCCGATTTCACTATCCCGCTTCAAGCGTAGCTTGAGGCGGGATAGTGAAATCGGCTTTTCTTGTCGTTTATACTCCCACGTTCATAAACGCCATTTATTCACTCATTCGCTCATTCACGCATTCATCCATTTCCTCATGTCTCAACATAAACTTACTACACGTATCGTTCACGATGGTGAACACCCAGAACGCAATCGTCTAGGCGCACCGACCGTCATGCCGATTGTGTCGAGCGCCACCTATGTGCAAACCAATGCCGAGGGCATCGACTGGGGTTTTGCCAATGTCAACGAAAGCTTCACCTACATTCGGCGTGGCAACCCCACCGTGCAAGCGCTCGAAATTGCCATCGCCTCGGCAGAAGAAACCAAAGGCGCAATTGCCACTGCAACCGGCATGGCCGCCATGTTTTTGGCCATTCAAACCGCCCTCTATACTCCATCACCCAAAAACAAAACCAAACGGGTGTTATGTGCCCGTGATGTATTTGGCTCGACCTTTACATTGCTCAAAGATGTTTTTGCGCTTCAAGGTTATGAAACATTGCTGTGTGATACCACCAATTTGGCAGAGGTAGCACAAGTAATGGCGACACAGCAACCCGATGTGCTGATTTTAGAGGCAATATCGAACCCGATGCTGAAAGTGTCAGACATTCCGACCTTAACCGCGATGGCGCACGAAATTGGGGCGCGTGTAATTGTCGATGCCACCATTGCCACACCAGTGCTACGACGCATGGTTTACGACGGCGTAGACATCATCATGCACAGTGCTACTAAATATTTAAATGGGCATGGCGATATTGCCGCCGGTGCAGTCGCCATTAACGACCCCGAATTATTAAAAAGCGCCCAAAAATTCTCACGCTTGATCGGGCTAAATTTGGCCCCTTATGAGGCGCGAATGGTATCACGCGGGATGAAAACGCTGACGTTGCGTATGAAGCAACAATGCGCCAACGCCAATGCGGTGGCAGCATGGCTAACGCAACAACCTGCCATTAAGACCGTCTTTCACCCCAGCTTGCCCAGTCACCCCCAGCACGAGTTGTGTAAACGCCTATTTAATGGGCATTTTGGGGCAGTGGTGTCGTTTGAATTGGCCAATGCCAGCCGCAGCGCTGTGTTTGGCCTGATGGATCGCTGTAAGATCATCACCCCCACCACCAGCATCGGCGACATTTATACCTTGATGACCTACCCAGCCATTTCGTCACACCGCGATATTGCACCCGAAGAACGCGCCAAACAAGGCATCACCGATGGTCTCGTGCGCCTCTCGGTCGGCATCGAAGATGTCGAAGACATCATCGCCGACCTTGCGCAAGCGCTGAGCTAATGGTTAATGGTCAATGGTTAATGATTAACCATTGACCATTAACCATTAACCATTAACCATTAACCATTAACCATTGATCATTGACCATTGATCATTGACCATTAATCATTAACCATTAAAACCGTTTTAACCACTGGTTCGGGTTTGTGTTTGAGCAAGGCAAGACCAGCAGCAAATTGCGTCAACGGCAGGCGATGGGTGATCAGTGGGCGCACATTGAGTACGCCATTTTCGATGCGGCGCAAGGTTTCGACAAACACGGCTGAAGTATAAGCAAACACACCATGCAGCCGCAAATCTTTGAGGCAGGCCAGATCGGGCGAGAGGCGAATAGTATGATCGCCACCCGCGATACCGACTTGCACGACTGTGCCACCACGTCGCACCAGATCGAACGCCAATAGCACCGCCTGCGGGTTGCCCGCCGATTCAAACACCACATCGGCCCCGCGCCCCTCAGTCATGGCCTTCACCTGTGTGTCTGCCCCTTCGGCCAATGTCACATAATCGGTTGCACCAACGGCCCGTGCAAAACTTTCGTTATTACGATCAACCCCAGCCGCGATGATGCGCCCTGCACCCAAAGCCTTGGCCCACGCCACCCCCAACAGCCCAATCGTGCCCGGGCCAATGACCGCAACCGTGTCACCAGATTGCACTCCTGCCCGCAGCAAGCCATGCCCAGCACAAGCGGCGGGTTCGGTCAATGCCGCCACCTCAAACGGCAAATCAGGGGCGAAGGGATGGGCCAGATCAGCCCGCACTGCCACATAATCGGCATAAGCACCGGGCAGGGTAAAGCCAAATTCGTTATAGTGTTGGCACAAGTTGGTTTGCCCACGCTGGCAAAAATAGCATTTGCCACAAAAATGATGCCCTTCTACCGCTACCCTATCACCTAACTTGAGATGAGCAACCTCGCTGCCCACTGCCGCCACTGTGCCAGCCCATTCGTGGCCCGGTTGGCAAGGGTAGCGCACATAATCGGCAGGGCGCGTGCCTTCATATACTTCCACATCACTGGCGCAAATACCTACTGCCCCCACCCGAACCAATACTTGGTTGGGCGCAATACTCGGTGTCACACAGTCAACAATAGTTGCTTGGAAGGGTTTTTCAATCACAACAGCTTTCATAATTAAAGGATTTGGGATTAAGATTAGGGATAATCATAAACTGAAATTTACGCAATCGCTCATCCTCAATTCTTAACCCTTAATCCATTTCTATGAACCCCAATCCCCATCGCCGAGGGCCGCGCCCTTCATCTATAAAACCCAATAAAAATAAGCCTTGGCGCGAACGGCTAAAAGATGCACGCGACGCATTTAAAAATATGCCGCGTGCGCTCAAAATGGTATGGGATGCCCATCAATGGGGCTTTATTGGCATGATGGTGGTGACATTGGTATCGGCTTTGTTACCAGCGGCACAGGCCTGGGTGGGCAAATTGATTGTCGATGCCGTTGTGCAGTCGATTTCGCAAAAAAACACCCTTGCCAATTTAGATTCATTGGCGGCATGGACGCTGGTTTATGACACATTACAACCAGCCCTGCCCTATTTATTGCTCGAGTTTGTCTTCATCATCATTAGCAGCCTCATCAACCAAGCACGGCGACTGCTCGACCATGTGTTAAATGCCAAGCTATCAAACGAGATCAATACCGCCATCATTCGCAAAGCGCTCACGCTCGATTTGCAATATTTTGAAGACCCAACGTTTTACGACAAACTACAAAATGCCCGTCGTGAATCCAATTGGCGCGTGTTGAGTATTGTCAACACCGGGTTTATGCTGGTGCAAAACCTCATTACGCTGACTTCGTTTGCGGTATTGTTGCTGGCCTTTAGCCCATTTATTACGCTGTTGCTCTTTGGGGCCAGTGTGCCGGCCTTTATGGCACAAATGCGTTATAGCCAACTCACTTTTCGTCTATTAAGTTGGCGTGCCCCCGAAGCCCGCCGCATGAATTATTTTGAATATTTGCTCACGGTTGATCATAGCGCCAAAGAAGTGAAGTTGTTTGGATTGGGTGAATCACTGCTCAAACAATACCAAGATTATTTTTGGAAGTTTTATCACGAAGACACCACGTTGGCAGTTAAACGCAGCGGCATAAGTGTGGTGTGGGGCTTGGTCAGCAGCCTGAGTTTTTATATCGCCTATGCATGGATCATTTTTCGCACCATCACCCAAGGCATTACGTTGGGCGGTATGACCTTGTATTTATCGCTGTGTCGGCAGGCGCAAGGTTTGTTTCAAGGTATTTTTTCAAATATCAACTCGCTTTACGAAAGTGGGCTATTTTTAGACAATTTATTCTCATACTTGGCATTACAACCGCAAATAGCGCTCAGCGGCAAATCAGCGCCGAGTAATCAGCCCGTGCCACGCCCAATCAAACGTGGCATCGAATTTCGCAATGTGTCGTTTAAATATGCCGGGCGCAGCGAATATGCATTGCGTGGGGTAAATTTAAGCATTGGGCCGGGCGAAAAGATCGCGCTGGTGGGAGCCAATGGGGCAGGTAAAACCACGCTGATTAAATTGATGACACGACTCTATGAACCCAGCGAGGGCCAAATTTTGCTCGATGGCGTCGATTTGCGCGATTATGATATAAACAGCCTGCGCGATAGCATTGGCGTCATCTTTCAAGATTTTGTCGAATATCAGGCCTCGGCCCGCGACAATATTGGCTATGGGCAAATTAAGGCGCTAAACGATGAGCCGCGTATTAAGGCCGCCGCCGAGCGTGGCGGGGGCGATGAAGTAATTGACACATTGCCCCAGCAATACGACACCATGCTGGGCCGCTGGTTCGACAAAGGCAGCGAGTTATCGGGCGGACAATGGCAAAAAATTGCGCTCTCGCGGGCATTTATGCGTGATGGGGCGGTGTTGGTGTTAGACGAACCGACAGCCGCCTTAGATGCCGAGAAAGAATATGAAATTTTTCAGCGTTTTCGTGAGCTAACCGAAGGCAAAATTGCCATTCTGATCAGCCATCGCTTTAGCACTGTGCGCATGGCCGACCGCATCGCCGTGATCGAGGGCGGACGCATCAGCGAACTCGGCACGCACGCCGAATTGATGCAGCTTAATCGCACCTATGCCAAGCTTTTTAATATGCAGGCTGAGGGATATCGGTAACCACCACTTAAACGGCGAAGCGCGGTTGTTTTAACCGCGCTTCGCACCTATTTAAATATCGGCAATACCCAATTCACGTAAACGAGCCGCCAGCCGCGCTGCCTTGGCCTCGGCTTCATCAGCACGCAATTTGGTTTCTTTTAGATCTTGTTCTGTCTGCTTCAAGTTTTGCTCTGTTTGTTTCAGGTTTTGTTCCGCTAAATCAGCACGCTCTTTACCTGTCAAAATCACATTGCCATCACGGTCACACCAACGCAACCACGCATATTCCGTGTTTTCAAATTGGCCTTGCCAACGGGTTAAACCCAACTCAAGCTCCTCAAACCACAAGGTTGGCATCCGCACATAATTGCGATTATTTCGCGAATAGGCAATGACGCTTTGCCCATCCATTTCACGGCGCAATTCGCCCATTGGGTCAAACACCACATAATAATCGACCCGCAACATTAAGTAATCGAGCAATTTGTCTTTCAACTCATTGCCTTGGCGGTTAGACACAATTTCAATCACCAAATCGGGTAATTTACCAAATTCCCAAATGAGGTAGCTTTTCACCTCATTCATGCGTTTGCCATGTAACGGGTCAACATTTAGGCTAAGCAACACATCAGGAACGACCACTGCTGGGTTAACGGGCCGTGCAAATACACCAACATTGGCAGTGGCAATAAACCGCTGTCCATATTGCGAATGTTGCCACGATGCATACAGCGGCTCAGTTAACAAACGCATCTGCTTTTCGGAAATTAAGTTATCCACGGGTGCATCATCCGAAGTAATGAGATGGCTGGTTTCAACCTCAAATGTGCCGTCTGGGCGCATTCGCGTATATTCGCCAACCTGTGTGTAACCCACTGATTGAGGGATTTCATCAAGGGCATTGACTTCAACCGTAACCATATTTTTATTATAGTGCTCAGTAGAAAGTGCAAAGTGCAAAGTGGAAAGTGGAAAGTAGAAAGTGCTGAGTGCTGAGTCCTGAGCGCTAAGTTTAGAGTAATGTGCCACTATTTAACACTCATCACTTGATTCTTTGCACTTTGCACTTTGCACTTTGCACTCAGGACTCAGCACTCAGCACTCAGCACTCAGGACTCAGCACTCGTTACTCTGTATAATGGGTGCGTGGACGGATTGGAATTAGCGCGGTTGGCTGTAAGCGCCGCAGAAGATAAAAAAGCAGAAGACATTGTGTTGCTCGATTTGCGCAACATATCGGGCGTGGCAGATTATTTTGTCATTTGTTCGGGTAATGTGTCACGGCAAATCGATGCAATTGCTGACAATATTCAAGAAATGTTGAAAGCTGAAGACAAAACAATTAAACGACGTGTTGAAGGCCCCGGTGATTCGGGTTGGGTCTTGTTAGACTATGGCGATTTGGTGGTGCATATTTTCACCCCCGCCCGCCGCGCATTTTACAACCTCGAAGGCCTTTGGAAAGCCGCACCCGTTTTGTTGCGAGTGCAGTAAAAAGAGAGCCAAGAACTAAGAACCAAGAACCAAGATGAGAATATAGAGTAAAGCTTATAGATAGAACGCTTGATTCTTGATTCTTAGTTCTTAGTTCTTGGCTCTTAGTTCTTAGTTCTTGGTTCTTGGTTCTTAGTTCTTAGTTCTTGGCTCTTGGCTCTTGGTTCTTACTCCCCATGAATTGTATTGGCCCAAATGCACGTGAATATTTGCGGCGTGGCTTTAAGCAAATGGCCGACGCGCTTGAGGTGACGCTTGGCCCACGCGGGCGATTGGTTGCGGTCGAGCGTGATTCACGGCGCAAAGCCCCCGAATTGCTCAACGATGGCGCACGTTTAGCCCGCCGATTTTATGGCTTGCCTAGCCGTTTTGAAAGCATGGGCTTGCTGATGGCGCGACATTTGGCATGGCAAATCGAAGAAGAAGTAGGCGACGGCAGCACGATGGCCGTTGTGATGGCGCGACGCTTAATTGAAGATGGCTGCCGATTAATTACGGCTGGGGTAGACCCGATGTTGCTGCGCCGCGCCCTCGAAAAAGCCCAACCAGTGGTGATTGAAGCCATCAAGACCCAAGCCCGCCCGATGGACAGCAGCGCCCCAATGATTGCGCTCGCCCAAGCCATGATCGGCAACGCCGAACTCGCCAAACATTTGCACGAATGTTTTGACGTGGTTGGCTCGCAAGGAGCCATTGAAGTGCGACCCAGCAACAGCGTCACCCACGACCGCGAATATATTCAAGGCGCATTGTGGAACAAGGGCTGGGAGTCGCAATCATTTGCCACCCATGGCGGCGAAGCGATTTTAAGCAACCCCTACATTTTGTTTACCACCCATCGCCTCAGCGCCGCCACCGACCTCATGCCCATTATGCAAAAGGTGGCCGAGCAAGCCCACACCAAACAACACGGCTTGGCGGTGGTGTCATTTAACATTGAGGGCGAGGCGCTCAATTTGTTGGTGATGAACAAACGGCATGGCACACTGCCAACTTTGGCCGTCAATGCGCCGGGCGCGGGTGACGAGCGCTTCGATATTTTGCAAGACTTGGCAACGCTGTGCGGCGGCAAATTAGTCGCCGAAGAAGCTGGGCATCAGTTGGAAAATGTGGCACTGTCCGACCTCGGCAGCGCCGATGAATTTCGCGCCGTGCGCTCGGCTTTCACCCTCATCGGCGGCAAAGGCCGTCCGGCAGCCATTCGGCAACGTGTAGCCGACATCCGCAAACAAATTGCCAAAACCAAAGACAACGATATTCGCAACCAATTATTTGAACGGGCCGGCAAACTGAGCGGCGGCGTGGCATTGTTGCGGGTGGGCGGGGCCACCGAAACCGAACGCGAATTTTATAAAACCCGCTGCGAAGATGCGGTGCGCGTGATACGAGCGGCGATGGAATCTGGCGTAGTGGCTGGCGGCGGCTGGGCATATATTTATGCCGCCCAAATACTGCAACAAATCGCGCTGGCAAATGAGGGTTATGATGACGATGCGCTGGCCCGTTCATTATTGGTGGCGGCCCTTTGCCAACCCGCCCGCGCCATTTTACGCAATTCAGGCTACGACGCGGCAGCTATTGTCCCCATTCACCCCACCCCCACGCCTATGCGCAACACCGCGCTTGGTTTTGATGTGACCCAAGGTGATATGGTAGATATGTTTGTTGCCAATATTGTTGACCCAGTGAATGTATTAATTGCGGCGTTTCGGGCGGCGCTCAGTGCCGCCATCATGATTTTGACCACCGAGGCGCTCATTCATAAACCCCGTGATAACCGTGACAAAGAGGTCACGCTAGACCCTTAAACACCCTTTCAAACTCGCTTTTTACAAAGCAATGTTAAACCATGACAAACGCACTTCAAAAACCCACTCAACCCACCGATTGGCAAGCCGCTGGCGGCTGGTATGGCGGAACCGTATTTGATCTTGCTGTGAATGCTGACACAAGCACCCCTTGGGCCTTGGCCGCAACCTTGGCCGGGGTGTATCGATCAACCGATGGCGCAAACACTTGGGCGTTAACACAGGCCGGCTTTAATGAAGATAGCGCTGTGCGGGTGCTGTCGTCGGCAGGTAACACCGTCTTTGCCGCCACCCAAAACAAGCGGCTATTTCAATCGGGCGATGGCGGGCAAACATGGCACGAGGTCAGCGCTTGGGCGGGTGTTGGCATCATCAACGCCATTGCCATTGCGC
Organism: Thermoflexus hugenholtzii JAD2; assembly: GCA_945877855.1. Lineage (GTDB taxonomy): Bacteria > Chloroflexota > Anaerolineae > J036 > Brachytrichaceae > AQU-03. Next base: position 6,396 of record CAMDWA010000033.1, on the reverse strand, counting down.
CTAATTTTGCCGACAATAGCACGCTTTTTGCCGCCACCGACAACGGCGTTTATCGCTCGTTTGATCGCGGTGAATCGTGGCAATTGGGCGATTTTGGCTTGGTCGATAGCGAAATTTTGTGTTTGGCGGTGTCGCCCAATTTTGATGACAGCGAATTGTTGTGGGCGGGCAGCGCATCAGGCGGCTTATATCGCTCGCCTAATGCAGCGCGGGCATGGCGCGAGACCGGCGATGGCTTAGACGACAGCGCAGTGCAGTGCTTGGCGGTGTCGCCGCATTTTGCCCAAGACAAAACATTGTTTGCCGGATTAGAGACCGGCGGGGTGTTTATCTCGCGTAATGCTGGTCTGAATTGGCAAAATATCGGTCTGCAAACCCACATGGTGCATTGTATGCAGCTCGCCGCCGATGGCCTATGGGTCGGCACCGATGAAGGTGTTTTTGTGGCCCATGCACCCAATTATGACGACTGGGCGCACAGCCTTGTCAGCGAAAACCCAGTGCTGGCGGTGGCAAACCTCGATGCGGCCCATTGTTTGGCCGGGTTATGGGAGGCTGGTTGTTGGGCAACAACAGATGGCGGCGCAACGTGGGCCGCAAGCAACAACGGCCTTGCGGCCCAAATTCCACCCCAAGCCTTTCAATTGCCCAATGGTCGCATTTATTGCTTGTCGAATCAATCATTGGTGCGTTCAGATGATGCTGGGCAAACGTGGCAAACCGTGATGCGCCAAAGCACCTCGGACGAAGGCAACATCTTGTCAAACCTCACCCCCTTGCGCTGCGGCGACGAAATGGGCGTGGTTTTAGCCAGCCCCACCCGCCTAGAATTTTTTGATTTATTAGGCGTTTATAACAGTTCGGGCTATACGCCCCAACCACCCATCGAGGCTGACACCCAGCGCCAAATTGGCTGTATCGTCAAACAAGCGACAATATCTGAGGCCTTGGCAGTGGTGTATCTGTCGAAGCAATTGCATGTGTCGGCAGATGCTGGCAAAACATGGCGCAGCGCCACCGGCCCCAATGATGACGGCACGCCCTTGCAGGCCGAAATCACCCACGATGGGGCCATTCATATCGTGACTTATATTGCCAAAAATGAAGAAGATGCTGACGGCGACCTGATCGAAGATGAGGTGCGTTTTATTGGGCGGGTGTGGCGTTGGGAATCGGCTGACGGTGCATTGCCGCAATCGGCTGATGATTGGACGCTATTAACCACCTTGAATGGCTTGCATGTGCCGCTGGTCAGCCTTGTTAATGGCAATGAAGCCTTGTTGATTGGGGCGCAAAACAGCCTCACCCGTGTACTGCGTGATGCAGACGGCAAACTACAGGCCCATGCGTTCACCCTCGAAGAAGGCATGAATGTCACCGGTTTGGCGCGTTCGCCACACTTCGCCAGCGATCATCGTCTGATTGCGTCCACCAATCGTGGGGTATTGACCTCGGTTGACGAGGGGCAATCGTGGCAACCCTTTGGCGATGTCTTGGCGGGTCGCTCGGTGGTCGGGCTGCTCACCCAAGGCCCAAGCTTGGGCGCGGTCACGCTGGGTGGGGCGGTTTGGCAGGTTTAGGTTGTTTCAAGCAAAGACGCGAAGTCGCACAGCAAGATAATTAGGTGAAATTGGGCATATAGCCCTCCCTCCTCATGCTTTCAGCGTGGGGAGGGAATTCTCACACATTCACGCCTTCGCGTTCAATTCGATTGTGGCTGTTGAAAAGCCAGATAGATCTGCCAAGTTTTGCGCCATAATGCTGCCGAATGGGGCAATTGCAGACCAAAAATCTCATTTAACACTGCCACAAATTCGTCGTGCGATTGCACAGTGTGTTCGGTCATGGCGTTGGCGGTGGTGGTATAAAGCAATGCCCCGCGTAGGGTGATGATACGGTCATCAAACATTTTGTGGCATACGGTCATGCGCACAAATTTCGACTCGGGCGCGGTTTGTAACCAATGGCAACGTTCGCCAAAATCAGACAATTGGTAAGGTTGCAGATTAAATACAAAGCCAGCCTTGCTATATTGTTGATTGGTAAAATGCCAATAACCATCGTCGCTGCGGCAAAAGCCAAAGGTAAAGCCACCTTGCGTATACACGCCCTCACCGAAGGGTAACGGATAGAGAAACGCATTACCGAAGCCAACATCGGCAATGTAATTACTCCCTTCAACAGACTTGACCAACAAAATCAGATGATCGCGGACGGCGTATTCGTCTCGACTGCTGGGGTTAACGACACCACTCAATAAATGCACGTCAAAGCCCAATTCGCGCAACGCCCATGCGAACAAGCTGTTCATCTCGTAGCACCAACCGCCACGCTGCCGCCGCACAATCTTATCAAAAATTTGCTCAAAATCCAGCGTCAGCCGTTCGCCCAGATGAATATCTAAATTTTCGTAGGGGATGCTGAGCAAATGGGCGCGATGCAGCCCAAATAGCGTCTCGCGGCTCGGCGTAAGTGGCCCAGCGTAGTTAATACGGCGAAGATAAACGTCTAACATAAAAAGGATGAAGGGTGAAGGGTGAAGGATGAGGGGTGAAGGATGAGGGGTGAAGGATGAAGGATGAAGGACAGATTCAGTTCATCCTTCATCCTTTATCCTTCATCCCTCCAAAATTACTCTCCGTTGCCCTCGAGCCATGTGCCTTGATATTCGGGTTTTTCGGCTTCGAGTGCGTCAATGGCAACCTGTAGCGGGCGGAAAGTGTCAACCATGACAGCCAACTCTTTGGTTTCTTTGGCCCCGATCGAGGCTTCGGTCATGCCGGGTTGCGGGCCGTGCGGCAGGCCGAAGGGGTGCAGCGAGATATCATATTGTTTAATGCCTTTGCGCGACATAAAGTTGCCTTCGCAGTAATAAATTACCTCATCGCTGTTGACATTTGAATGCGAATAGGGCGCAGGAATGGCCTGCGGATGATAGTCGAACAAACGCGGCACGAAAGAGCAAACGACGAAGGCATCGGCCTGAAAAGTTTGGTGCACCGGCGGCGGTTGATGAACGCGACCGGTGATCGGCTCGAAATCATGGATGCTGAAGGCGTAGGGGAATAAATAACCATCCCAACCCACCACATCAAGCGGATGATGGTCGAGGATGTGGCGTGACATGCTGTCACGCACTTTCACCCGCACCTCAAATTCGCCACGTTCGGTATGCGTTTCCATCTCGCTGGGCGGGCGAAAATCACGCTCGCAATAGGGCGCATGTTCGAGCAATTGCCCAAATTCGTTTCGGTAACGTTTGGGCGTGGTGATCTGGCTGCCGGTCTCGATGACAAAAAAACGTGCTTCGGGCGTGTTGAGTTCGAGCTTCCACGTTGTGCCAAAAGGAATGACCAAATAGTCACCCGGCCCAAACGGCAATCGCCCAAACTGGCTGCGCAGCACACCGCTGCCCTCGTGAGCAAACCACACCTCGTAGGCTTGGGCGTTGCGATAATAATAGTCCATGCTTTGGGTGGGGCGGCTGATGCTCAGCGTGACATCGCTGTTGCCGAGCAAAATGCGGCGGGCGCTCACAGCATCACCCCCGCTGGTGGCAGCACCGGTGGCAAAGGCGCGGTGGCGAATGGCCCCATAATCAGCATAGATGGGCTTGACATCACCCAAAAATTCGGTTTTTAGCACCCGCGGCGGCAAAAAGTGATGATACAAAATGGATTGCACGCCGCTAAACCCTTCTAGCCCCATCACTTCTTCGCGATAGAGTTTGCCATCGGGTTTGCGAAATTGGGTGTGACGTTTATGCGGGATTTGACCGAGTTTGTGATAGAAAGGCATGTTTGTTAATGGTTAATGATTAATGGTTAATGGTTAATGGTCAGTGGTTAATGGTTAATGGTTAATGGTCAGTGATTAATGATTAATGATTAATGATTAATGGAATTATTCATAATTAACCATTAACCATTAACCATTAACCATTAATCACTGACCATTATTAAAGAAAGGTGGCTATTTGCGCGAGTGGTTTTTTCTTACTGGCGAAGGCCGGCACTTTGACATCATCGGCGGGGTAGCCAACGACGAGCAACAAAAATGGGCGCTCATTTTCGGGGCGGCCCAAAATTTGATTGAGGAAGCCCATTGGGCTGGGGGTGTGGGTGAGCGAGACTAACCCGGCGTTGTGAATAGCGGTGATGAGCATTCCGGTGGCGATGCCGGTAGATTCGCTGGCGTAATAATTTTTGACCTTTCGGCCATCGGGTAGCACATCGTAGCCTTTGGCAAAAATGGCGATCAGGTAAGGCGCATCTTCAAGGAATGGTTTGTTGGGGTCTGTGCCCAGTGGCGCGAGCGCATCAATCCATTCTTGTGGGGCGCGACCGTTATAAAATTCGCGCTCTTCTTCTTCGGCGGCCACACGCAGTTTGTGTTTAATGGCTGGGTCGCTGATGACGACAAATTGCCAAGGCTGCAAATTTGCGCCATTGGGGGCCGTGCCTGCGGTCAAAATGCAATCTTCGATGATTTGGCGTGGCACTGGGCGGCGGCTAAATTCGCGCACGGTGCGGCGGCGGCGCAGATCGGCATAAAATTCGCTGGCGCGGCGCTGCATGTCGTCGGGCGCATATTCATGGTAGTCGCTATGCGGTATAAGGTTGAGTGTTTCGGGCATATAGGTATAGTTTATCTAACTTTTATACCTTGCCATGCTTCTTTTGCTTAATTTCAAAACATCGCCTGCTTGCGATGCCAACCGATCTGTGTCGCTCAAGTAGATATTAGGCACGGGTGAACACTGTGCAGGTTTGTCGTGCTAGTACTGAAGTTTGAGTCTTTATTTTCGGGGATTAGGGCGTAATAAAATAGGGGCACAAACAACAAGGTCAGACATCCCCCATGTCTGACCTTGTTGCTAGCCGAAGCGTTTGACAACATGCCACTACTTCAACCACACAAATCGTAATTAGCCTAATTATGTGATTTCAATCTAATCAAGCTAAATCTCCAAATTGTTATTTTACGGCGAAAAGTCATTTTACATATAACATAGATTATGGTATGTAGTAATATTTTGCATTGCTAATTAATGGTGTCGCACCAACAGGTACAGTCATAATGTAACAATTTGCACCATCAAATTTTGCAATCCCAGCGCTAAAGTATTGGTTACAATTTTTGGAAATTGGCGTTGTATACCAATTTCCGTTATAGGCAAAGGCTGTGGTTCCAAAAGGCGCAGTTTCAACTAAACATCCTGTACTGTCCCAAATTCCTTGTGGACAGCGCCATGACCAATTAGCAAATTTACGTTTGACATAAAATTTATTATTTTGGATAAAACCAGTAGATGGCACTTGCTTAAATAAACAATTAGCGGTATCACTTGTCGTAAATGATGGACACTGTAAATCTGGACTTATGTAAAAACCTTTATTCCATATCCACACTTTAGATTGAATTGAAGTCGGAATATTAGCAATAAAACAATTATTTCCTTCTTTACTGGCTGCAAGCAAGTTTCCGTCATATTTGCCAGCCTTTGCATTACATGATTTAACATAAAGTGTATAAGAGCCACTACATTGAACGCCACTACTATTCGCTATCTGAAAAGATATCTGAACAGGCCCATTCATCACAGTGCTTGGAACTTGTGCTGAGGCAAATACCATTGCACTCCCCCCACTCACAATTGTGCCTGATGCAGATGGTTGTAGTTGCCCGTTCAAGCTAACTTTAGAATTAAAGAATACAAAAGGCGCTTGAAAGTTCACAATTAAAGCATATCTCCCATCTGAAAGAGGACCAGCTTGACCACTAATTGTAAAATTATCGCCAGCCCAAACTGATCCCGATCCAGTCAAATTGATTGTGCATCCATTGGTTGCTTGATATGCAATATTAGCTGTTGTGGCATTAACTGTTCGGGCGGGCATAGTCATTAGCGATATAGTAGAAATGAACCCCACGATTAACTGGTGAAATAATTTTTTTTGTATTTTCATAATATTGTGAAAACTGTTGCTTATAAAAGCGAAGCCATAACTGATTTTTAGGGAGTGCCTAGAAAACTAGAGGTGATGTAAGATTAGGGAATGAAAGGTTGTAAATATTGTCAGTCAGAACATACACACAAATGCGGAATAAATAAAAGTGGAAGCCAGCGATACTATTGTCGAGAGTGTAAACGTTACTATACGCCGAAGCCGACACCCAAAGCAGGAGTGTATCCGCCAGAAATGCACGAAGAAGTGGCAAAAATGTATATTGATGGTCTAAATCAGCGACGTATCGGACGCCAAATGCACATAAATCATCAAACCGTAGCCAATTGGATAAACAAACTGACAAAAAAGATCGATCCAGAGCAAGCCCCTATACCAGAATTAGGTGAGTGGGATACGGTTGAATTAGATGAGTTATATACGTTTG
>CAMDWA010000032.1 GCA_945877855.1 Thermoflexus hugenholtzii JAD2 | reverse complement strand
ATCTGTTCCTTTGTTGATGCTTGCTAGCGTTGCTATCATCGCTTCGACTGTTTTGTATACTGCGGGGGGATGTTGTTCTTCTTTTTTTTCATACCCTCTGTTTTACTACAGGTTTGAACAACATCCCTACTTTTAGACTAAACTACTGAAAAGATGAAATCGGCAAAACCTTTCATCAACTCAGAATCTGCTCAAGCTTAATTAGAATTCAGAGTGCTGACAAGACAAAACGAGGTGATTTTTGAATAATTGGGAATAGAATGCTTATTTGTTTTGAAAGTGATGGCTGGTGTTAAACTTTGGGATCTAAAACTGGGTCAAGCGCCTTGTTAAAGCGTAAGTAACCATGTGTAAAAATCGTCACTATAGTTATGGATCAATCTAACCCTATAAATATTGCTGCTGTTGATTTTGGCATTACCAACACCGATGTGGTTGTATTGGATGCGACGGGCAACCCAAAATTGATGACTGTGCCAAGTAACCCAATCATGTCGGTAGACGAGTTACGTCGGGTGTTACAGTTGGCTGGTGTCGCATTGCATAACTTGGCGAAAGTGGCTGTGACCGGCGGTAAACACCGCTTGTTGCCCGATCATGTTGGCAATACTGCCATTATTCATGTTAATGAAATTGCCTCAGTGGGGGCCGGTGGCTTGCATTTGTCGGGGCTAAATGAAGCGGTGGTGATGAGTGCCGGAACCGGCACTTCAATTGCGGCGGCGCGTGGCAAAGAGGTGCGGCATATTAGCGGCACTGCCGTTGGGGGTGGTACCTTGCTTGGCCTTAGCCAGTTGTTGCTCAACACCACCGATATTCATGAAATTGAGGCGTTAGCCAGTCGCGGCGATTCTAACGGGGTCGATTTATCGATTGCCGATGCCATTGGCAGTGAAATAAGCCATTTGCCTAAAAATGCGACTGCGGTTAATTTTGGGCGGGCGGCCCATAGCGACATCCCGCCTTCGCGCAAAGATATTGCCGCAGGGCTGATGACGCTGGTAGCACAAACCATTGCGCTGATTGCGGTAAATGCGGCCCGCGCCGAGCAATTGTCACCCATCGTGGTGGTCGGGCATCTTATCGAAGTGCCCAGTATTCGTAAAACGGTTGAAGGGGTTGGGGCGCTTTATCGCACCACTATTGTTGTGCCACCCACCCCCGGCCATGCCACCGCGCTTGGGGCGCTCTCTATTATTAATGGTTAATGGTTAGTGGTCAATGGCTAATAGCGGTAGAGGGATTATGGTCATTATTAATTCTCAACGCCTAACTGTCAACTATTAACCATTGATCATTAACCATTAACCAATGACCATTAATTTATGATTGCAGTTATTGACTACGGCGCAGGTAATTTGCGCAATATTTGCAAGGCGCTCGAATTTGTGGGCGCAAAAATTATATTAACCGATGACCCAAAGGTCATTCAACAAGCCGATAAAATCGTCTTGCCCGGAGTTGGCGCATTTGCCGATTGTGCCAACGGGTTGCGTACGCGTGGTTTATTTGAATTGATGCAACGCATCGGAAAAAGTGGAACTCCATTTTTAGGCATCTGCGTTGGGATGCAATTGTTGTTTGAGGTGGGCGAAGAAATGGGCGCATGGCCGGGGTTGGGCTTGTTGCCAGGGCATGTGATCCGTTTCGATTTTGCACGCACACCGCCGCACCAGTCTAGCCCCCCCGCCCAATCTTTGAAAATCCCACATATTGGTTGGAACAACGTAAAACCTGTACAAGAACATATTTTGTTGAAAGGGGTTCCCGACAATGGCTATGCTTATTTTGTTCACTCTTATCATGCAGGTATGACCAACCCACACCATGTGTTAGCCACCACCGATTATGGCTACGATTTTCCGTCGGTGGTAGGTCATGCCAATGTGATGGGAATTCAGTTTCACCCCGAAAAAAGCCAAGATGTGGGGTTGCAAATGTTGAAAAATTTCGCAGAAATGTAAAGGTTGTAGGGCAGAGTTGCAAAATGGCAAAGTGGCAGGTAGTAACTCTGCTACTTTGCTACTTTGCAGTTTGCAACTCTGCCCCCTGCCCCTGAAAATACAAATATGCCTTATCAATCTATCTTTCGCCCTGATTTATTTCGAGATCGTGTGATGTTAATTACTGGTGGTGGCACTGGTATTGGGCGTGCCATTGCACATGAATTGGCCGGGCTGGGTGCACATGTTATTTTGGCGGCGCGTCGCGCCGAGCCACTGCAACAAACCGCCGCCGAAATTCGTGGCAATGGTGGGCGCGTATCGACTTTTAGCGTCAACATTCGCCAAGAAGATTCAATTAAGGCGCTTTTTAATGCCATAGAGACCGAAATTGGCCCCATTCATACGCTTGTTAACAACGCCGGTGGTCAATTTCCATCACCTGCTGCCAAAATTTCGCAAAAAGGTTGGCATGCAGTGGTTGAAACAAATTTGACCGGCACCTTTATGATGTGCCGCGAGGCCTATATGCGCGGTATGCAAAACACAGGTGGCGCAATTGTCAACATTGTGGCTGAAATGTGGCGTGGTTTTCCGGGCATGGCGCACACCGGTGCGGCGCGGGCGGGTGTGGTCAACCTCACCCAAACCTTAGCAGTTGAGTGGGCACAAAATGGGGTGCGGGTCAATGCGGTTGCGCCCGGCATCATTGAGGGCAATGGCTTTAAACATTACGATGAATCTTTTCTAAAATCGTATTTAGAACCAGCTCGCCAAGACATTCCGCTCAAGCGTTTTGGGCGCGAAAGCGAAGTGGCGGCGGCGGTCACATTTTTGCTCTCGCCCGCCGCCGCCTACATCACTGGCATCACACTCAATGTGGATGGTGCGTCGTCATTGTGGCGCAAAACCTGGGCGATTTCCGATCATGCCAATGCGCCAAGCTATGATGGGTTTGAGTTATAAAACATCGGAGGTTTCAAAAACCTCCGATGTTTAAGAAGGCACACTGTAAATCTTTGAGTTCTTTGTGTGCTTTGTGGTAAATTGTTCGTCTTGTTCGTCAAATGAGCAAGTTGCTCTGAATCTATGCCACATAAAACTTATCGCCTACTTGCCTTCATTCTGTTTTGGCTGAATGGCTGGCTTGCGCCTGTGCAGCCGATTGCTGCCACCTCAGCGATTACGTTTGTGATCACTGCGCCCGGCGCATGGGTGCGGGTGGGGCCAGATTTTGCCGCGCCAAACACAGTGGCGGTGTTTAAAGATGAGGTATATGAGGTGCTTGAGCGCAGTGCCGATGGCGAATGGCTGCGGCTCAGTGGTGGCAAAATTCAACGCGGCGATGCATGGTTGCATGTGTCATTGGGGGCGGCTAAATCGGGCGAATTAAAGACTGTGCCCATCACTCGCCAAAATTTTATCGGCGCGCCGCTCGCCAGCGTGCCAGCCTTGCCCAGCTATATCCCCAATTTTGCCAATTTTCAGGCCAAAATCAAATTGCTGCAAAGCAGCGGGCGCGATCCCAATAAATTTACGGTGGTGGGCGATTGCAACGCCGAACCAAACGCCTATTTAGGCCGTGTGGCGGCGGGGCTATATCAAGTGCCCTCTGACCATCCCTATTTGTTGGCCAGCATCAGCCGCTTCGGCAAGTCGTTCCCGCATTGGAGCATCGCAGCCAAAGGCGGCTTTCGGGCCTCGTCGTTGCTTGATGTCAGTTGGGCTGACCCTGCCGAATGTAGGGCGGGTGAAAACCCGCTCACTTGCGAATTGCGCCGCTCAAATGCTGGTTTTGCTTTTATTGAATTGGGCACGGGCGATCAGTTTTTGTGGAAGGAATTTGACAAAAATTATCGCGCCATACTCGACACCACCTTGCGTTATGGTGTGTTGCCAATTGCGGTGACCAAGGCCGACAACCTCGAAGCCCAAGCCGGTGCGCCCAATCATGCTATCAATGACACTATTCGCAAATTGGCGGCTGAATATGGCGTGCCGCTGCTCGATTTTTGGCAAGCAGCGCAGGGTTTGCCGAATGGCGGTCTGATTGACGAAGGCAACGCCGATTTCCATCTTAGCCCCGCCGGGTCAGACCTGCATTTGTTGGTGACGCTGCAAACGTTGGCGGCGCTGGGCAGTAATCAGTCGCCAGTAGTCAGTGGTCAGATAACGATGACGGCGCAATCTGGGCTTGGGGTTTTTCGGGTGAATGTGGCCGCCGCAAACCTTCGGAATGCACCATCATTGACAGCGCCCATTGTGGGGCGTGCGCAACAAGGGCAAGAATTGCCGATTTTGGCTTGGGATAGTGCCAAGACGTGGGCACGAGTGACTTTGCCAACAGGCGGTGAGGGTTGGGTTTTTGCCACCCTTGGGGGCGTTAAAAACCTCAGCCCTGCACTGTCTGCTTCTTCAACCCCGCCGCCTCCCATTTTGAATCCCCAAACGGTTACCCCTATCTCATCACCGCTTAACCCTAACCCAACGATCACCATCAACGCCGCTGTGATGAATGTGCGCAGCGCACCCAATACGCAAGCCAAGGTGCAGGCCACAGCGCGGGTGGTCCAGCGTTTTCCCATTGTTGCCCGTACCCGTGATGGATCATGGGTCGAGATCGCATACCCAAATGCCAGTGCGGCATGGGTGTTTGCATCGCTTGGCACAATTAACGGTAACCTTAACCTTGTGCCAGTGAAATAAGGTTATTTACCTTATCAAACTCAGCACCCCAAATATGATTATCACCACACCAGAAATGCGGTTGATCCATTGGGCATGGGTGTTGAGCCGATGCCGAAAGAGGGCGGCAAAGGTGCTTAGCAAAAACCACCATAACGTAGAGCCAATAAAAACCCCTAGCACCACCATGATTGCCGTGTTAGTGCCACTGGTTGCCGAATGAGGCATGAGGCTGGCAAGAATGGCCCCAAAAGCAAGAATTGTCATGGGGTTGGTTAGGGTAAGCAAAAACGCCGATAGATAAATGCCCAATAAACCGCCCATGGTGCGGGCCTGCGCCGCATGGGTGGTGGGGCTGGCCCGCAATGTTTGCACCCCCAAGTAACATAAAAACAACCCGCCGCCTATCGCCAAAATAGATTGATTGCGGATGAGTAGCCCACTTAGGGCCGTGATGCCGAGCGTGCCAATGAAGCCATAAACCGCGTCAGCGGTGGCGGTGCCTAGCCCCGACACAAATCCCGTCCAACGCCCATATGCAAGGGTGCGCCGAATGGTGAGCACCCCAATTGGCCCAACTGGGGCCGCCAGCGTTAACCCAATAAAAATGCTTTGAAGAAAGATAAAAAAGGTGAGTTCATTCATTTGGCTGAAAAGATAGCCAAAAAGCCGAGAAAGGGCAATAAACGATGAAAGGTATTTACGGCAAACGACTTAGCGAGCGTAAATTAAAATTGCAAAATGCTTGCTGATTTGAAAATACCGCATAAACCTGATGCCACTGATTGGCAATTGTTGACCTTGTTACAAGCCGATGCGCGTTTGTCGTTTAGCGAATTGGGGCGGCGGGTGAATCTATCAACCCCAGCGGTGGCAGAACGGGTGCGCAAATTGGAAGATGCCGGCATTATTCGCGGTTATCATGCTGAGATCGACGCTAGCTTGTTGGGGCGGGGCGTGTTAGCGTTTATGCATTTTACGGTTGCCAAGCGTGATGAAATGCGAGCAGTTGACTATATCAAAACTGTGCCAGAGGTATTAGAGTGTCATCATGTGATGGGCAATATTTCATATGTGCTCAAGGTGCAAACGACATCAATCACGGCGTTAGAGGCGTTGCTGCGCGATATTGGGCGCTATGGCGAAACGATGACCATGTTGGTGTTGTCATCACCGGTGCAATCCCGGCAACTTGAGGCATAGTCATTTAAGCTAAGCGGCATCTCTCACTCGCTACTCACCAAAGGCGGGTTGTCGGGCTTATGTAAGGGTAATTCAATGGCGCGTTCACGCAATTCGGGGTCATGCAATTCTTCGTAGTGCTGCCCAATGGCGGGCATGGTTGGGCGAACAGTGACATGCTCTAGCCCCAAACCTCGCGCAATGCTGGCGACAGTTTGTGCGGCCTGATCACCGGCTTTTTCGAGCAAGCCTTTTTCAATGGCGGCATTGACCATGCTTTCCATTGCTTCGCGGCGGGCTGCGTCCATCATGTTGATATCGTGCGAGCTGAGCCAGCCTTTTTTGTGCCACAAGATGTGTGTCAATGATTCATCGACATAGACCATAAAGACCTTGGTCGGCGGCAATGTAATCTCGGCGCTTTTGCCATCGGCGGCAATATACACATCCTCATCGCGCAGGTGTTTCAAATTGACCCCAGCAATGACGCGCACCCCCACTTCCATCATCAATTCTTCGCCAATAAATGGGTCGAGCATCATCGAGCGCAACTCGCCTTTTTGACGTTGGCGTTCTTTGCGTATTTTTACCGTGCCAATTTGCCCATAGCTCACCAAGGCGGCGGTGCGCACCTCGTTTACCACAACGGTTGGTGAAATGAGGGTGTTGACAACAGGTGGTGGCGCTGGGGCAGGTAGGGCTTCGCTCGGTTTGCTTTGCGTCAATATAAACAACCCAATCTGGCAGCCAAAGGCGATCAACAACGCCAGCAATCCCCCCAACCCCAACCCCAGTGACGAGGCTGCCACTGCAAACAAGGCAGTGCCACCCACCACCAATAAAGACACACGTTTGATTGTGTATGACATGTGTTTGGTGCGTTCACGCCAAGGTTTAATAAATGTTTGAAGGTATTGCATTCACACTATTAATCGCAAATTCAAGGGATTTCATTCGCCAAAATTTTGCTGATTTTGGCTGAATCAATATTACCGCCCGACACCACACACACCGTTTTGCCATGGCTGCGGCCTGCCAAGGCCGCAGCGGTCGCCAGCGCCCCAGCACCTTCGGCCACCACCCGGTTGCGCTCAATCATCAATTTGATGGCGGCAGCCACTTGGTTGAGGCTGACGGTGCAGGCATCGTCTAACACTTGGCTGGTCAGCGGCCACATGTCGGCCAACGCGCTGCGGCTGCCCGCGCCATCGACAAACGATGGGGTAAATGCGGCTTCGGCGGGCCGGCCCGCGGCCCGTGAGGTATAAAACCCCGCCGCTGTATCTGGCTCAACCGAAATCACTTTAACAGTGGGCTTAATGGCGTGAATGGCACTGGCGATGCCTGCACACAACCCGCCACCGCCATAAGGCACCAAAACCGTCTCGACATCGGGCATATCTTCCATAATTTCAAGCCCAATACTGCCATTCCCCGCAATCACCGCCGGATCGCTAACCGGATGCACAAATAACCCGCTCATGCCAGCGTAATGATGGGTGACGATTACTTCCCACCAAGTTGCATATGGCACTTTGATGATCGTGCCACCCAAGCGCCGAATGGCGGCCAGTTTGGTTTCGGGGGCGGTGTCGGGCACAATAACGGTGCAGGCGATGCCGAGCTGCTGCGCATGCCATGCCACCCCTTGCGCCATATTGCCCGCGCTAGCGGTATAAACACCGGCAGCCAGTTGGTCTGAGCTGGCTTGGGTAATGGCGCTACCCGCCCCGCGCAGTTTAAATGAGCCAATTGGCTGCAAATTTTCGAGCTTAAGGTAAATGTCGGCAGGCGCGTCATCCACATTCAAACGCACCAAAGGGGTGCGCATGATAGAACCAGCGATGCGCTGGCGCGCCGCTTGAATGTGGGCGAGGGTGATGGTGTTTGGCGTTAACATTAGCTTAATTGTGCATCAATATGTAACAGCGCCCCCAACATCACATTGGCCCCATTTACACAATCTTCAAGCGAGGTAAACTCTTTGGGTGAATGGCTGATGCCACCGACACTGGGCACAAACAACATGACCGATGGGCAAATGGCCGCCATACACATCGCATCATGCCCGGCCCCGCTCGGCAAATAACGGTGGCTTAAGCACAATTCGCCACAAGCCATGACCAAAGCCTGTTGCAATTGTTCATCACAAATCATCTCCTCTTTGATCGACATACGGGCATAGCTGCCGCCCAATGACTCGGTGATGCTTTGTAAATCGCGTTCAGCGGCATCTAAAACACTGCCTTTGAGGCTGCGCATTTCGGCCACAACATCGACCCGCCCGGGGATGACATTCGACGCGCCGGGTTTGACCGACATGCTGCCAATGGTGGCGACGATGCCATGCTTGAGCGCCAGATTACGCACAGCGTGAATGATGGGCGCGGCCTTGACCAAGGCATCATTGCGCAAATGCATGGGGGTGGTTCCGGCATGGTTGGCATCGCCATCAAAGGCCAATAAATAGCGCCGAATACCGACAATGCCTTCGACGATGCCAATATCTTTGCCTTCACCGATTAAGTTGCCCCCTTGCTCGATGTGCAACTCAAAATAAGCGGCAACGCTGCCCACCGCACGTTTAGCGGCCCCAATCCCCGCGGGGTCAATCCCCGCCGCGCTCAAATGCGCGTGAACGGGGCGGCCATCCCATGCCGGTTTATCGGCGTAGCCAGCGGGCAAGCCAATTGCCATTGCCAAGCTGCCAAAAGTGCCGCCGCCCATCGTCGCTTCTTCGGCGGTGAAATTGATCACCTCGACCGGATGTTGTAGCCGAATATTGGCTGTTTTGAGCGCCCGCACACAGGCCAAGGCGGCAGTTACGCCCAGTGCGCCATCATATTTGCCGCCTTCGGGCACGGTGTCGGTGTGTGAGCCTAGGGCGATGGGGGGCAAATTTTGGCTGCCAGCATACGTGCCGATGCTATTGCCAGCCGCGTCTACCCGCACCGTTAGTCCCAATTCGCGCATTTGGGCATCAAACCAACGGCGGGCTTGCATATCAGCTTCGTTATAGGCCACGCGGTTCATGCCGCCGGTAGCGGCGTTGTGCCCAAATTGGTTTAGGGCATCGAGGTCAGATTGAAGTTGGGTCGGGTTAATTTTTAGCATGATGTTGTATCAGGTAGGGCGGGTTGTCTTTGAATATTTTACTTGAGCATTTTTCAGTTGGAGTAAACCCTCAGGATAAAGAGCCAAAATCGCAATGCCCTTATCCCAGCATGGGATAAGGGCATTGCGATTTTGGTGAAAATTTGTTTTACTTAGCCCAAATTCCTAAAAGCTGGAGGGCCGATTTCACTATCTCGCCTCCAAGCAGCGCTTGGAGGCGAGATAGTGAAATCGGCGAAACTTTTATCAACTTGGAATCTGCGCTATTAAAGTATACTAAGACTAGTCTAGTAGACTAAACCAAAGGAGTTTGTATGCAAGAAATTGTAAATATGCACCAAGCTAAAACCCATTTTTCAAAGCTCATTGCCAAGGTGCGGTTAGGTGAAATTGTCGTGATTGCGATGGCGGGCAAGCCAGTGGCGAGACTGGTGCCCATTGTCCAACAGGTGCAGCGTCAACCGGGTAGTGCCGAAGGCTTAGTTGAAATGTCGGATGATTTTAATGACCCATTGCCAGAGGCAATTGTTGGTGAATTTTATCGTTAAATGAAATTGTTATTAGACACTCACGCCTTTTTATGGTGGGTGATGAATGACCCTCGATTATCATCGACGGCACGAGCCGCGATTGCAGATAGTGCTTCAATGGTCTATGTGAGTGCCGCAACAGGCTGGGAGATTGCCATTAAAGCAGGGATGGGACGGCTAAAGTTACCCTATCATGCCAAAGAATTTGTGCCGCAGCAAATTGAAATCAACCGATTTGAGATATTGCCGATTGCGTTGACGCATGGGTTGGCGGTGCATGATTTGCCTTTACTCCATCGTGACCCATTTGACCGCTTGTTGGTGATACAAGCGCAGATCGAAGGCCTGCGCTTGGTCACTGATGATGGGCTGGTTCAGCAATATCAGGTCGATATCTTGTGGTGAGCCTTTAACCGATAATCGTTTGCACGCGCCCCACCTCGCCGGTTTGCAGCCGCACTTTAATGCCATGCGGGTGGGTGATCGAATTGGTCAAGATGTCTTTGACAATGCCGCGTGTGCGCCGTCCACTGCGTTGATCTTGTTTTTGCACAATTTCAACTTCTAAACCGGGTTTGATGTCTCTTCGGGTTTGACCGTTCATATGATAGTTGTTTGATTTACTGAATAATAAAGCACTGTATCTTCTTACTTTACCGCTAACTCTGCTGTACCAGTCATGCCCGGCAATAAATCTTCACTGCTGGGGTCAAGCGTGATGAGCACCGTAAAGACGGCGGTGTTGCCTTGCAAGGCCGTCGATTGCGGCAAAATGGCCGACACTTTGCCGGTAAAGCTGGTTTCGAATGGTTTGAGCCGCACTTGGGCGAGCGTGCCAACCTTTAGCGCTGCCAAATCACGCTCGCTGAGGTTGTTGGTTTTAAACACCATACTTTTGGTTTCAAGCAAGGTCATGGCGGCCCCGCTCGCGCTGCTGCCCACCGCAATATTTACATCTTGCACCGTGCAATCGCAGGGCGAGGGCAACTTGGCTTTGTCTAAATTGCGCTCGGCGCGGTCAACATTGCTGCGCGATTGCGCAATTTGTGCATCACTAACCGCCTTGGCCTCATCGGTTTGGCCTTGTTTGGCCTGTTGCAACCGTGCTTGTGCCGCGGCAACATCGGCGTTGGCTTGCACCAATTTTTCGGGCGAATTTTGGCTCTGTAGGGTGTTTAACCGCGAGCGGGCCGCAGCTAAATCTGCTGCCGCCTGTGCCACCTTGTCTTTGCCATTTTGTGCCTGCAAGGTGGCCAAACGTGATTTGGCCGAAGCAACCTCGGCTTCAGCCGACTTGATTTTATCGACGCTCGATGGCTTAAGGGTGGCCTGATAACGATCATAAGCCGAGCGCTCCGATTCAAACGCACTGCCCACACTGGCTTGGTTCGACAAACAAGTTGCGCCATTTTTATCACGGGCACAATTGGCATCGCGGGTAATTTGCGATTGCCACAACGAGTTTTTGGCCTGATTCCAACTGCGCAAGGCCTGTTCTTTTTCGCTATCGGTTGCCCCATTATTTACCTGCGCCAGCCGCGCCTCGGCGGCAGCCAAGGCGGCTTGGGCTTGTTGCAAATCGTTGGTGCTGGCGCCGCGCACCACGTCATCATAGCGGGCTTGGGCGGCAGCCAAAGCCGATTGGGCTTGCTGTAAATCGGTCGCCGTTGCCCCCCGCGCAATTTCAGCATAACGCGCTTGGGCTGAATTGAACGCGGCTTGTGCGCTGTCAATGTCTGATTGTTTTGGCCCGGTGGCGGCTTGTTTGGCTTGGGCCAATTGCAAGGTCAGTGATTCTTTGGCTTGGGCTAACGCATCACGCAAGGTTGTGTCGTCTAGCGTTGCCAAGATCATGCCTTTGCTCACTTTTTGGCCGGGTTGAACATTCACCGCCAATACTTTGCCGGTTGTTTCAAACGCCACCGGAATGGGCGGTACCGCCAATGCCAGCGCCCCATCGGTAGATACACTCACTTTGGGTGCTACGGTGCGGGTGGGTAATGGGCCAATTGGCGTGGCGGCTTCATCGGCGCGGGGTTTGGCAACCCCGCTCGGGCCGGTGCGGCTCACCGTGCGGGTGTTACAAGCTGCCGTCAATAGGGCAAATGAGCAAATAATGGCAATTTTAATCGTGTGCATGGTGTCGCGTTTATTCCAAATCAGCTAAAAGGATTATAGCCGCTGGTAATAAGAAACCCCATATATTGAAACGCCACGAAAACAGCGCTAAAATCATCTTATTATGTCTGACCCAATTGAAAAATCGCTCAATACCGTCAACACCTATTCACAGCCTTCGCAATTAAAAATCACCGATATACGTTTGGCGGTGGTTGCCAGCAATTACGATTACCCAATTTTGCGCATCGATACCAATCAAGGCATTTATGGCATTGGCGAAGTGCGTGATGCTGGGCACAAAGAAGATGCATTGCGCTTTAAAAGCATGTTGTTAGGCCAAAACCCATGTAATGTCGATATGATTTTTCGCAACATGAAAAAATTTGGCAGTTGGGGCCGCGAAGGCGGCGGCGTTAGCGGCATCGAAATTGCACTATGGGATTTGATCGGCAAGGCCTATGGTGTGCCGTGTTACCAATTTTTCGGCGGCAAATACCGCGATAAAGTGCGTTTATATGCCGACACCCCCAAAGCCCAAAACCCAACCCCAGCCGGTTATGTCGAGCGGGTGTTGGGGCGCAAAGCAATGGGTCTGACATTTATCAAATTTGATATTGGTATGCACTTGTTAACTGGGTTGCCCGGCATGCGCATCGGCACACCCACCCAACACGAATATCACACAGGCAATTGGTGGAACGCGCCCGGCAGTGGCACAGGCGTAAATGTGACCGACGCTGGTATTGCGCGTATGGTTGAGGTGGTGGCAGCGGTGCGCGAAGCCGTTGGTTGGGAAACATCTTTGTGTATTGATCATTATGGGCACGGCATGATGACCATGAAAGAAGTGATTAAACTGGGCCGCGCCCTCGAACCGTATGGCTTGGCATGGATGGAAGACCCTGTGCAATGGCACGATGTCGATGGTCACAAAATGGTGACTGACGCGGTTAATGTGCCGACGGCGGCGGGGGAAGAATTGTATTTGTTAGATGGCTTCCGCGAAATGATCGAAAAACGCGCCGTCGATATCATTCACCCCGATTTGCTCACGGCGGGCGGTATGCTTGAAACCAAACGCATTGCCGATTATGCCGAGCGTTTTGCCTTGCCTACCGCGCTGCATTTTGCCGGTTCGCCCATCGCCTTTATGGCAAATGTGCATTGCGCCGCCGCCATTCCTAGCTTTGTGGCGCTTGAGCATCATGGCCTAGATTTGCCATTTTGGGAGGGCTTAGTGACTGGTTTGCCCAAAAACTATATGCAAGACGGCTATGTGGCTGTGCCCGAAACCCCGGGCTTGGGTGTTGACCTCAATTACGAGGGTATTCGTGAGAATTTGCGCCCACCCAGTGGGTTGTTTGAAGACACCAGTGCTTGGAATACACCAAAACTTGGCTTTTGGCAACCCGATAAGCGCTGGGATCCAGAGTAAACAACAGTACCTTAACTTGACAATGTCATATTAGCCAAAACAAGTTTTCGCCGATTTCACTATATCCATCCCTGCCTACGGTAGGGATGGATATAGTGAAATCGGCAATATTTTTAACTAAATGGAAGCGTATTGCCAAAATTTCCCTGTCTCCACTCCGTATAGGAAGTGGAGACAGGGAAATTTTGGCCTATCATCTTTTCATTGACCCCGGCCCTAATTTTTGCAAGGGGATGGCCCACAATAAAGGCAATGGGGTGTAATCTGTCAAAGTCTTTTCATTGGCCTGCTCACAATCGCTATTACTATAGGCCCCTACCGTCGTAATCACCCACATGTCATCCGACTTTGGCGCAATTTGGTGAATATGCGTGCTTTGGCTATGCGAGCGATCCAGTCCATCGGCCACACGCAACAAACCAGTTAAGATGATGGTCGTTTGCTGACGGCTGGCATCTAGCCGCGCAAACAATGGCTCGGTGCGGGGTTTAAATCGCTTATTGCGATGAAACGCTACCATACAGGCCATCATTTGCCGCTCAATTTTGTTAAACCCATGCAAATCCGAAGCCATAATCAAATCGCGCCCCAAAATATGATGGGTGTCGCGGTCTTGCAAGGCTGCAATATCGTGCAAGAGTGCTGCCGTATGCAACATACTTAAGGCGCGTTCATCAAGTTGGTGCAAGCTATGAGTGCCTTCAAACAATTGGCTGGCCAGCAAAGCCACATGCTCGGCATGAGCAACATCGGGTCTATGGCGGGCAAATAACAGGTCAATCGTTTCCATCTTATGCAAAATAATGATACATGATGTCAAAAGCGGGATAATCGATCCTCATCATGAATACGTTACCCTATTACAGCGCCGACGAGATCAAAAAAGCCTTACCGATGTCTGCGGCGATCGAAGTCATGCGCAGCGCCTTTCAAGCCTTACACGCTGGGGCCGTCACCATGCCGGTGCGGCTGGGCATGAACACCCCCAATGGCTTATGCTTGTTTATGCCTGCCCATATTGCTGGCGGTGGTTTGGGGCAAAAAGTGGTCACTGTGTTCCCGGGCAACCCAGCCAATGGGCTGCCCACCATTCATGCCATTGTGCTATTGCTCGATGCCGCCAATGGGCAACCCAAAGCCTTGCTCGAAGGCACTTATCTCACGGCCTTACGCACCGGCGCGGTGACGGGGCTAGCCACCGATATTTTGGCAAACCCAGCCGCGGCGGTGCTTACCATTTTTGGCGCGGGCGGGCAAGCCGCCCATCAAATTGAGGCCGTGTGCGCCGTGCGCCCCATTCGTGAGGTGCGTATTATCAGTCGTGGGGCATCGGCGGCGCAATTGGCAACCCGTTTGGGCGATGCAGACCCCAGCCGCCGCTATGTTGCGATCACCATCGACGAGGCCGCCGCATATGAAGCCGCTGTGCGCGAGGCCGATGTGATCGTGTGCTGCACCACCTCGCGCCAAGCGTTATTTGATGGGGCCTGGGTAAAACTTGGCGCCCACGTCAATGCCGTGGGCGCTTATACACCGCTCATGCGCGAGGTCGATGCAACTTTGCTCAATCGCGCTATTGTCACAGTGGATCAGCGTGCGGCGGCCTTACACGAGGCTGGCGATTTGCTCATTCCCATCGCCGAGGGCACCTGGTCTGCCGACCAAATTGTGGCCGAGCTAGGCGAATTGGCGGCAGGGGCAGTGCAATTTCCCTACGACCCGCAGCGCATCACCTTCTTCAAGTCAGATGGCTTGGCGGTTGAAGATATTGCGGCAGCGCAGGCTGTATTGGCGGCTGCTACCCTTCCCGATATACCTTCCCAGCCTTCATGACCAGCTTGAGGTAGCGGTCGGGGTTGGTGAGGCATGTAATATCGGCAAGTGGGTTGCCATCAACGATGATAATATCGGCCCACGCGCCGGGGGCTAGCACGCCCAATTGCCCCTTGGCGCGTAGCAAATCGGCGGCATAGCTGGTGGCACTGCGTATGATCTCGATGTTGGGTTGCACCTGCGCCCGAATGAGAAATTCGCGTAATTGATGACGGTGCATATCGCCCAGCAAGTCGGTGCCATAGGCTAGCTTTACCCCGGCCTTATACGCCATTTCAAGCGCACTCAGGCCTTTATCGAGCACCAAATAAATTTTGTGTTCAACATCTTTGGGCAGCCCGGCCTTCACCCCTTCAGCCGCCAATGCCTCATATGTCACCAAGGTCGGCACCATCCACGCGCCATGTTTCAAAAACAATTCAATGCTGCTTTCGTCGATCAAATTGCAATGCTCAAGCGAATGCACGCCACATTGAAGGGCGCGATTGACGGTGCGGGCGGTGTAAGTGTGCGCCATCACATACAAATCTGCCATTGCGGCTTCTTCTACCGCCGCCCGAATTTCATCGAGCGAATACTGGTCGTTGGTCAGCCGATCGGTGGGTGAGGCCACGCCGCCGCCGAGCATCAGTTTGATGTGGTTGGCCCCGCGTCGAATTTCTTCGCGGCAGGCTTGTCGCACCGCATCCACGCCATCGACAATGCGCCCAAAGCCAACAGGATCAGTCATGGTGGTTAGGTCGATCTCGCCGCGGCTACGGCTATCGCTATGCCCACCGGTTTGCGAGAGCGAGCGCCCGCAAATGAACAAACGCGGTGCGGGGATGAGGTCTTCATTCACGGCATCTTGCAGACCAAAATCGGCCCCGCACGCATCGCGCAAGGTGGTGAAGCCGCGCATGAGCATATCGCGCATCACGCCTGCCGCCCGCAACACATTGTAATTGGGCGAGCCGCGTTTGAGTTGCGATAGGTTGGCTGTCCAAGCCATTACATGCACGTGGCAGTCAATCAGGCCGGGCATGACAGTTTTACCATCGGCGTGGATGATGGTGGCATCGGTGGGCGTGTTGCGCTCGGTGCTCATCGGCTCGATACGGGCGATCTTTTTGCCGTCGATGACGATGCGCTGGTTGGGTGTCAGCGCCCCTGCCACGACATCTAATACATTGGCGTTTTCAATTAGAGTGATGTTTGACATATGAGAGATTATATGTCTTTGGGCGTGGTTGATTGAAGATGTTCGGGATTTAAACAATAGCTTGGTTAGGTGCGCGGGGGTTGTATCTCTGATGGGATGCGTTCAGGGATGACAATACTTTTTTTCGGGTTTGGCTGAAGACGTTCTTTCATTGGCTTGAGCGTATAAGTTGCAGCGCGTCACCTGGGGTTATAACTGGCGCGTTGATATAGGCTTCGACCTCTTTTGTGTGTAGATGTTTTCGATCAAAGCTGATAAGCCCATCTACTTTTGCAAGCTTTGTAGCTGCAATAATGGGCGCGTCATCGGGGTCTGTTACTGCTTGCTTGGCGTTTGGTATTTCGTTTGGGTCATGATTGACAATGCGCCAAAATGATTGCGCTTGCAGTTGATCTACAAAGTGGGTTAATGAGGGGTCGTGTCTTCCAATTGCTCTTTTGACCTCGATAAAAGCATAGACGCTGGTGATAAGGGTGATTTGATCAAGGATGGCAAGTCTTAATAGCTCACGTGCGCCGCCTGTTTTTGAGGTAATCATTGAGAAGATCGCGCTTGCGTCCATAAAAAAGCGCGGTTTCATAGATTGGTTAAGGGTAGCTCGTTAAATAACTTTTTGCGCTCTTCCTTGCCTGTTTGCATAAGTTGTTCAAATGTCACCCCTTGCGCCTTGAGTGCATCGTTAATATTGTCAAGTGCGTCGAAGATGTCATCAATTTGCTTTTGTTGTTGGACGGTAACTTTTTCTATTTCTACTTTGCCGTTGGGCTTGAAGGTATAGACGATGCTTGCGCCTTTATCGAGCTTTAGATAATCTCTGACGCTTTGCGGGATAGTAGTATTTCCACGTTCTTGAATTTTAGATGTTGCGGCTTGCATTATTTCCTCACATTGAGATAGGGTTAAAAAGCATAGATTACATGAATTTCATGTATTATACAAAATTCAAGCTTGTTTTGCAAGTGCCAGTGTTTACTTGGCGAGGGTGGATAGAGAACGGGGGCATAAGCTATCTCAGTATATCTTAGTGGATATACTGAGATAGGCATTCCTCAATTCAATACCTTCGCCAATTTGCGATTGCCTGCCCGTGAATGAATTCACGGGCGAGATGCGAAGGTATTGTCAATTCTTACCCTTTATTGGTATATCATCTCGCTCGCATAGGGATTAAAATCCTGCGCATCGCACACAAAGACCGCTTTCGCACTCTAAATTCTTAGCCTGTGAAGGCAGGCTTCGTATCCCCAACACGCCATGTCTAAGGGCTGCATTATTTGTTTATGGGTATACTTTATCTGAGGGAGCAACGCACTATGAAACGCAAATTAGTGGAGTCGAGCAGCTTATGCGCGGTGGGTTATGACCCCAATACCCAGACGCTTGAGGTCGAATTTAACAGCGGCGAGGTCTATCAATATTATGCTGTGCCACAGCGCGTCTACCGCGACTTGCTAGCTGCGCCCTCCATCGGTCAATTTTTTGCCCATTTCATCAAAACCACGTATGCGTGGGAGAAGATATAGAGTGCAAAGTGGCAAGTGGTAAGTGCAAAGTAGTAAACAAGTTGTTCTCTACTTTGCACTTGCCACTTGCCACTTTGTACTTTCTACTCAGAACTCAGAACTCAGCACTTCCCTACTGAGTTTGGGCAGGGGGAGGCCGGTCGTCGAATCGTAGACGACGACGCGCCCACGCAGGGGGCCGCGATAGCCATCGAGCGCGATGACGTGGCGGTCGGTGATGCGCGAACCGGCCAGCCATTTGAGGGTGGGGATGGCCCCCAAGGCGGGCACGCCATCGTGAGATTTGAAAAAGCCATCGCCTTCGAGCCGCACTGACACGATGTAATCGGTGGTCAGTGGCTGCAAGGCTAGCCAGTCGAGGTCAACAATGGCAACATCGCCACGCCGCTGAATGTTGGCAGCCATTAACTGCATTTGGTCGGCAAAGCGAATGATGCTGGGCGGGGGCTGCGTTATCTCGCTTGTATTTGGCTGCACGAGCAGCGATTCAACAGCCACAAAATCGCTGTTGGCTGGTGTTTTAAAAATTTGCCCGCTGCGATAGGCCCCGATGAGCAACGGGCGCGGGCCGAGCGGCAAATCAAGCGGCACACCGAGTGTAATACGCTGCGCTTGCACTTGGCCGGGCTGTTGCTGCGGGTCAAGCCGCAGGTCGATATTGCTTGCCAAACGCCCATCGGGATACATCAGGCGCACGCTGAGCGAATCGCCATCGACAAAACCCGCGGCTGACCGCCAAATGACGATAACGTCGAAGCGCCCGCCTTGTTGAATGGCCTCGCGGTCGGGCTTGACGCTAAAAACGTCGATGCGCCCATCAAACAGCAACGGCGAGTGCGCTGTAGCGCTTGGCTTGGCACTGGTCAGTGGGCATGAAAATACCTCCCATACCGGAATGGCTTGTTGGGGGATGGCGCATAAATTGGCGGTGGCAAAGGCAGCGGCATCGTAGCTGGTGGCATAGCGGGCGGGTGCGGTCGATTGGGCGATGCGGCGGGCGAATTGGGTGGCGTAAGCCGCGCCGCCACGCGGGTCAACATACTCGACGGTGACATCGGGGCGCAGACCGTCGATGCTTTGCATGGCCCACATCGGGGTGGCCTGATGCCATTGAGCAAAAATGTGGCTGTTGGGTGCGGCATTTTCAAGCGTGCGTTGGGCGGCATCACGCACGCTGTGGTCATTTGCCAACGCCACAAAACTTGGCAAACGTTGGCTGAAATTTAGGCCGACGAAAACCAAGAGAATTGCAAATTTAAAATTTAAAATGAAAAATTTAAAATTAGGAATTAGAAATTGGTCTAATTTTCCATTTTCCATTTTAAATTTTAAATTTTTAATTTCGCCAATGGCGACACAGGCAATGAGCCATGCCGGCAGGGCATATTCGACGGTTTGGGGGGCGCGATAGGTGAGGGTGATGAATAAATGCAAGGCAAAAGCCAGCAACAAAGTGCAGGCGAGCCATGTGCGGCGAATGAGCAAGTTGAGTGCCGCAAGCGCCATCAACCAAGGCAAGACGGGGCCAAATTGAAAAGTGAGCAATTGCGGTAATAATGCCAAACGATCCCACAATAATTGGGGTTCTTTGAAGACAAAATACAGCATATCGCCCTCGAAGCCGCCACCGCGTATGTGATAGAGCACGTTGGCGAAGGTGTTGAGGTTGCCGGGTGCAAAGCGGGCGTTGGCGGCATCTCGAATCGGCAGGTAGAGCCAAACCAATTGGCTGGCGGCAGCAATGATGATGGCCTGCCCTATCGCGTGGGCGCGGCGTATTGCCCCGCTGCGCACCCAATTCACCAAAACATAAACAGCAAACACGGCCCCGGGAAAAAGCAACGACAGATGATGCCCAACCCCCAAGCCAAAGGCCGCAAAAAACAAGATTAGGCCCCAACGGGTATTTTGTAACATGGCCCACAGCATGAGCGCCATAAAAAATGTGGTCAGGCTGCGAATATTGACGGTGGTGGCTTGTGCCCAAAAGGTGGTGCTGGTGGCGAGGGCAAGCGCGGGTAATAAAGTGCTGAAATGTTGGGTTTGAGCGATTTTGGCGGTGCTCGCAGCCACTAATACCAAAGTGATGGCTGAAACCAGCGCCGACATAAACGCCATTTGGGCATAAGGGCTGCCCAATGGTAAATGGGCAAATAGCCCGCTGATGAGGGTAAACAGCGGGTAACCGGGCGGGTGGGCAATGCCAAATGTCCACGCGACAACCTGAAATTCGCCGCTGTCGGCGGCTTGCACATCGGTTTGTAAGGTTGCGCTATAAAGCAATAGCCCAGCCACAAATAGCAGCCCATGATCCCATCGCCAGCGTCTCTTTATTGCCACGCCTACCACTTTACCAGAAGTGGTAGATAGCAGATAGTGGATAGTGGTTCAAGGTTGAGGGATGAAGTAACAGATCAAGGTATTACGATTTATTCTTAACTATCCACTATCTACTATCTGCTATTAACTTATTTCCTTCTCATTCTTTAGACCGAATTTGCTGAGAAAAACTTTCTTTGCACCACGAAAATAATGAGATATTAGGAGATATACTCATAATCTACGCAACGTTATGATATAAATCAAGCATAATTTTAATTATTAAACTATGAGCTACATTTTTACCAATGGGAACATCTATACGGTGAACCCCAACCAACCCCGCGCAAGTGCGATCGCCATTGCGAATGATCGAATTGTGGCCATTGGCAGCGATGCCGAAATAAAGGCAATTCATTTACCCGATGCGCAGCATATTGATCTCAATGGGGCATTTGTGATGCCGGGCATGATCGATGCCCATTTGCACCTTGAATGGACCGGTTTGGCGATGAAACGCATAAATTTGATGGATGTGCCGAGCAAAGCGCAAGCGTTAGCGATTGTAAAAGCCGCAGCCGATAAAGCCAAGCCGGGTGAATGGTTGCTGGGGCGCGGGTTTCAACATAATGATTGGGGTTCGCCAGAGTTTCCGACGGCGGCAGATTTAGACGCGGTTGCGCCTAACAACCCTGTGGCGCTTAGCTCGCGCAGTGGGCATGGGATGTGGATCAATACCGCTACCATGCGGGCCTGTGGCATTACTGCCTATACGCCTAACCCGCCCGGTGGTGAAATTGTGCATGATGCCAGCGGTGCGCCGAGCGGGATGTTGCTCGAAACGGCCTTGCGTTTGGTCGATCAACATGTGCCAGAGTTGACGCTTGAACAAGAAGAAGCTGCCGTGATCGACGTAATGCACGCCATGAATTTGGCTGGGCTAACCGGTGTGCATTGTATGGATGGCGCAGGCGGGATGAAAACATTTTCGACCTATCAACGTTTGAAACAACAAGGCAAATTGACCTTGCGCATTGTCAAGCAATTGCCGGTCGAAGATTTAGAGACGATTATCGATCTTGGGTTGCATAGTGGTTTTGGCGATAGTTGGCTGCGCATTGGCGGGGTCAAAATTTTTATCGATGGTGCACTAGGCCAGCGCACAGCGGCTATGTTGTCACCTTATTTAAATGATGGCGATAACTGTGGTTTGCCCACCTTTGATAAAGAAGAGTTGTTTGATGTCACCATTCGCTGTGCTAAGGCTAATTTTTGCATTGTCGTTCATGCCATTGGTGATCGCGGCAATCGCGATGTGTTAGATGCAATTGAAAATTGCCAAAAAGCACTTGGCCCAATGCCTCATTTGCGCCACCGCATCGAACACGCCCAACATCTCGATGCCGAAGATATCCCACGATTTGCAAAATTAGGCGTGATCGCCTCACCGCAGCCCATTCACTGCACCTCAGACATGCCAATGGCCTTAAAACTGTTGGGCGAACAACGCTCGAATTTGTCGTATGCGTGGCGCTCATTGCTAAACGCTGGCGCAAAGCTGGCGTTTGGGTCAGATGCCCCAGTTGAGCCATTTGATCCGTTTCTTGGTATTTATGCGGCGGTTACGCGACGGCGGGCCGATGGCAGCCCCAGCTCACAAGGCTGGCAGCCAGAGCAGCGCTTGACCATCGACGAAGCCATTTATGGCTATACCTTGGGTGCAGCATATGCCGGTGGCAGTGAGCGCGAGGTTGGTTCGCTCGAAGTTGGCAAATTGGCCGACTTGATCATGCTTTCACAGGATCTTACGGCCATTTCGCCCGAACAAATGTTAACCACCAAAGTCAATCGGGTGATGGTGGGCGGCGAGTGGAAGATATAAGGCGATGGTTTTCGCCGATTTCACGATCGATCCCCCAAAGCGTAGCTTTGAGGGATCGATCGTGAAATCGGCAAGACTTTTTATTAACTCAGAATCTATTCTATTCCTATCCGCTCACTTTCACGCGGTCACTCAGTTTGGCGTTGGCTTCGGCCAAAAGCGTAGGGTTGCCAGCCGCCAAAATAGCAAATTCGACCGAAGCATAGTCGATGCCTTGTTTGAGGGGGAACAATTGATTAGGCACGGTGGTTTGGGCGAAACCACCGGCCTCGTTCAGCAACACCCAACACGCAGCCACGTCCCATACATGCACCGTCATGTTAATGGTTGCGGCGCAGCGCCCACAGGCCACCGAGGCCAAATCGTAGCCGCTTGAGCCAGCCACCCGCGCCTTGACCTTGAGCGGCAAATCGCCATGTTTAAAGGTGCGCGAGCAACACGCCAGCAAATGATAATGCTCGAATTTTGCATGGGCAGCCCCGCGAATGGGCAAACCGTTGCGCCATGCGCCCAAGCCCTTAGCGGCATAAAATTGTTCGTGTAATAACGGAAAATCGGCCACGCCCAGCACCGGCACCCCATAATGCAATAGGCCAATTAACACGCCCCAAATTGGGTAGCCACTGGCAAAATTGCTCGTTCCGTCGATTGGGTCGATCATCCAGCACCATTCTTGCCCGGCATAAACGCGGTCACGTTCTTCAGACAAAATGGTGTGACTTGGAAAACGCTGCAAAATAGCGGCGGTGATGCGGCGATCCGATTCGATATCGGAAGCGGTGACGACGCTGCCATCATATTTGAGGGTTTGTTGGCTAAGAGCGGCGATGTCGGCTTGGGTGTGGGTTAAATATTCGCCTGTGTCGCGGGCGAGTTGACGCGCAAATTCAAGTGTGGCGGCTAAATCGAGCGTTGGCTCGGAGGGGGATGTGCCGTTCAGGTTAATAAGCTGCATGTTGCCGCGAGTATAGCCGTTTTAGGCAAATGCACATGCAAACATCAAACAATACGGATTTATCAAGAAAGATTTCACGCAAAGACGCAAAGGCGCAAAAATTAAAAAGCTTCGCGCCTTTGCGTCTTTGCGTGAAATCTGTCCTAAAAATTTAGCGCGAGAATGTCTTGACTCTGTTTTTTGCCCATCGAGGCGGGTATGCGGCGCAACAGCCCATTGCGCAAGGCACGCTGCCAGCCATAACGCAAATGCACCATTGACCCAAGCTGGCGCGAGCGTGCCACCACCAACTCGGCCTTGGGTTTGCGTATGCGCTCATATTCGGCGAATGCGTGTTGTGGCGCTTGTTGTGCTGACAATCGGTTCAATTGATCGGCAATGACGAAGGCATCTTCGATGGCCTGACACCCACCCTGGCCGAGGTTTGGTGTGGTGGCGTGGGCGGCATCG
Organism: Thermoflexus hugenholtzii JAD2; assembly: GCA_945877855.1. Classification (GTDB taxonomy): domain Bacteria; phylum Chloroflexota; class Anaerolineae; order J036; family Brachytrichaceae; genus AQU-03. Next base: position 10,336 of record CAMDWA010000032.1, on the reverse strand, counting down.
CCCAACAAAACCACCCGCCCGCTGTGCCACGTTGGCAAGGGCGGCAAATCATACATATCGGTGCGAATGACGCTTTGATCGGGTGTATTTTCGATAATCGCGCGACTTATGCCATCAAATTCTTGCGCCCATGCTAGCAATTGGCGTTTTGCACTGGCTTTGTCAACATCAGTGCCACCGGCGGGTGTTTGCACGGTTGAATACCAATAGGTTTGACCAAATCCAATGGGCACAAACCCTAATCGAATAGGGCTGCCCCAGGCCTCACGCGCAATATGGGCTTGTGCGCCTTGCAATGCCATATTGGCTACCCCGCGATATGAGGTTTGACCAGAATAACGCAATTGCACTTGTGGCAACAATTGCCGCCGCACCGCCGAGCGCACCCCATCGGCCCCAATTAGCACGCTGCCGGTGGCCTGTGTGCCATCGGTAAAATGGGCGGTCACGCCGTCGGCGTTTTCTTCGTAGCGCTCAAAATGTTTGTTGGTCAGCACTGTGTTGGGGGGCAGCGCTTTAAGCAACAGGTCATATAGTGATGAGCGTAAGAGCGCTATCATTGCAAACCCAAAATCGCGTATTGTTTCTTCTTTATTGGGCACTGGCATTAATTTTTTGCCAGCCGCGTCGGTCAATTCAAGGTGTTCTAATTCCATGCCAAGCGCTTTGGCGCGGTCGGCCAGCCCCAGCCGCGCCAATACATTCATGGCGTTGGGGGCCAAGATGATGCCCGCGCCAACGGCCTTGATCTCGTTGACCGTTTCGTAAACCTGAGCGGTTAAGCCCTTTTGTTGTAGTGCCAGCGCCGTGCATAAGCCGCCAATGCCACCGCCGATAATGATTATTTGTTTCATTTTGTAATAATACCGCTTCGTGCGCGTCTGGGCACGCGCACGAAACAGCTAATAAACAAATTGTAATTGCATACATAGGTGATTACAAAAGTCGAAAAGCAAATTAGGGAATAGCCGATCTCATGCTATGATTTAACCATGAGGGTTACAAATCTTAATTTAGATCGAATCACCTTTAATCAAAACGTGATGGGTGGAAAGCCCTGTATTCGTGGAATGCGTGTTACTGTTGGGACGATTATCGGTTTAATTGCCTCTGGGTATACTCAGCCCGATATCTTAAAAGCATATCCCTATCTAGAAGCAGACGATATTCGTCAAGCACTAATTTATGCAGCTTGGCGCACCGAAGAAACTGAATATACGCTTGTGGCTGTATGAAGATTGTAATTGACATGAATCTTTCACCGTTAATCACACTTTTCGATCTGTAACTCGCCAATCTGCACACCGCCATCGGCGGTGCGATAAGCCGACGGCGACACCGGCAGCCGCGCCCCTGATTGTGGGGCATATAACCCCACCACGATAGCATAATTGCCCGCCGAAAGCGCCGCCGGAAGCGGCAGGGAGCGCGGGTCGGGGATGACCTCATTGTGCCCCCACACCGAGGTGGGGTAGAGGCCATTGCGCGGCGGGCCATCGGTTTGGGCGATGGTTTTACCCTGCCCGTCACGCACATGCACAAACGCTGTCAAATTATTGCCAAGGGCATCGCCGCCCAGCCATTGTAATGGGATCTCGACAGTTTTGCCGAGGCAAGCTGTCAGGGGCGCTGCCAGCCGCGCCACCCGCACCCCGTTGCTCAAATCGGTGAGTAACGCACTCGGTGGGGTTGTAGCCTCGCCCAATGGCACTTTGATCAGCCCAGCGTTGACCTCTGGCCCGCCGTCAACCCAGCGTAGGTTGATGCGATATGCGCCTTTTTTTAGCTCGGCGGGTGCTACAAAGGCAAAATCGACCCAGTCTTCATCGTGTTGCCGCCAAAGTTGGGTGTTGATGAGGCGGCTGACGACCGGCAAACCATCATCACCCTGCATGAAAATCGGTTGCATCCGCAATTCGCGCCCAGCCGCGCCCGTGCCCGCCCGCAAGCGCACGCTAATGCGCATGGCTTGCCCAGCCGCCACGCTTTGGCTGTTGCTACGTAATCCTGTCACTTGCCAGCCATCGCCCAGATCGTGCAGGCCATTGTCGATGGCTTGGGCCGCCGTTATCGGCGCTTGTGCTCGTTGCCAGATTGTCATTGGCGACCCCCAAAAACGCGCGTCTTCAAATTGGGCGACTGGCTGATAGAGCGCCCGAAACCATGCCTCTTGTTGTGGGTTGAGGGTATAGATTGAATTGACGTTGGTTAACGCCACATAGTCGGGTTGCTCGGCTAAGAGGCCGCGCAAAAAGTCGCCATGTCGTATGCTGTCGCGGTATTGGGGGTGGGTGAGGCCGAGAAAATCGACGGCGTGGCGTTGGGCGTAATAACTCATCACGCCCAGCTCGGTGACACCGATGCTGGCGTTGGGCGGGGTGTTGTCGCGCAGCCATTCGCCCACCCGCCGATAAATATCGACCTTGGTTTCGGGTAAAATTTTGGCCGCGATTTGGCTGGGTGGGGGCGGCGTGCCCCCGCGTAATACCCCAATAATGGCGAGATCGACCACCAGCAGCAGCGCACAATTCAACAAAAAAACAGCGCGGTGCAGCCACTGACCGGGCGCGCCCAACACTTGGGCCAGCCGCGCTTGTGGGCGTTGGCGGGTCGCCAACATGCCAACCAACACGGTAATGCCCGGGATCATGGGGGCGTAATACCAAACATAGGGGGCCACGCCCAAGAGGCTGTAGCCAACAAAATGCAGCACCGCCCATAAAATCAGCACGGCCAAGCCACCCTGCGTTTGGCCAAATTGCACAAGCGACCACGCCAAATGCGCCGCCCATTGGCGTTTGTTGCGCCTGAAAAGCAACAGTAACGAGCGTAATAGGGTGCGCAGCCCCAAGGCAATGGCTAACCCGATCAGCACGCTAAAGAAAAAACGCGATTGCTCGCGGTAGGCGCGGATGAGAATGAGCGCCCCTTCGGGGTAGCGCGTGAATGGGTAAAAGCCGGTTAAGCCCGCCACCGCTTGGGCGGTTTTGGTGGCGAGGGTGGTGGGGATGGGTGAGCCAAATTGTAGGGTGAGCCACAGGGCGAAGGGGGCGTAAACGGCGAGGGCAGCGCACAGGGTTAAGAGTGGATAGTTGAGCGTTGAGGGTTGACGGAGAGTTTTGAGGGCGTGGGTAAAGTTGCCGCTGAGGGTGCTGGGGCGATCGGTGATGAATGCTCTGCGTAGCAGCAGCCCTAGCCGTTGCCAGCCGGTTTGGGGCGGGGGGATGGGTAGGGCGAGGGCGAGGCTGTGCGGTTGCGGCAAGGCGCATATGAGCATGATGGTGATGATCGCCATTAGCACCAACACGCCATCGCCACGCAGCCCCATTGCCACGCCACACAACACCCCAGCCAACAGCGCACCGGTGCGACGTCGGCCTAGCCCCATCGCCCACGCGGCCCATACCGACACGGCAATAAATAGCGGGGTCTCGAAACCCATAGTGAGCCACAACAATGGAAAAAGCAGCAGGGCCAAGCCGCCCGAAAACCCGACAAATGGGCGTTGTTGCTGAAGCCCCAGTGCATAAATGCCAAAGGCTGCTGCTAGCAGTGCTGCGACGCTGATCCAATAACTGGCGCTGGGGATATCGGCCCCTAAGAAACGGGGCAGGCTGAGCAACAGCGCGTAGAGTGGGCTGGTGGTGAGCAGCGTTGGCTTGGCATCGCCAACGTTAAACACAAAGCCGTTGCCGCTGGCGAGGTTTTCGGCGTAGCGATAGGTGATGAAGGGGTCATCGAAACGCAGCCCGCGCATGTTGTAGGCGAGGCTGAGGCCGAGGATGAGGTAGATGAAACCCGCGGCAAGGCCGAGGCGAGCGTGTATCTTGCGCAACGTAGGTATTTTAACTTGCGGCGCAGCCACGTTGCCCAACTGCGGCCTCGGCTTCGCTCGGGCAGGGTTTCATGCGCTGGCTATCGGGGGGGGTGGCAGATGCGCCAAATTAAGACTTAGAATTTGTCTTTCAGCACAGATTTGCGTATGCCTGCCCGTGAATTTCACGGTCTGAATAAAACAAATGCGTTAAAACGCATTAAAAATCCGGCGAACGCGCTTCAGCGCGTTTGAAAAGTGTATTCACGGGCATATGCACAGTGCATTTAACTAGCGCAAGCAAATCATCGGAGATAATGCCCCAATATGTCATATTGGCGCACGTTTTATCATTTAATTTGGAGCACAAAAAACCGCGAGGCGCTCATTACCCCTGACATTGAGCCGCGTTTGTTTGCATATTGCGTTCGCAAAGCCAATGAGCTTGAAACAATGGTTCATGCAATTAATGGCTGGCATGACCATATTCATATGATTGTGTCGGTGCCGCCTAAAGTAGCGATTGCAGATTTGTTACATCTTGTAAAAGGCGCAAGCTCGCATGAATTTAAATTGCAATGGCAACGCGGCTATGGCGTGCTAACCCTGGGCGAAAAACAGCTGCCAATAGCTGTGGCCTATGTGGAAAATCAAAAAACACATCATGTAGCAACCAGCACAGTTGCAGCATTAGAGTATGTGTTAGATATCGATAACGCACCACATTACAAGGGTGTAAGCTCGCACTTTAGTTTGTATGCCAGTCCCCCATTGCGTGAAGTTAGCGTTATGTATGACGTTACGCCTGAGTCGTATTTTTAAAATGAAACACGTTTTACTGCTCGGCGATATCAATATTGATGTGCAAATGCGCGTGCCAGCGCTACCGGCACTGGGTGGCGAGGTGCTGACCAGCGGCATACAATTGTCGCTGGGCGGCTCGGCTAGCAATGCGGCGGTGGTGCTGGCAAAATTGGGCAGGCTGGGCGGCCTCCAACACCTGACCGCTCACATCATCGGGCGGGTTGGGCAAGATGAATGGGCCAGCATTGCCTTGCAAGCCTTGCAGCGCTGTGGGGTAGCGACCAGCACCGTGCAGCGTGACCCCATTGTTAGCACTTCGGTGTTGTTCAACGCCATCACCCCCGATGGTGAACGCAGTATGTTTACCCATCGTGGGGCCAATGTTCACACCGACCCGGGCCAAATGCCCCCCGCGCTGTTTGAGCAGGCCGATTGGCTGCACATTTCGGGTTATGCCTTGCTCAATTTGCCGCAGCGGGCGGCGGTGTGGCAGGCGGTTGAATGGGCGCGGCAGCGTCAAATACCTATTTCGCTTGACCCCGCGCTTTACCCGGCCCAAAATGCGCCCGAGCAAATACGGGCCTTGTTGCCGCATTTGGCGTTGTGCGTGATGGGGCGCGACGAGGCCGAGGCCATCATGCCGACCCCATTGGCCCAAGGTCAGCCAACCGTGCCTGAATTGCTTGCGTCTTTTTTTGACACGGGGGTTTGTATGGTTGCGCTCAAGCTTGGCGCAAATGGCTGCGTCATCGCCACCCGCGACCAAGCCCATTCGTTACCCGCCGTGCCTGCCAAGGTCATCGATACCACCGGCGCGGGCGATGCCTTTAGCGCTGGCGCAATTTATGGCTGTTTGCATGGTTGGGCATTGCCGCAAACTGGGCAATTGGCAAACCGCTTGGGCAGCCTCGCCACCGAAGTGATGGGGTCGGGTGAGGCGCTGAGGGTTGAGCGTATGAAGTAGATAGTTGATAGTGATAGTTGAGAGTTAAATACGCAACTATCACTATCACTTTCAACTATCTACTATCAACTTACCATTTCGCTGGGCAAAAAGTTACAGCGATTCATGTAAACCACCAAAATTTCTTTGGGGTTAAAGTCAACACGGGTGATGGCGACATTGTTGAGCGTAAACCAAGATGGATGATCGTCGTAAGGCGGCATTTTTAGAATGTAACGCATGACCGAGCCATAAAACGCCCCATGACTGACCACGCCCACCCGATCATTGCTATTGCCATGCCGGGCTTGTAGCTCATTTACAAAACGCGCGGCGCGTTGGTTACATACATCCCAAACTTCAAACGGGCGGTTTTGCCACCAACCCTGTTCATCAAGGTCGTTGGGCAATTGCAAATGTGGGAAGTTTTGCCTGAAGTAGCTGCGTGGTTTGCCGGGCAAGCCCACCCGTTCACCGGCGGTATTGGTTAAATAGATGCCGCCATGTTCATGCACATCGGGCCATGCCACTGGGTGCAAATTGATGGCGTTGCCGATGGCGGTGGCGGTTTGTGCGGCGCGGGTCATTAGGCTGCAATATAAATGGGTTAGCTCAAGCCCATGCACATTTTGCGGGTCGTGTTTGTGTTTGTGGGTGTTGGTGGCGGCTTTGGTTTGCCCAACCCGCATAAATTCGGCCACATATTGGGCTTGTTGTTGCCCAATCAGGGTGAGTTCGGGGTCTTCGAGGCGGGCGGCATCTGAGCCGGTCGCATCCCATAACGCATTATTTTGCGATTGGGCGTGGCGTATAAAGTAGAACTGCATAGCAAAATTTTAAATTAAAAAGATAGCGCAGGTTCACCGATTTCACTATCGATGTGAGATTGTAGTATAAAGATCAAAACAGCAACTTAATATTACTAAGACCGGCTGCCCATAATTTTGCCTGATCGAACAAAAAACAGATCAACTTGGTCTAATAAAACAAAACCAAGTATACTAAAAGTTATAATAGTTATAACTTATATAGGAGCTATGCAAATGTCAACAATTGAAGTAGTGAAGATGGGCGTAAAAGGACACCTCATCATGCCCCAGATCATCCGCGAAAAGCTAGGCGTAGATAAGGGAAGTAATGTTGCTTGGGTCATCAAAAACAATGGCGAAATCTCTATTCGCGCATTAAACGAACAAACATTTGAAATTGAAAACGAGTTTGAAAAAGCACTAAAAGCTGCAGGAATTACGTATGACGAGTGGCAAGAAAACCGTGCAATTGCCTTTCAAAAAGCATACCCTGAACTAAGTCAAGAGTTAGAACAAACCCATGTTTAGGGTATTTTTTGATGCAAATGTTATATTTGCTACATGTATATCGCTTACAGGTGCATCATTTGAACTGGTAAGACTGGCGCAAACACAACAATTAGAACTGGTTACCTGTAATCATGCGTTCGTTGAAGTTGAAACTAACTTGCAGCTAAAAAAGCCAGACCAGATAAAAACACTCGCCCAGTTACGAACCCAACCGTATTGGCATATCGTCAATGCTGATCTACAAGAAATCAGAAACGCATATGCTTATGTCACTGACCCATTTGATGCACCTATCATTGCCGCAGCAAAAAAAGCAGCCGTTGATGTATTAGTAAGTTTTGACAGAAAACACTTACACAATCAAGCAGTAGAACAATTTATTAACGCCCCCGTGCTGATTGCTGGAGAAACACTTATCTTGTATAGGCAAAAAAACAGTATCTTATGATCGAGCGATCACGCCCCAGTAAATTAAAACCTGCCAAATCCCCTTATCTCCCTAAAGGAGTGAGGGCAGATATAACCAAGTTCTAGGAATTTGCTCCATATATGTCAAAAATACAATCCCCTATCCTCTACGAAGGTAGAGGAATTATGATTTTGACGAGAATTTTATATCGATATTAACCCAACGGCGACCAAACAAATCAAAAGCCCAAGCACTTGGGTTTTGCTTAAGCGCTCTTTGAGAATAAGCCATGACAATAAAACTGTGCTGGCTGGGTAAAGCGACGATAAGACCGATGCGACATCGAAACGAGCGTATTGTTTGGCGAACAAAAATAACACATTGCCGCCCACATCAAACAAGCCAGCCACCACACCGGCGGGGTTGCGCAGGGGGTTGGGGATGGCTTGGCGCTGAATGATTAGTAAGCCGATGGCGACCACAATGATGGCTAAACGTGAGACCACCAGCGGCGCAAACACGGCTGTAGATTCGACTTGGGCGATAAAGACAAAAAACAGGCCAAAGCCTAAACCCGCCAACAGCGCAAAAATTAAAGGTGAGGTGCTCGGCTTTTTGGGAGGCACTTGACCCTCGCCGATATTTTGGCTGTTGCTGCTGCTTGTTTGCGCCACAAACCAAATGCCCAATAGCCCCAAGACAAAGCCGAGTAGCTTGAGCGGGTTGGGTAAGCCATCGCGCAGGCTGCCATAAATAACGCTGACGGCGGCGCTGGTGACAGCCGAAGTGGGCGCGACAATGGCCGAATTGCCTAGCGACAACCCGTGATAAAGCGATAGAAGCCCCAATGCGCCGCCTAGACCTGCCACAAGCGCCCACATCACATTTTGCCCGGTTGGCAATGATTCGCCGAATACCAACATTAACCCCAACAAGGCCAGCCAGCCCGCCACGCCGGTTAGCAATAACGCTTGATATTGGCTGGCCTTGAGCGCCGCCCGCCCGCCGAAAAAATCACCACTGCCCCATACAATGGCAGAGGCTAAACCGAGGAAAACGCCGAGCAGACTAGACATGGGCGGCGATTATAGAACGAGATATGAATCGCTCGACGTAGCAAAATTTGCAACCTTTGCCCCACGACCAATCTAGGAAAATCTCTTATACACTAAAGTGTTACCCCAAAAGAAAGGGTAAAAATTGAGGAAATCGGCAAAACCTTTCATCAACTCGGCATCTGCTCTATTTATCTTATACCAACTACTTCATCAAAATGGAATAAAACAGGTTAAATAAATTGCCATGTCACCCCGATGCGAAGCGAGGGGTCTTTGCGGAAAATCAGCATGATGATTATGTTTACGCAAAGATTCCTCCTCGTAGTTTACCCTGAGCTTGTCGAAGGGTCGGAATGACGCACAAAATATGTGCAGCCAAAATCCATCTTGATCTTGAGGTTGGTATTACATTATTGAGAAGACCCCTTTCTAATATTCACAGGGATTTGCGTTTAATTACAAAAATGTGTTCATACTCTCAACTTTTCCGCGCCCTTACGATGGCGACCCTGATCGTCATCAGCCTAACTGCATGTTCGCCGCAAAGCGCTGTGCCCGAAAGCAGCCAAAGACAAGGTGGCGCGGGCAGTGCGCCGCCCAAACCACCCTCGGCAGCCATTGCGCCAACGGCAACACCCTTGCCGCCGCCTAAGCATGTCATTGGTTATTATCCAGCGGGTGCGGTGGCTAGCCAAAATTATTATGTCAAAGACATTCGCGAAAGCGGCTCGGCTAAGGTATTAACGCATATCAATTACGCCTTTTCAAATATCTCAAGTGACCTAAAATGTGTCCTGGGAGATCCGGTCGCCGATATTCAAAAGGCCCATACCGCTGCCAATAGTGTCGATGGGGTTGCCGATGACGAAGCGGCTGCTACGCTAAAAGGCAACTTGAACCAATTGCGCAAACTCAAAACCCAATTCCCTAATTTGAAAATCATGATTTCGGTTGGCGGATGGGATTGGTCGGATAAATTTTCGGATGTGGCATTGACGGCTGAATCGCGCAAAAAATTTGTCGAGTCATGTGTTGATCTTTATATCAAAGGGTTTGTGGGTGAGGGTATTAGCGCTGCCGGGGTGTTTGATGGCATCGATATCGATTGGGAATTTCCGGGCGTAGAGGGTGCAAGCAAGAACTATCGCGCTCAAGATACTCAAAATTTCACTGCACTGTTGGCCGAATTTCGTGAGCAATTAAATGCCTTAACGACCACCACCCAAAAATCATATTGGTTGTCAATTGCCGCCCCAGCCACCCAAGAAAAGATCAAGAAAATTGAAATCAATAAAATTCACAATTATCTTGACTACATCAGCGTTATGTCTTACGATTTTCATGGCACGTGGGACAACTATACTAATTTTCATTCGTCACTTTATGGCTCATCCGCCAACCCAGTTTATTCCTACCAAACTTGGACCGATTCTGCCATTCAAACTTATTTAAATGGCGGGGTTCCGGTTAAAAAAATGGTGATGGGCGTGGCGTTTTTTGGGCGTGGTTGGCAGGGCGTTGGCCCCACCAACAATGGGTTATGGCAACCCGCCCAAGCCGCCGCTCCCGGGTCGCATGGTGATGGCACTTCGAGCTATCGCGCTTTAAAGGCCTTGCGCGAAACCGATGCCCAATACGAGAATTTTCGAGATGACGTGACCCAAGGTGCTTGGCTGTATAACAAAACGGCAGGTATCTTTTGGGGCTACGATGACCCGCAAGCCATTGGGCGCAAAATGAATTATGTGCTCAGCCGCGATCTCGGCGGTGTGATGATTTGGGAATTGTCTGCCGATGCCGTTCAAGGCGATTTGGTTAAGGCCATTGCGGCTGGGCTGCGTTAACTGTAGCTTTCAAAAAACAGGGCAAGTAAAACAAATTTTCGTCAAAATCACGAGAGGGCCTTTAGGCATGTGAGCTTTGTCCACGCGCCTAAAGGCCCTCTCGTGATTTTGACCTTATCGCTTTGATTTTTCTCGGAGAGGGTTT
>CAMDWA010000031.1 GCA_945877855.1 Thermoflexus hugenholtzii JAD2 | reverse complement strand
CTGTTCCTTTGTTGATGCTTGCTAGCGTTGCTATGATTGCTTCGACTGTTTTGTATACTGCGGGGGGATGTTGTTCTTCTTTTTTTTTCATACCCTCTGTTTTACTACAGATTTGAACAACATCCCTACTTTTAGACTAAACTACTGTTACTGAAACTTTTAACCTGCCATCAACTTCTTTCTCGAATCTTATATTGCCCATTGGTTTATCATTTCATACTTTTCAGTCAATGAGTTACACCATTGAAATTTATCGCAGACATCAAAAAGCAGTACGGCATTTGGGCCAATTTGCACTATTTGTTATGTTCTACCCGCAATTGGTTGCAGGGCCAATTGAACGGCCACAAAATCTATTATCACAACTGCAAACTGAGCAACATTTCAATTCTCAACGAGTTGCCTCAGGACTACAATTAATGACTTGGGGCTTGTTTAAAAAAGTAGTTATTGCAGACCGTTTAGCCATACTCGTCAACACCGTTTATACCAATCCTTCTCAATATACTGGTTTTGAATTGCTTATTGCGACATTCTTTTTTACTTTTCAAATTTATTGTGACTTCTCTGGCTATTCTGATATCGCGCTTGGCGCTGCACAAGTGATGGGTTTTACACTAATGCAAAATTTTCGTCGGCCTTATTTAGCGACTTCAATTTCAGATTTTTGGTCTCGTTGGCATATTTCATTATCTACTTGGTTCAGAGATTATTTGTATATTCCCCTTGGTGGGAATCGGGTTGGGCTATGGCGTTGGCAATTTAACCTGCTTTTTGTTTTTTTAGTGAGTGGCTTATGGCATGGCGCAAGCTGGACCTTTGTGCTATGGGGAGCCTTGCATGGCCTATATCTTATTTCCGAGATTTGGCTTGGCAAACTTGCTTCCCTAATTAACCAAGCTATAAACCCCAAAAAACTGCATAACCTAATTAACCCTACAATCTCACGAAACGTAATACGCCTATTGAAATGGTGTGGGGTTTTCATATTCGTCATGTATGCTTGGGTATTCTTTAGAGCAGAAAATTTGCAAGACAGCATTTACATCATTTCACATATTTCTATTGCAAATGCAAATTTTAATCGTATTTCAGTGCTAATAGGCGGCAATATTGAATTGTTTTTTGCTTTTGCACTTATTGTGGGCTTATTAGCCGTAGAAATTTATCAACAGCATAGCCTCGCATTTGGTAGCTTGCGGCAACAGATTCGACAACTTCCGTTATGGAGTAGGTTTGCTCTTTATTATCTATCCGTAATGATGATTCTAATATTGGGCAAATTCTTTAATGCAGAGGCTGATTTTATCTATTTTCAATTTTAATATGCGTGTTTTTTTTACAAAACTGCTATCTTTAGGGCTTGTGATTGCAATGAGTACTTTGCTTATTGGCATTATTACGCGCCCCGAAGAAAGCCGAAGCTTGGGCGTAACGATTGCAAAACATCGGGTATTACAACAAATGGCTTCTCCTAAAGTCGTTCTTATCGGTGGTTCGAATCTTGCATTTGGGGTTGATAGTGCCCGATTACAACAAGAATTAAATACAAACGTGTTTAATTTAGGACTAAACGTTTATTTTGGCCTAAAATTTCACCTTGATGAAATTCGCCCATATGTTCGATCTGGTGATTTAATTGTGATTTCACCGGAGTATCATTTGTTTTATATAGATGCTCTCAAATTGATTGAAACAGACTATATTATGCCGTCTGTGATTCACGCAACTTTTCCCCGTAGCGCTGTTTATTTCCCAATTCGAGACCAGTTATCAGCATTGTTAATTGCCTTGAATCGCCTGCCTTCTCGCATTGGAGATCGCATTCGCCAAATTCCATCTGGCCCAGATTTAACATTTGCTTATAATTATTTAGGCGATTTTATCGATCACCTGAATATCCCCGCCTCCGATCGAAGCCGCATAAATAATGCTGATAGCAAAGCCCCAGCAAATATTAATTGGCGTGAGTTATCTTTTGACCAAAACAGTATTCAATATTTGAACCAATTTGATGAATTTGCTCGTGCACGAGGGGCGCGTGTAGTGATGGTTTATCCATCTTGGCCCAATCATCTCTATCAACTTGACCCAACCTTTTACCAAGATCATCATGCTCAACTGCGTCAAAGGCTGAATATTCCTATTTTAGGAACCCCAGATTGCTATGTCTACCCTACTGAGCATATGTTTGATTCGCCTTATCATGTTGACGCGATTTGGCGGCAAGAACGTAGCAAGCGTTTAATTGAGGATTTGCAGCCATTTACTCATTAAATATTCATCGCCGTTATGTCGAAAGTTTTAAAATTTGTAAGTTCGCTAATATTTGTCACCGTCCTTGCCCTTGTCGCCTTGCCTCAACTTTGGTATCCATTTGGCTTTGACCAAATGGTGTATGCCGCGTGCGGCGATGTCATTCGCTTGGGCGGTGTGCCCATTCGTGATTGTTTCGAGACCAAACAAATGGGCGTGATGGTGATGTATGCCATCGCCATGTCGTTTTCGCCATCGGCGTGGGCCGTTCACGCCTTTACATTGCTATGGCAGGCCATCACCAGCCTCGTCATCGCCCGCATCGCGCGTGATGTATTTGGGCCACGCGCCGCTTGGGTTGCCGCTACGCTCTATTGGCTGATGTATGCCGGTATCAATTACTGGTCGATGGATCAGGCCGAGACCTTCTGTAACCTGTTTTTGGCGTTGGCGTTTTGGGCGATGGTGAGAGAGCCAAGAGCCAAGAACCAAGAACCAAGAGCCAAGAGCCAAGAGCCAAGAATCAAGAACCAAGAACCAAGAATTAGTCAATCAACCCTCAACTCTCAACTCTCAACCCTCAGCACTCAACCCTCAGCACTCAGCACTCAACTCTCAGCACTCAACCCTCAGCACTCAGCACTTTTATTGGCTGGGGTGTGCATCGGCGTGACGTTTTGGTTTAAATATATTTTCGTGTTGGCGGGAATGGGGTTTGGGCTGCTCTTAATTTTGCAGCTATTCTTGAATCGCCGATCTCTTAATCTGGGTTCTGGGTTCTTGGTTCTTGGCTCTTTTGCGCTGGGCGCAGTGTTGCCGATGTTGCTTGGGGTGCTTTATTACGCTTTGCAAACCGACGGGTTGCAAACATTGCTGGCGCAACTCAATTTCTTACGCGAAAATTTCCCATTGACCGAGCCATTACCCCCCGACGGCATGGCGCGTATGATGTTGCGCTTTTTTGACAATGGGGCTGATGTGAGTGGTGACTTCAAGCGTACCCTCGGCCCAGCCACAGCGGCGGCCAATGTGTTGGGCGGCGGTTTCCCGTTGGTGCTGTTATTGGGGGCCATTGGTATTGGGCGCGGCTTAAAATTAAAGCCGCTTGCGATTGTTTATCTGATCGCTTATTTGGTTACAACCATTGTCTTATGTATTTGGCAAGGCAATTACATTCAATATCATTTTACGCTCATGCATGTGCCGGTGGCGCTGTTAGCCGGGGCGGCGTTTGCCGAAAAAGACGGGGCATCGACAGGAGACAGGTCGCCGACAGACGGGTCACCGACCCGTCTCTACGGGGGGGGGGGGGTATTTGTTGTTGCTGTTGCCTTGCTCATTTATCGCATGACCCCAATGATGTTGGATGCCTATGACAATGTGTTGGTGCAGCATAAATCTCTACGTGATCAATATCTCGAAAGCAAACAAGGTGCACATATCCCGATCAGCGAATACATACGCGACAAAACCAGCCCCGACGATAGCATCGCCATTTTTGGCGATGCGCCTTGGGTTTACACCTTAGCCGGCCGGCGCAATGCCACCCGTTTTTCATTTGTAAATGTGTGGATCAAAAAACGCGGCACGCCTAGTTATGCCCTGCATGTGCAGCAATATGTCGATGGTCTAAGCCGCAACAAACCGCTTTATGTCATTCTCACCAAAGCCGATTTTCCGTGGTTGAATAATGATTATCTGGCGGATTACAAATTGGCGACCCCGATCTACAATTATGTCGAGGCCAATTATGCCTATGAGGGCGAAAATGGGCCGTTTTTGTTGTTTCGGCGCAAGAACTAATTTGTTGAGAGTTGAGAGTTAAGGGTTGAGAGCGAATAGTTGAGAGCGAATGTTGCGTGGTCATAAGTTCAATAACCCTGAAAACAATAGGTAAGGGATAATAGACCTACAACAAACCCTCAACTCTCAACCATTAACCATTAACCCTTAACCATTCATTCTCAACCCAACTATGTCCCACGAAACCCCCATTCGTCGTCAATACCTCGATTTAAAAGCCAAATACCCGGGCTGTGTGTTGTTTTTTCGGCTGGGTGATTTTTTTGAGGCGTTTGATGCCGATGCCGAGTTGATTGCGCGCGAACTCGATGTCACCTTGACGGGCCGACCGATGGGCAAAGACACGCGCATCCCGATGGCGGGGGTGCCACATCACGCGGCAGAGGGCTATTGGGCGCGGCTGGTTGAGCGTGGTTATCGCGTCGCCATTGCCGATCAATTGGGCAGCGACCCGGTTAATGGCCTCGTGCCGCGTGAAATTCGCCGCGTCATCACCCCGGGCACGGTGGTTGAGCCGCGTATGCTCGATGCCGCCCGCGCCAGCTATTTGGCCGCCATTGTGAGCGGGGTCGGGCTTGTCGATTGGGGATCAGGGATTAAAAATGCAACAGCCGATAACAATCCAAAATCCAAAACCCAAAATCCAAAATTCGGCCTCGCTTATTGCGATATTACCACCGGCGAATTTCATGCCGTTGAGCTAAATGGGCCGATTGAGCTTGAGCGTGAATTGTCGCGTATTCAACCCCGCGAAATGTTGGTCGAAGAACAAATGCCAGCCTCGGGCAAAGTGATGGCCGAAAAGCCCAAAACCATGACGCTGACCGGCTCGACCCGCAGTATTCCGCTCACCCACTACCCGGCCTATCGTTTTGAAATTGGCAATGCCCGCCAAACCGTATTAGCGCAATTTAAAACCAGCAGCTTGGCGGCCTTCGACCTTGAAGATAAGCCGTTGGCGTTGCGGGCGGCAGGCGCGATTTTGGCCTATTTGCGCGAGATGCAACCGGCCTCGCTCAACCAAATTCTCGACCTGAATGTGTATAACACCAGCCAATTTATGGGGCTAGATGAGGTGACGCGCCGCAATTTAGAACTGGTTGAACCCATTCGCGCCGTGCCAGCCCCACGCCGTTACAAGCCAGCCAATGCCCCATCGGCCCCGACTTTGCTCGGCGTGCTCGATAAAACCTGTACTCCGATGGGGGCGCGGCTGCTGCGCAATTGGGTGTCGCAACCTTTGCTCAACCTCACCGAAATTCAGCAACGCCTCGACCGTGTGCAAGCGCTGTTCGACGATGTGATGTTGCGGGCCAATGTGCGCGAAGCCCTCAAATCGGCCACCGACCTTGAGCGGCTGACCAGCCGCACCATGAGCAATATCGCCCAGCCGCGTGACTTGCTCAGTTTGAAGCAAGGCGCAAAGCAAGCCCAAACGATTTTAGATTTTGGATTTTCGATTTTAGATTCGCAAATTGATAACCTCAAAGCCAAAATTCAAGCCTTATCGCCCGTTATCGAATTAATTGAACACGCTATTAAGAATGAACCCGATGATGATGGGTTTATCAAACCCGGTTATAGCGCCGAGTTAGACGGCATTCATTTGGCGACCCGCGATGCCAAACTATGGGTGGCAAATTTAGAGCGGGTTGAGCGCGAGCGCACCGGTATCAAGTCGCTAAAAGTGGGTTATAACCAAGTTTTTGGCTATTACATCGAGATTACCCACGCCAATGCTGGCGCGGCCCCGCCCGATTACATTCGCAAACAAACCCTCACCAACGCCGAGCGCTTTATTACGCCCAAACTCAAAGAATATGAAACGATTATTTTGAAGGCCGATGAACGCATCGCCGCGCTTGAAAAGCAGTTGTTGACCGAGATTAACCGTCTTGTGAGTGAACACGCCCGCCCACTGCTCGACGCCGCCCAACAGGTGGCGCGGCTCGATGTGGCGGCGGCGTTGGCTGAGGCCGCCGCCCGCAACAATTATGTGCGCCCCCAATTTAGCGGCGCTGATTACAGCGCCAAAGATAGCGTGTTGCATATCGTCGGCGGGCGACATGCCGTCGTTGAGCAGTTGCTGACCGATGCCCCATTCACCCCCAACGATACCCACCTCGATGGCGATGCCCGTATTCACATCATCACCGGGCCAAATATGAGCGGCAAAAGCACTACCATGCGCCAAGTGGCGCTTATTGTGTTAATGGCACAAATTGGCAGTTTTGTGCCCGCCCAATCGGCGGCTGTGCCGATTGTCGATCGCATCTTTACCCGCATCGGGGCGCAAGATGATTTGGGTTCGGGTCAAAGCACCTTTATGGTTGAGATGGTCGAAACCGCCAATATTTTGCGGCATTGCACCGCCAAAAGTCTGGTGCTGCTCGATGAAATTGGGCGCGGCACCAGCACCTATGACGGCCTTGCCATTGCGTGGAGTGTGATCGAATTTTTGCATAATCACCCCGATCACCGCGCCATGACGCTGTTTGCTACCCATTATCATGAGTTAATTGCGCTGGCCGACACTTTGGCGCATGTACGCAACTATAACGTGGCTGTCAGCGATGATGCGCCGACGGGCGACCCAAACCGGCGCATTGTGTTTTTGCACAAAGTGGTGCCCGGTGGGGCCGACCGTTCATATGGGGTGCATGTGGGTGAATTGGCTGGGCTGCCCGCCAGCGTTGTCAACCGTGCCCGCGCCATTCTCAAAGATTTAGAAGACGGGCAGATCACGGTCGATGTGCGCGGCAGCGCTGTTCGGCGCATCCCGCGTGCCGAGGTGCCGCAATTGGCCTTGTTTACCGAAGAATCGCCTGCATTGGCGAAATTGCGGGCGCTCGACCCCAATACCCTTAGCCCAATTGAGGCTTTAACCATGCTTTATGAGCTAAAAAAGCTGGCTGGTTAAGAAATGATTGTCCGCCGCCTTTTTTGGCGTTGTTGTCGCTAATTGCTTTAGGGCAGTATTCTCAACATTGCTGGGCAAAATATCGCCAGTGTGTTATCTTTTGCCCATGAACCTTGCATCACCTGAAATATATTTAAATTTATGCGCACGAAAGATATTGTGCGGAATGTGGGTTGTTACTTCTATTTCAAAGAATGGCTACAAATCTGCAATTGTTAACAGTTGACAGTTAACAATTATTCAGTTATACTATATTGGGTATACTACTTCGGAGGTCGAAATCTGTATACCTATTCCATAAGGAGATAACTATGACTGAAAAAAATAAGCATCAAATGACCCGCCGCAAGCTTCTAAAAGTGTCGGCATTTGGCGCTGCCGGAGCAGCATTAGCAGCTTGTGCAGCACCAGCAACGCCGACGGCTGCCCCCACCAAACCAGCAGCCCCACCCACTCCAGCGGCAACAACGGCCCCGGCATCTCCTGCCGCTACTGCTGTCCCGCCGCCGCCCACGGCAGCACCAGCACCAACAGCCGCCCCTGCGGTTAACACAGGTGCTAAGCAGACCGTGCGTTACTTATCATGGTGGTTTGAGGAAGGCAACCGTGGTAAGACTTGGTTATCCTTGATCAAAGAATTTAACGAGTCGCAAAAAGAGATCGAAGTCAAGGCGGAACAAATTCCTTTCGACCCCTATACCACCAAGACCATCGTCGGTGCTCAGGCTGGCAAATTGGATGGGGATATTGTGATGGCGACACCCGAATTGGCCCCCCGCCTCATCCGCGCCGGTGTCGTTGCGCCGGTCGATGCTGTGCTCACCCGCAACAACATCAAAGACCTAAGCTCAGCCCATGATGCCTTGCGTAAGGATGGCAAATTGTATGGGTTAGACATGGTAACGGTTGCCTTTGGCATTTTGTATAACAAAAAGCGTTATGACGATGCCAAAATTACACCTGCCAAGACACCAGATGAGTGGATTGCCGTCAGCAAGGCCTTGACCGATCGATCTAAACAGCAATATGGGTTCTTCATGAACCATCTTGTCAGTGAACCAGCCGACTTCTGGTTTCAATTGGAAGAATGGTGTATGCCATATGGTGGTGTGTGGGCCAAAGGCAAGACACCGCTATTGACCTCTGACCCGATTATTAAGGGCCTCAAGCTGTTTAAGCAGATGTATGATGTCGCGATCCCTCAAGGTACAGATGGCCCAACCGGTGCTCGATTATTCCAAACTGGTGCAGTGGCACAAGGGTTATTCGTATCGGCCGCGGTCGGTAGCTTTAAGCCGGGCGCACCCGATTTGTATCCGTTGCTGCGTAGTGCACCCATTCCTTGGGAGAGCAATACCTCAATCGCTCGTATTCACCCAATGATGATTAGTGCCGCTTCACCAGTGAAAGATGCCGCGATGGAATTCTTGACCTGGGTTTACAAACCAGCGACTTATCAGAAGATGGTGGAAGGCTGTGAGGATGTGATTTTTGCGCAACCCTCAGCGGCTCGAAAAGAGTATCTCGATAAGTTGGAGTGGCTGAAGCCGGGCTATGATGGGGTGAAGTATGTAACCCCATTTGATGTGGTAGGTGACTTTGTATATAACTTTAACGAATTTGGACAAATTGTCATCACAAACTTTGCAAGTGTGCTGACGGCTGGCAAATCGGTTGAAGAAGCGATGGCAACTGCGCAGAAGCAGGCCGAGGCCCTTGCTGCCCGCATAACCTAATACTCTAAATGCGGTTCAGTTTCCCTTGGGGTGGTTGAGCCGTGTTATGGCGACGATGTGTTTTGCGCATATCGTGCAAAGCACATCGTCATTAACATCGAAAACAAGATGCGAGATATAGCAGACGGCAGAGCCGATAATTCGACCTTGGTCAAGCCCAGAATGAAAGTGGCAATGGGGATAAAACATCGACGATCTAATCTTTTGCCATACCTGTTAGTGTTACCCATTCTCCTGTATGAGGGTGTGTTTATCATTTCTCCTATTGTTCAGGGTATTTACGGTAGTTTTACCAGTCTCGAACTTGCCTCAAACAAACCGCAAGTATGGGTGGGCTTAGCGAACTATGCACGAATGTTTGATGATCCAGAGTTTTGGCAGTCGTTAAAAGTGACGCTGATTTTTACAAGCTTGGTTATTATCATCGCGCTTGGGGCTGGATTGCTTACGGCGCTGCTGTTCAACCGCCCGTTTCGCTTTCGCCCAGCCGCCCGTGCGCTCTTGATGATCCCATGGGCATTTCCTGAAGTGCCGGTCGTGATGATCTTCATCTGGATCCTTAACCCACAATTTGGGGTGATTAATGTGTTGGCACGGCTCATTCCGGGAGTGAATGAAAACCCGCAGTGGTTACAAGTTCCAGAACTGGCTATGGCATGGGTGGTGTTGATTGCCTCATGGAAGGCATTTCCATTTTATAGTTTGGTGATGTTGGCGGCACTCCAGAGTGTCTCTCAGGAGTTATATGATGCCGCCAAGGTAGATGGCGCAAATACCTTTCAATTGTTTCGCAACATCACCATGCCGGGTATTGCGACAACATTAGAGCTATTGGTTGTTTTGGCTTCTATTTTTTCGTTAAAGCAATTCTCGATTATTTTTCTCATGACGGGTGGCGGCCCAGTTGGTGCAACCGAGACTATCGTCATGCGGATATACAACGCGGCCTTTCGCTTTTATGACTATTCTTATGCTGCGGCAATGGGGGTGGCTGGTTTTCTGATCTCATTGATCATTGCCATCGTATTCATCATCTTGCAGGCGCGCCGTGCAAAGGAGTACGCCTAATATCATGACAACTTCTGCGTTATTATCGCCAAAATCAAAGCTACGCCAGACAATTGGCAGTGTTCTGCTATATCTTGCCATTATTTTTGTCACATTAGTGACTATTTTTCCGGTGTATTGGATGATCGTTGCGACCTTGCAGCCAAACAAATATACGCTGCACTACCCGCCTCCGTTATTCCCACAGGAGATCATCTTTTCTCAGTTTGGCGAGTTATTTGGCCGACACCCAGTGGCAAATTGGTTGAAGAATTCATTCTTGATCGCGGCGATGTCGATGTTGTTATGTACCTTATTAACCGTAATGGGCGCATATGCATTGTCTAGTCTGCGTTGGCGCGGGCGCTCGTTATTTGGTCTATTTTTGCTCGTCACCCAAATGTTGCCCGAAGTTTTGGTGCTGATTCCGCTTTATATCATGTATAGCCGCCTTGAGCTGCTCAACCAATTGCCCACATTGGCCGTAGTCGATGTGGCTTTTGCATTGCCGGTTTGTATTTGGATTTTAAAAGGGGTGTTTGATTCTGTGCCGACAGAGGTGTTAGATGCGGCACTTGTGGATGGCTGTTCAGAATTGAGCACTGCTTGGCGCATCGTGTTGCCATTGTCTACCCCGGGTTTGGTGGCTGTGGCGGTGGTTGCCTTTTTTGCTGGTTGGAACGAGTATTTGTATGCTAGCATCATGCTCGGCTCTACTGAGTTGATGCCAGCTTCGGTTGGGTTAACCACGCTCAAAGGGTTATCGGGGGTGCAAGTAGAACAATATATGGCAGCTGGGCTAGTGTTCTCAATTTTACCGGTGCTGTTCTATTTATCAATGCAGCGCTATATTATTTCTGGCTTAACTGCCGGTGCTGTGAAAGGTTAGACCGGAGATCATAGAAGTGGATCGCTCATTTGAGAAGCCGAAATGACTGACACAGGTTTTAAGTTGACCGGGTGTGCTGCCGTTATTATGGATGGCACGTTGATCATATGGACGCTAGAATCTCATTTGAAACCCCATTCGATAACCCACTGGTGCCACGCTTTCCAATGCAGATGCGTAATACCGAGGTTTTGACAGCGTTTTATCGAACGGATATCGAAGCCTCGCGTTGCCTTGTGCCGTCACCGCTCGAAGTCGTCAGCGACATCGTGCTGATACATGTTTATCACATGAACGATTCTGATTGGTTTGGCAATTACTACGAATCGGCGGTACAAATTCCCGTGCGGCTGGCGGGCACAGCCATCACTGGCGCATATTCACCCTACTTATATCTGGGTAGCGATGGCGCGGTGGCAACCGGACGTGAGATCTATGGGCAGCCCAAGAAAGGCGGCGAGCCATGGCTGGGTGTGCGTGACGACTTATTTGTTGGCATCGTCAAACGCAATGGCATTGATGTGATTACTCTGACGATGGCCTATAAGCAGACCCGCGTGAACCCTGATGAGTTGAGCAGTTATGGCGATTTTCGCACCAATATCAATTTGAAAGTCGTGCCCAATGTAGACGGCAGCGATGCCATTCGCCAACTGACCGCCCGCACCTTTGCCGATTTAAAGGTGTATGAGTGTTGGCGCGGGGCGGTCACGGTTGAATTGCGGCCTAATGCGCAAGCACCGGTCTATCGCTTGCCAGTGCGTGAAATGTTAGATGGGTTTTATTGGCGTGCAGATTTTGTGCTGCCATTTGGTCGCGTCATTCATAATTACTTAGAGAACTAATATGAAAGAAATGGACATGAAAAACAAAGTCGCGCTGGTCACGGGTGGTGGTAGCGGCATAGGGCGGGCAACGTGTCTTGAGTTTGCGCGTGCTGGTGCGAGTGTGGCCGTAGTTGACATCAACCTTGAGGCTGCTGAAAAGACGGCCGGTGAAATCTGTGCGTTGGGGCAGCCAGCCTTTTTTGCACAAGCTGATGTCAGTCAATCGGCACAAGTACAAGCTTATGTGCAGCAAACATTAGATCAGTTTGGGCGTATCGAT
This sequence comes from Thermoflexus hugenholtzii JAD2, assembly GCA_945877855.1. GTDB lineage: Bacteria > Chloroflexota > Anaerolineae > J036 > Brachytrichaceae > AQU-03. The sequence goes on along the minus strand of CAMDWA010000031.1, from coordinate 23,676 downwards.
TATTTTTTTAACAATGCTGGTGTCGAAGGACGTGTGCGACCCATCGCTGAATCGGATGAAGCAGATTGGGATCGCGTTATTGGGGTCAATCTGAAAGGCACGTTTTTGGGCTTGCGCTATGTCTTGCCGATCATGATTGCTCAGAAAAAAGGGGCAATTGTGAACACATCTTCAGTGGCCGGAACCGTCGGCGCGCCATCATTGGCGGCTTACTCTGCCAGCAAGCATGGCATTCTGGGTCTTACCCGCTCGGCTGCGGGCGAAGTTGGCAAACATGGTGTTCGCGTTAATGCCATCTGTCCGGGGCCTATCGACACCCGCATGGTGCGTTCGATTGCAGAGATGCTTAACCCTGAAGACCCCGCCGCAGTTGCCAAATTCAATGTTGGCCGCAACCCAATGGGGCGCTATGGCGAACCGGATGAAGTTGCGCGTGTTGTTGTGTTCTTGTGTTCTGATGCAGCCACTTATGTGAATGGTGCGTCGTGGCTGATCGACGGTGGACGGGCAGCGATTTAAGAAAACCATGAAAATTACAAAACTGGAAACCATTTGGATCGACGAGCAGCCAAACACGACTTGGGTGCGTATTCATACTGATGATGGGCTAATAGGTTTGGGTGAAACCTTTTATGTGCCGCGTGCCATCAGTGCTATGGTGCACGATGTGTTTGCAAACTTGCTGATTGGACGCAGCGCCTTTGACATCGAAAGTCATTGGCAAAATATGTTTTATACCGTCAACTTTTTTGGTTATGGGGGTAGCGAGACGCGCGCCATCAGCGCCGTAGATGTGGCGCTGTGGGATTTGCTTGGTCAATATACCGGACAGCCCATCTATAACCTGTTAGGCGGGCGCTGCCGAGACGATATTTGGGTTTACAATACTTGCGTTGGGCATGGTAAACATCAAGATTACAAACGCTGGGCGGATGGTCACAGCGGGGAATTGGCGGCTGAATTATTGGGGCAAGGGATCAAGGCGATGAAGATTTGGCCTTTTGATCAGTTTGGCGTACCGCTGGGTGGGCCGGTGGGGTCACGCGCGGGGGTGGGTGCTGTGGGGCCGGTGGGTTATCATCTCAAACATGAAGATTTAAAGAAAGGCATATCGTATATCGAAGACATTCGCCGAACCGTCGGCGACAAGATGGAGATTTGTATCGAGGGTCACGCCCGTTGGAGCCTGACCGAAGCGACCAAGATTGCACATGCCTTGGAGCCGTATGACATTATGTGGCTAGAGGAAATTATCCCACCAGATAACATTGAATCGTATGCACGCTTAAAGCACGATACGACCATCCCTTTGTGCGTAAGTGAGCGCTTGATCTCAAAATTTGGTTTTCGTGAGGTGATCGAGAAGAATGCCGCAGATATCATTATGCCCGATATGGCATGGTGTGGTGGGCTGACTGAAACCCGAAAGATTTGTGCTATGGCCGAAACCTATTTGTTGCCCATTACAAGCCATGATTGTATTGGCCCGGTGGCGTTATGGTCGGCGGCGCACCTCATGTTGCATATTCCCAATGCCAAAATTGTGGAGACCGTACGGGCCTATTACGATGGTTGGTATAACGAGGTGATGACAGAACCAATTCTCATTCGCGATGGCAAGATTACGCTTGCTGGCAAACCTGGCCTTGGCACTGCATTGCGCGAAGAAGTGCTCAGACGGCCCGATGTTCACATTGAATTTTCGGACGAGAACCACCGCATTAATATGTCGAAGGGCTAACACCTTGGGTGCGTTATCTTTGCAAAAAACTTAGCAAGAATGGCTCTCATTACGAGAACTCAATCAGCCGCATGACTTATTTTTAATAGAGATACGACTAATTATGACAACAACACGATTAACGCCACAACAATTGGCACAATTCGATACCTTTGGTTATTTGGGTTTTCCGGGCTTGCTTGCCGACAAAGCCGATGCGATCATTGATGCATTTGGTGCTGTTTGGGATATGCATGGCGGGGGGCATAATGGCAAGCCCCATGATGGCAAAGCACGCTCAGTTGTCGTTCAGTTTCTCGACCAGAGTGAATACCTTTGCACTTTGTTAGATGATCCTCGCATCCACGACATTGCGGCTAGCATTTTGGGAGACGACTTTAACTATATGGGCAGTGATGGCAATTTTTATGTTGGTGACACGCGCTGGCATTCTGATGGCTATGGCGGGCGCGGCGGCTTAAAGCACATCAAAATTGCCTTTTACCTTGACCCACTCACCCGGGACACAGGCGCATTGCGAGTAATACCCGGCAGCCATCGCATCGGCGATGTCTTTTCGGAACAATTACAGCGCGATGCAGCAAAGAGTGAAGATATTTGGGGCATTTCGGGCAATCAAGTGCCTGCATTGGCGTTAGAAACCCAACCCGGTGATGTTTTGGTTTTCAACCACGATATTAAACACTCGGCTTGGGGTGGCTCAACACACCGACGCATGTTCACCATGAATTGTTGTCAACGATACCCTGAGTCTAAATTGCCGGATCTACGCGACTATATCGGCGGCGGATCTCGCTTTTTTATCGAGCGCGCCTACGACAATACCATTGTCCGAACCGCCAACCCAGAGCGTATGGTGCATCTTGAGCAAGTATTGGCCAATGATGGACACTTGGCCGAACTCAGCCGTAAACGCCGGATAGAAATGTCTGAACCAGCACGCGGTTAACCATATGGCAACTTTAGCTCAAACCATTCGTGAAACTCAGGTGCGCCCGGGCCGTGTGATGGCTTGGTGGCTAAGTGGCACCGGCTTCGTGCTCAAAACCTCGGCAGGCACACAGATTTATATTGACCCTTATTTTAGTAACTGTGTCGCCCAAATTTTTGGCATCGACCGCGCCATCCCGCCCCCTGTGCCGGTGGCAGACGCACAGCCAGACCTTGTGATCGCAACACATTGGCACGAGGATCACCTTGACCCCGAAGGCTTGCCTATTCTTGCCAGAAGTAGTTCCGCCCAATTTCTTTGCCCGCCCAGTTGCCGATCTCGGTTATTGGGTTGGTTGGTGCCGGGCCAGCGTGTAACCGCCCTTAGCGAAGGTCAAACCTACACCTTCCGCGATGTTCAGATTACGGCTGTGGCGGCCCGGCATCTCGCCGGTATTGCAGGTTGGGAGGTGCCTGACGCAATCGGGTTGTTGATTGAAACGGAGGGGTTGCGAATTTATCACACGGGTGATACTGAATATGACTTGCGTTTGCGGGCACTGGCATTTGACAAACAACGCCCGATTGATGTAATGATGACGGTGATCAATGGTGTCGGCGGTAACATGAATGCACACGAGGCGGCATTATTGGCATGGCATATTCGCCCGCGCATCCTCATCCCCATGCATCATATTCTTTGGAAAGACTTTGACGGTGGTGAACAGGCCACGCTCGACCCAGCCCTGTTTGCCGATACCTATCATCGATTGGGAGGCACTGGTCAAGTGCATCTGCTCAACGTTGGTGACGGTATCGAATTGACCGCCGCCCATTGAGGAATTTTTTATGAACACAAATAACGTTACAAATGAAGAATTGGGCAAGGCACGCGAAGAATTACGCGGCCTATGTGACACGGTATTGTTGTCATCGGTTCATCACGTTACCTATATTAGCGGGTTTGAAGCCCCGCACGCCGTTGGTGTGGGTGCGGTGATTGTCTATGCTGGCGCATTTGCTGCGTTCAGTGTGGGCGAGGGCGGCACTTGTTTGGGGGTTTCTGTCGGCAACGCTGAACAGGCCAAACGCGAATCACGCTTAGACGGTTTGGTTACATTTGAAGGCTTTGAAAGTTTTCGTCAGGCCGATCCACAAGGCACTTACTTAGAAGGGGTGCGCAATGCCTTGGCGCAGGTCGGCTTAGGCCGTGCTAGCCGATTAGGCATCGAGCCAAATGCATTGCCTTATGGGGCCGCCGATTATATTGCTCGGCATTTCTCTGGTGTGACCTTGGTAGATGCCACCCCAGCCCTTGAACGGGCGCGATTAACTAAGACTGCCCGTGAAATTGCGCTGTTGCGTCGTGCAGCCTATATTGGCGATGTGGGGCATCGTGCTTTGGCCGATTTGTGCAAAACGGCTGGTTTGAATGAATTTGACATGTGGGGTGTGATCACGGCGCGTATGAATCAGGCTGTTGGGCATGAAATCCCATGTGTTGGTGAATTGGTCACTGGCCCGCGCACCACCACCGTAAATTATCCGGGCGGCCCGCGTAATCGTGCAACCGCCATCGGTGACGCGGCGTTAATGGATATTAGCCAACGTATTGATGGGTATTGGTCAGATGTGACCAACACCCATGTGATTGGCCGTGAAGCAAACGCGCACGAGCGCAAATATGCACGTGCGTCGCAAGCGGCCTTTGCCGCCGCTTGCGACAACCTTCGTCCGGGCAAGTTGGCATCTGAGGCTTGGGCCGCAGCCGATGCTGCATATATCCAACATGGCTTACAAATGCCTCATTACATGGGGCATCAGATCGGTGTGGTGGTGAATGAATTGCCGCGTGTGGTTCCGTATGATCATACGCCGATACAGGCCGGTATGGTTTTCTCGCTTGAACCGGGAGCATATGAAGGCCCGGGGGGCACATTTGGGGCGCGTTCAGAGAAAATGGTGCTGGTGACACCCTCTGGCCCCGAGGTGCTGTCCCAATTTGAATGGGGAATCTAGCGGGTTAGTGACAATACTATGCTGTTAGAGCATCAAGATCAAGCAGCCGTAATCTTTGCAAAAATGCTGATTCGCTGAAGACTAGAGTGAATTTCAAGTTGGTATAAGGGCGCTTAGTGCGCGTCCCCAGACGCGCATCTTGGCTTTATGCTTTATGCGCGTCTGAAGACATATATTCAGGTGTATTCTAATTAGGAATTTGCGTTAATAAGGTAGTGATAACATAAAAAAAATGAGCCGCTGATTGAACTTCGCGCCCGTTTGAAAATATGAGCGTCACCGATACCTTACAGTTAGATCTTGATCGTCAGCAACTCAGTCATTTGCCCGCCGACCTCGGGCGATATGTCGCGCTAGAGAATCTCAGCGCCTATGACAATTGCCTCCAAGAAATTCCTCTCAGCCTATATGGCTTAGCCAAGCTTAAGCAATTGAGCTTGGGGCGCAACTGCCTCAGCCACATCCCCGAGGCGTTTTGGCAACTGACTGGGTTGCGCTTGCTCAATTTGGCTGAAAATCAATTGACGATGGTGTCAGAGCGTATTGGCGAATTAACCCAATTGCATACGCTTGACATCGCTCACAATCGGCTGGCGATATTGCCCGATAGCATCGGCCAGCTCAGCAATTTGACCTGTTTTTTGTATGTGGGTAATAACCCATTGACAACCTTACCCGCATCCATTGGCAATTTGCACAAGCTGCGTTATTTTAACGCCACCGATGCCAATTTGACGACGCTGCCCGACAGCATTGGCGAGATGCACAGCTTGATCGAACTGCGTCTTTACAATAACCAACTCAATACCCTGCCACAAACCATAGGCAAACTAACGCAATTGCGAGAATTGCACTTGCAAAACAATAAACTGAGGGTTTTACCCGACACGTTGGGTGATTTAGGTGCGTTAAGAGAGTTGCGTTTAAGCAGCAATGCGCTGACTGGGTTGCCTGCATCACTGGGTAATTTGGCGAATTTGACTTGCCTCGATTTACGCAACAATCAACTTGCGGCATTACCTGATTCGATTGGCGATTTGACAAATTTGACCTTTCTTGATTTACGAAACAATCGGCTCAAAACATTGCCCGCCTCATTAGGTCAATTGCCAAGGTTAGAAAAGCTGGATTTACGCTGGGTAAAGTTAGAATCGTATCCGTCGTGGTTAGCTGAATTAGAGCATCGTGGGTGTGTGGTATATGTTTAATCCCAACGATTTAACATCTCGATTTCATCCAATACTTCAAAAATATTGAGCGGTAAACTTTCAATCACATTATTTTCATTATCCACATGTTTGTGGTGCGGAAAAGTTGATAAATCGGGAAAATGTGGCGTATTATCGTAACGAAATATTAGTTGATGCGATAAGTTTTGGTAATGATAAGCGTACGCGATACGCGGATTTGGCACAGCTAAATCAACTAATTCGCGGATATGTAATTCGGATTGATCAATAAAGGTAATGGCGCCACGAATAAAACCAACCCTCAACCCTCGAATATCAAAACTAATGTTATGGGCATTGACAATAGGCGAAGATTGCACTCTAGAAAATAACGCATCAAAATATTGTTCAATCAACCTGTGCCTCGTTTAATACACGATAATTTTCTTGTAGCCGTTCTAGCGCAAGGCTTTCCATCCACCAATCAATTAAATCGAGTGATTCGCCAAGCTCATGTTGATTAAATCGACGTATGAATTCACTTGTGCTCATGGCAAAACGATGTTCAAATTGTGATAATTGCTTTTCAGTGTGACGAATACCCAATTGAATAGTCTTTAATTCACGTTGAATTGCATGCTGCACCAGTGATTTAGTTAAATTTGGCGCATGGGTCGTAATCGTTAACTGGTTTATCATAAAACATCCAACTGTAAAATTATATGACAAGTAACTAAACGGTTACACCGAAAACCGCTCGCGAATATAAGCCAATGCCGGTGGGTCAATCGTTGTCGCATCGAGATCAACCCGTGCTTCGAGGTTTTCGGTGCCAGTAAAGGCTCGCCATGCGGCGCGGGTGAGGGCATCATATTGCCCGTGAATAGGGCCGTGATAATAATGTTGGCGTTGCATGACCTGTTGTAACTCATGCAGCAAAACGCTGTCGAGGGGCAATTTGTCTGAGGCAGGTGTAACGCCAAAATAGAGCTGGTGCAGCGCCAACAGCCGCCCCATTTCGGCGACTGGGTAACGATGGTCATCGACCCGTAAATCGAGATAACGGTCGTTATTGCCGCCATAACCGGCATTGGGGCGCAGCACCAGCAGCGCCGCCGATTGCCGCCCACGTCGGTCGCCACCCGCCTCATCTGCGGCCTTGAGGGCGGCAAATAGACGATCGGCGAACTCGCCCGATGTGTTTTCATAGGCCAGTGCCATCGCTGAGATCACATTGGCCCCCACCAAAATATTGCCTTGTACCGCGTAGCCTTTGCCCACCTGCCCACCTGCCCAATCCATACATTTTGCTCCGGTGTAGGTGGCGGCATTTCCTTGGGCATCTACCACCCCAAATTGGCGTTCGTCGCGGCCTGCATCGTTGGCAATTAGCCGCTGCACACATTCATCGGCAGTCAGGCCCTGCGCCATCAGCGCCAAGCCATCGGGGCCATAGGCCATATTGACATGAGCCTGTGTGGCTACCGCCCCCGATCCAATACTGCAATAAGGCACATACGCGCCCACTGCCAAAAATTTGCTGGCAACGGCGATGCCATAGCTGCCGGTGGTGGCATCGTGGGCGACCATAGAGAAGGTAGAAAAGAACATAATATAGAAATGGCGATGTTATAAATTAAGCAGGATTTTAGGGGCAAAATTCGCCATATGATAGCGAATCTGTTTTACCGCTCCAAATCTACTTTAATATGAGGTCTATCATAAACCCTTCTCAAAAACGGATGCTTAGCGTTTTTATCCGCCTCTTCATACTATTTGCACTTCTTGCGCTGGTCAAACCGCCGCGTCTGCTCACGACCCTCGGCGCGCCACAAGCCGTGCAAACGCGGCGACCTATCGCCGCGATGCACACCCGCTTTACCGAAGAGGCCGAAGAATGGAAAATGAAACGGGGTTTGCAAATGCTGCGTGAGATGGGCGTGACGACGATTGTCGAATTTTTCCCTTGGGCTTATTACGAGCCGAGCAAAGGTCAGTTTGATTGGCGTAGCGCCGAGCGCGTTATCGCTCATGCCAATCAGCAAGGGCTGCGCGTGATTGCGCGGCTAGGCTTGCCACCGGCTTGGGCGCAAACCAAGCATAAAGATTGCCGATTGCAAAATACCGATTGTCAGGTATCGCCAACCTATTTGCCGAATGAGGCATATGTCGATTTTGCTGAATTTGCGGCGGCGTTTGCGGCTCATTTTCGCGGGCGGGTCGGGCAGGTTATTTTATGGAACGAGCCAAACCTGAGCAACGAATGGGGGTTGCGCCCGGTGGACGCGGCGGGCTATGCCGAGTTGGTGGCGTTGGCATACCCTGTGATCAAACGTGCCAACCCCGATGTGGGTGTGTTGATTGGCGCGCTCGCGCCGACACTCGAACCCATCGGCAGCGCACAAGGGCTGAACGACCTGATTTACCTTGAGCAGTTTTATGAAAAATTGAAATTGGAAAAAGAAAAATTAAAAAAGGCTTCTAATTCTCCATTCTCCATTTTCCATTTTAAATTTTATGATGGTATCGCCGTTCATGCTTATGGGCGCAGCGCCCCGCCCGATGAGCCGCCGGCCCGCGACCGCATCAACTATCGGCGCACCGAGCTGGTGCGCGAGCTGATGTTGCAAAACGGTGATGCTGATTTGCCTATTTTTATTACCGAAGCGGGGTGGAATGACGACCCGAATTGGGTGTTTGGAGTGACACCGGCCCAACGTATTCGCTATACGCTTGAGGCGTGGGATTACGCGCAGGCGCATTGGCCCTATGTGCAATCGGTGGCGATGTGGGTTTTTAAAGAGCCGCGCCCCGCACGGGGTTATCGTGACCATTTTACATTTGTTACGCCTAGCCTCGATCCGTTGCCAATTTATGATGAGGTGAAGCAGGCGAACCAAGCTATACATCGTTAGCGATATATCATTTTTGAGGTGACAAATACCATTTTGTGCCTTCAAAAAACAGGGTTAAGTAAAACAAATTTTCGCCGAACTCACTATATGACCTTTGTGGGCAGGGCCAAAGCCCCTGCCCACAAAGGTCATATAGTGAGTTCGGCATTACGCTTTGGGGGCTTACGAAGACGACTCACCTATGGAAAATTGGCTGTAGCAGACATCTACGAGGGAATTTTACAACCCGAGTATCATTACCCTAATGAGTATTTCGTCTTGGTTTAACAATTTAATTGACAATATGCTTGGCGGCGATGAAACGGTTCCGCTTGAAGTGACCGATGATGCCCCACTTGAAACCTTTGCTCCGCGTGTCTTATTAGTGATTTACGACCCAATCATCGATCAGGCGCGGGGCATACGTTTGCGGGAATATATGGGCTGGAACGACCCTGATGTGCTTTGTCAAAACTATATTAACGATGTGACTGAGTGCAGCGGTGGACGGGTTAATTACAAGATTGTTGAGCGTATTGTGCTAGATGAATTTCCGGTAAAAGAAGACGGGTATCGCTATGATGCCCAAACCTATCTAAAGGTGATGAATCGCAGCCTGCCGGCGCATCAGCCCGATTATATGGACTACAAACAGACTATCAAAGACCTCAATTTGATTGGGCGGGTGATGATGGAAGAAATTGACGAGGTATGGCTGTTTGCCTTTCCATATGGTGGGTTTTACGAATCGCGCATGGTGGGCGAAAATGCCTTCTGGTGCAATTCACCTGAATTCTCTGACCCAGATTTATGCGGCGGTGTGCCAAAATTTGTCATTATGGGTTTTAGCTATGAGCGCGGGGTAGGCGAGATGCTCGAAAACTTGGGGCATCGCACCGAATCGGTGATGACAAAGGTGTATGAAGGCAAACACGGCGCGGCCAATTTGTATGAGCGTTTCATCCGCTACGATCAAAATCACCCTGGCAAAGCCGAAGTCGGCTGGATGCACTATGCCCCAAACAGCACCACCGATTATGATTGGGGCAACCGCACCGTTGTGAGCAGCGCCTGTGACGATTGGCTCAATTTCCCATATTTAACCGGCGAGCGCAAACAAGTTAATTGCAATCAATGGGGCAATGGCGATATTCGGGCGCATCACAAATGGTGGTTTCACCGTTTGCCCAAAGCCCCGGGCCGCGTCGATGGCATCCGTTGCGATTGGTGGAGCTATGTGATGTGGATGGACGCTTAGCGGCTAATCCATGATCTTCCGAGGCCTAATCCGGGCGGTGGCGAAACGCATCGCCACTTTGCCCGGGGTGAGCCATGAAATGCGTGCCCCATCTTTGGTATTGGCCAGTATTTTGTCGGCCAAATATGGCGTAACCGTTTCAACCTTGTCGCCCAAAATATTCAAAGTGCGCTTGGCTTTGGCCCATTTTTCTGGTTCATCATAATCGCCGCGCAATAAATCGGTATCGACAATGCCGGGGCTGAGCAAACCCACCAATACATTTTTATCTTTGCTGTCTTTTTGCAATGAACGGGTTAAATAGGTTACAGCACTTTTAGATGCACCATAAGCTGTCATCCCGGCGCTGGTCATACCATTGCTGCCAAACCCTTCCATGTTATAAATGGCCCCGCCGCCTTGTTTAATCATGCCGCGCAAGGCTACTTGCGAACCATAAATCACCCCCACCAAATTGGTGTTGATGAGGTCACGCACCGCTTCCATATCCTGCTCCCACAAGGCTTTACGGCTGATACTCACCCCAGCATTGTTGATCCAAATATCAATTTTGCCAAAGCGCTCAAATGCCTTGTTCCACAACGCCGTCAATTGCGCATGATCACTCACATCGCATGGCTCACCATACAAACGCTCAAGCCCATATTGCTCCGCCAATGAAGCCAATGCTTTATCCACGCTTAGTTGGGTGCGCCCACTAATCGTAACACGACACCCCCGCTTGAGCAACTCGTTTGCCAATCCCAAGCCAATACCGCGGGTTGAACCGGTGATAACAATTGATTTTGCCATTACAATTGATTTTACGCCAAATTTATATTGGGCAAGCTGATTCTTGATGCACCAATAAAATGTCCATCATGTCACGTCATTTGAGATTTTATTAAATCAATTTTCACTTTTTTTGTTAGCTGAAATCACGTGGTTTTATAAAATCAGAGAGCATATTTAGACAAAATGAATGCCGAAATCACTATCTCAGGGTTGTTACGGGGCGGCAAAGCCGCCCCGTAACAACCCTGAGATAGTGATTTCGGCGAAAAATTGTTTTAAGAAACACTGTCCAAAAGATAAAAGGTGAAATCGGCCAAGCCTTTCATCCAATCAGAATCTGCTCTCATAAAATCTCAACCACCATAAACAGCCGTATCGGGGTGAAATTCATACCAACCGACCCACCACATGCGCTGCGGCAAAACCAGTTGCCCATCTACATAAATGGTCACTTTATCATGGGTTGGGTCGTAGTTTAGCTGCACTGTTTGGCCTGCAAATGAGGTGATAACGCCGCCAAGGCGTTGTAATGTGGCGAGTGGAAAGGCGCAATGTTGATTACCAATACTAAGGCCAATAATCGGGGCGTGCGCATCTAAGCGGGTATCGTTTTGGGTGATACCAGGCATATGTCCATGCGACGTGGCTTTTTCAAGCAAGATTGATACAAATCTTTTTGGCAACAAACCTGTCCAACGTTCAGGCTCAAGCGCAGCGAGGGTGTTGGGGTAAGTCTGTTGCCAATCCGCCCATGTTGTTAGCTCACCGCCCAATAATGCCAGTTGAGCCCCTTTGTGCGGGCCAATTAAGGCCTCGCCGGTGGCGTGTTGCCACAATGTGCCGGTTTCGCGGTCACGCATCACCATGTTGCGCCGCCATACACATTCAACTTCAAAATGCAAATGCTGTTGATCAAGGCTGGCGGCATACACGATGCCGCTGCGGCAGGCTTCTCACCATGCTACTAAAATGGGCTTACCCGCCACGCAATCATTAATGAGGTGATGTGGGATGAGTGTGTCAAGCTGCCACGCACACGCCTGCCCATCATCATCGACATAGCCCAAAATCTGGCTATTGCTCGCCCAAACCGCCGCAGATGCCGACACATGTTTCGGCGTATCCACCGCTACCAAGGCTTTGGCGGCATGCATAAAACCAGATAGGGGTATTAGCCCAATAACGATGGCTACAACAATCGCTTGGGTGAAATTGGGCTGCAATGATAGCGCAACAAGCGCCAAACCCAAAGCTATTCCGCTCACAACAACCCGATTTCGCCGTCGATAATATTGAAATTCAATACCCAGTTGTGGCACAAATGAAACCCATTGGTTCATTTGAATGGCAAGCACCGAAATCAAAATGGCAAAAAATGATAATAAAACAGTCATATTAACAATTTAATATCTTTTTAATAACTCATGTTACGCAATTTAGGTTATGGCATTAAATGCACTTACTATCACCAATAATAGCGAAAGTGAAAATCGTCATCCCGACACGAAGTGAGGGATCCCTGTTGCCAAAACCCGTGAAAGGGTAACAATGGCTTGTCAAAACTTTAGCCGACCTGACTACATTTTTGCCAAATTTAATCTTCAGGGATCCCTCGCTACGCGTCGGGATGACCGCTTACACTTTTGCTGCTATTAAAAATATTGCGTAACATGAGTTAATGCCCAAAGGCCATATAGTGATTTTGACGAAGCCCGTTTTACCTTGCATTATTCAGATGGTGTGTTTAAGATAATTTGCTCAGCTTTGCGAATCATACGCAATACCCCTGACTCGAGCGGTAATGTGTCAATTTCGTTAAATTTTAGCCACCGTATTTCGCCAGATTCATCGCTGGCCTGTGCCAATTCGGGTTGATGTGTCGCCAGCAAATAGCGTAAATCATAATGATAATGTGCTGGCAAATTTTTGCGTTGCGGAATAACATGGGCATCAAGATCCAACAAGACCGGTTTCATTGCATTTGGGTAAAACTGCAAATCGGGCAGGCTACTTTCTTCGTGCGTTTCGCGCAAGGCAACCCGCCATGGCTCGGTTTCATATTCGGCATGACCGCCAAATTGCAACCATTTTTGCAATTTGGCATGATAGTTTAGCAAAACCCGTTTGCCTTTTGGGTCAATAACCAAGCCCGAACCGGTAATATGCCCAACTTCACAATTTGCATTCAAAATATTGGGGTGTGCTCGGCAAGCTGCCAAAATTAACTGTTTTGATTGGGCCTCAGCTTCGTCATCGGGTTGATGTGCTTCGACGAAGCGAATCACGTTATTGACCGCATCGCCCAGCGAATAGCGATACAAATCATCAATCAGCCCGCGCAGTTTGGCAATTTTTTCGTCAGTGCTGGCGTGTTCCCATGTCGGCAATGTGGCATGCATCATAATTACGAATTACGAATTACGAATTATGAATTATGGGAGGTGAAGTTTTAGCCCCAAATTCGTAATTGGTAATTCGTAATTAACTATTGGGTTGGTTTGCTGTTGTCGCGCACAATAGCACCCGGGGGAGGCACAAACCCCGGCCCATAGCGAAACACATTTTGCCAAGGCACATATTTGCTTTGCACCGTTTCGTTAATAATCAACTTGCCATCCTTTTTTACTTGTCGGCTAAAAACGATAGTGGCGCCAGCCTGCGCAAATTCAGTTTGCTTGACTTGATTTTCCGGCACCTTTTTCTCCGGGTCAAGCTCATAAATATCGGCCCCGGGTGGGGTGGTCGAAAGCACATTTGACTTGCTGATAAACACTTCTCGGTTATCGGGCGTGCCATAAAATTTAAACATATGTGTGCCTGCCGCTGTATTGACATAACTTTCGATCAAAATATGGCCCGGCGTATCATTTTTAAATTTCAAATCGACATAAGGCCCAAATACGGTCGAGTCGAAACCTGCGCCCATGCCACGCTCATAATAACCGACCCGATACCCATGTGGCAAACGCTCAAGAATGGGCAAGCCAGCCTTTAAAGCCGCCTGATAAGCCGTAGTCGATACTTGACATACGCCACCCCCCACGCCTTTTACGGTGCGGTCGCCAATAATCACCAAGCCTTCTTCAAACCCATCTTTGGTCGAAACTTCGCCCAAAATATCGTTATAAGAAAATACCGCACCCGGCGGAACCACAACCCCATGAAAACGCGCCGCCGCCACTTGAATATTCCGAATACGTGCTGCCGATGATCCGGCGAAATTGGTCGAAGCGGCAACCAATAATTTTTGGATGCCTAATTGTGAAGCAGTCACTTGGGTATTTAATTTTGCGCCATTGACTTGGGTAGCAATGCTCACCTGATTTTTGCCCGTGCGCAAAGCCTCACTGACTGCGTTTAATGTGGCTTGCAGATCGAGCTGACGACCGGGCTTGTCTTGCCGAATCACTTGTAATTGGCTCGATTTTTCGTCGAAAATAAAATGAGCATCTTCGGCTTCAAGATACACGGCTGGGGCCAATGGCTCAATAATAGGGCGCAATTTTTCTTCACGCAAACGTACATTTAATTTGATCACACCATTTTTATCAGGTGCAGCTTCTTCAAAAAAAATATAATTCAGCAAATCAGCATTTTTAATACGAAAAACTTCATTGCTGCCAATAATAGCGCCTTGCTCATTAAATTTTGGCAACAAAATTGCCACTTCGCCTTTTAACACACGGGCTGCGTCTTCGGTCGCCTCTTTGGCGCTGGTGATGGCTGGCAAAATAGGGCGCGTGGGCAAATTAAGTTCAGCTTGCCTACCACTTGCAATCGCATCACGAATCATTCGGACAGATGCTTCTTTTTCGAGCGCAAGACCGGTTTGGGCGGTTACTTCGCGCACCGATAGACCGTTAATAATGACTGCCGCATCTCGTGATGGTTTATCAATCTCAGTGGCGAGCCGATCAACCAACCTAATCACGGCTTCATTATCTTGAAACATGGCAGGGTTTAGCTCAAAACCATTTTGTTGGGCTTCGGTGCGAATGCGAATACGTTCTGACAAACCACCCTCACGCCCAAACTGCAAGGCTTTTTCGACAATGGGTGCCGGGTTTGCCCCAATGCCTAGCTCTGACAATTTGTATGATGATGTGCGGTCAGCCGCCTTTAGCGTAATAAATGGGGTGTTATATTGTATTTGCAGCTTGCTTGTTGCCAACGCAAAGATTTCTTGCGCATTCATCCCGCCGACTTCCGTCCCCATCACTTTTACACCCGGGTAGGCACGGTTGCGATAAGGCAACTCAAATTTTGAGTAGGCATAGGCTACCCCAGACACAATAACCCCAGCAAGCACGACTGCAATTAAAAAAGGTTTAAATATTCGAGACATAACACCACCCTACCTTAAGTGAAACAAGCTAAATAGACTTTTTGTATTTTCGATATAGTTGTCTATATCGAGCAAGGGTAAAAATCGACAAAAATCTCTGGCAAAGCTTTTTCTGAATAGCTATACGAGATATAGTCGTTCTAGCACCGCCAAATAGCCCATCAAAAATTACTTTATCATAGCCTAATCTCCGCAACAAAATGCTACATTATTATAGACAATACCTTCGCCACCTCGCCCGTGAATGAATTCACGGTCTAAAAATTTCAAACGCGTTAAAGCGCGTTCGCGGCACGCTTAATGCGTTCTAGCTTAACAAATTGGGCTTCATATGCCTAGCGCCCTAGCGCTCCATTTCTAATGACTGCGCTATCTACAGTATAAAATCGATGGGCTACGGTGAATGTAATTGCAACTTTGCCCACCCTTTACACAACCCGTCTAACATTGCGCAAACTCGTGATGTCAGACGTGGATGATTTTTTTGAGTATGGTTCAGACCCCGATGTGACACGCTATACATTGTGGGAAACACACCGCTCGTTGCAACAGGCGCAAACCCATTTGGCCGAATATGTGCGCGATTATGATTATGGGCGTATGCCAACATGGGGTATTGTGTTAACAGAGACCCAAAAACTAATCGGCACGTGTGGTTTTCATCATATTTCAGCCTATGCCCAACAAGCCGAAATCGGTTATACGTTGTCTAAAGCTTATTGGGGCCAAGGTTTGGCAACCGAAGCCATACGAACCGTGCTAGACTTTGCCTTTAAGAAAGCCCGTTTGCAGCAAGTGACTGCCCGTACCACACCCGATAATATTGCATCGGCGCGTGTTTTGCAAAAATTAGGCTTTCGTTTGTCTGGTTCAATGCTGGAATATGTGCCAATGTGGCAACAAATGCAACATTTAGATATTTATCAACTTGATTATTTTTAATGCCTATTTGATAACTTCTCGATAATTAGAGGCATCTCCAAAAGACGTAATGCCGAACTCATTATCACTTCGTGTTTAGAGTGGGCAAAGCCCACTCTAAACACGAAGTGATAATGAGTTCGGCGAAAATTTGTTTTAATTTTTACTATTTATTGAGAAGACACTAAAATAATATGCCAACCCAATCTAAAAAACAAAAAACAAATATAAGTGTGCCATGCGCAGCCAATATCGCCGATTTTCGGCTTAAAAATGGTATACGGGTATTGGCTTATGAAAATTTTGCTAGCCCCGCCGTCGTGGTGAGCGGTTATTTTAATGTGGGTGCCCGCGATGAAACGCCCGATAAAGCTGGGTTGGCTGGTTTTGTTGCAGATTGTTTATCGCGTGGGACGCTAAACCGTAGTTATGAGCAGATTTTTGAGCAGACCGAGAGTATTGGCGCGACAACGGGCATTTCATCGGCCATGCATACCACCTCGATTTTTGCCAAAAGCTTGGCCGAAGATTTGCCCCTGATGCTCGATCACTTGAGTGATCAACTACGCAACCCAATTTTTCCAGAAGATGAGCTAGAAAAAGAGCGTGCCGAATGGTTGACTGGATTAGAGGAACGCAATAATAATACACGTGCAATGGCAAGCATGGCTTTTGGCAAGTTGTGCTATCCAGAAGGTCATCCTTATCATTCCCCAGCCGATGGCACCTTTGAAACTGCCAAGACGATTACACGTGACGATGTCGTCAATTTTCATCGTCGTTATTATTCACCTCAAGATATGGTGATTGTGGTGGTAGGGGCCGTAAAAGCGGATGAAGCGCGGCGACGTGTTGCAGAATCTTTTGGCGATTGGGCCGCCATTCGCCCAGCCCGTATCGACATGCCGCCCGCCCCTAAACCCAGCGGCATTGTGCGTGAACATATTCAGATGCCCGGCAAAAGCCAATCAAATATGATTTGGGGCTACCCTAGCTTGCCACGTAGCCACCCCGATTGGATGGCCTGCGCCTTGATGAATAGCATTTTGGGGCAATTTGGCATGTATGGGCGTATGGGCGAAAGCGTGCGTAAAGAAGAAGGCTTGGTCTATTACATCGGCAGTGGCTTCGATGGTGGCCCCGGCCCGGGGTCATGGAATTGTTATGCTGGCACCAACCCAAACACAGTCGATCGTGTGCTCGAAATTTCGCGGGCTGAGGTCAAACGTATTCAAACCCACAAAGTAAAGCCGATTGAGTTAGAAGACAACAAACTTTACTTTACTGGCTCGTTACCACTTGGCTTAGAGACAAACGAAGGCATGGCTGGGCAAATCATCAGCCAAGTGCGTTATCACTTGGGGTTAGATTATTTACTCACTTATGCCGATAAGGTCAATGCCATTACGTTGGCCGACATTCAGCGCGTGGCTCAAACTTGGCTAGATGCCGACAATTTTGTGGTGGTTTCGGCTGGGGCATAAAGACTAAATGCGCCCGCTCATCGGCCTCGCCCTCGTTATTGTGCTAACGGTGCTTGCCACGTTGGCCGATGTGGCGCGTACAAAGTTATGGGACAGTTATGTCAATTACACCAGCCCATATCTCGCCCCTTTACCCCAAGATGCCCCTGAACCGGCGCTAACGCCGCGCGTGGTGATGGTGCTCGTGCGCGGCTTACGCGCCGATGTTTCGCGCAGTTTGCCAACGCTAAATAAATTGCGCGAAAATGGGGCCGATATCACCTTGGAACTCGACCCGCCTTTATTGCGTTTGCCATTGTTAATGACCCTGTTTAGTGGGGCCAATGTCGAAACGCATGGCATTAGTGCTAACCAAGGGTTACGCGACCAAGTGGGCGCAGACACAATCTTTTTAGAATTGCATACCCGCGAAAAATTTTCATCTATCGTTGGCAGTGAGGTATGGGACACCTTATTTGGCAGCACCGTCAGCCTTGAGTATGCCGATAATGACGAACAGGCGGTGCAAGCGGGGATTAATATTCTCAATGACCCGGCCATTAAGCCTAATTTTGTTGGGATCGAGCTAACCCTAAACGAGTCATCGACCAGCGCTGGCGCAAATGCCCAACGTCTTAGCCTAGATGCAAATTTGGCACGGCTGATGAGCGCCATCGATTTAAACAAAAACACCCTCATTGTGGTCGCCGATCGCGGGGTTGTGAGTAACAGTGTCGGTTCAGGGCTGCGCTTTGGGTTAAGCGAAGCCGAAGAATTGGCGGCAGCGCGGGTTCCGTTGGTCATGGCAGGCGCTGGCATTCGCTCGGTGCGGGCGGCAGTGAAGGCAAACGCCGTCGCACCTACTTTAGCCATCTTACTCGGCGTGCCCATCCCAATGCACGCCCAAAGCATCCCCATTTTGCCTGCCTTACAATTGTCGGGACGTAGCCTGATCGAAACCGCTGATCATTCAGCCGCCCAACTCACCACTTTTTACGAAAATTGGGCCGCCGTCATTCGTCAGCCACGTTTTGCCGCCGAGTTTTACCAAAGCCAGCGCCCACAATTACGCGCCAGCACCGATGCCCGCCCATTACAAAATTTTGAAACCGCGCTCAATACACGCCATCAAACGGCATTAGATGCCCAATTGCGCAGCGATAAATTATTGCGTTTACCGTTATTGGGAGGGACGGTGCTATGTATTATTGGTTTTTTGGGGTTGTTAATTAGCCAACGTATTTGGTTGCCATTTTTGGGCGCGGTGCTTTATGCCGGGGGATGGGCGGCGCTGTTTTTTTATGGGCGGCAAGATCGTTTTTCGTTCAGTATGTTTCTTGATGCGAATCCATTTCCATTTCTTGCAAGCGTAGGGCGGGATAATATCAGTATTGTTCTTTTGGTTGGGCTAATCATGACCTTACTTGCTGGGCGTAATGCGCCACAAGCCCTATATGCCGTTACCGATGTTTTATCGACCTTGGCCTTGATTGTATTTACACAAGCACTAGGGGTGATGTGGTTTGTGTGGCAATGGGACTATACCTTTACCCAATTTTTGCCCGACAGTGGTGTTTTTACACTGGCCTTGGTTGCGCTCACCCAAATCGCTTCGCTTTCACAACCTATTATTGGTTTTAATGTGCCTATTCCATTGGCGCTTTGCATATTTTCATTATTGATGTATGCTTTAGTTGGAAAAAAATTATGAACACCCCCCTTTCTCAGCACGAACGCAAAATTGCATTGCGCCAAATGGCGCAAGATGGCCTTGAAGTTTTGGTGGTCGGTGGTGGCATCACCGGCAGCGGGGTGGTGCTTGAGGCAACGGCACGCGGCTACCGCGCTGGCCTGATCGAAAAAGCCGATTTTTGTAGCGGAACCAGCAGCAAAAGCACCAAATTGGCACACGGTGGTATTCGTTATTTGGCCCATTTTGATTTTGCACTGGTTTACGAAGGCCTGATTGAACGAGGCCGCATGATTCGCAATGCGCCACATTTGGTCAAGCCGTTGGGGTTTGTGTTGCCTTTGTATAAAGAAAATAAACGCCCAATGGATGTGCCTTTTGTGCCGCCGGGCGGCATTGGCTTAAGTTGGATCATGCAAGCCGGTTTAGCGCTTTACGATGTGATGTCGGGGCGTTTGGGTATTAAGATGCATCGGCGAATTAGCACTAAAAACGCACTGACTTTGGCCCCATGCCTTAAAACCGAAGGGTTAAACAGCTCGTTTATTTATTATGATGGGCAAACTGACGACACCCTTCTTACCATGACGGTGTTGCGCACCGCCGCCCAACATGGGGCGCTGTTGGCCAATTATGCCGAGCTAATTGGGTTTGAGCAAGCTGAAAATGGGGGGATTAAAGCCGCGCTGGTGCGCGACACGATTAATAACGACGAATATCGTATTCCGGTTGGCACAGTCATTAACGCAGCGGGTGTGTTTGCTGGGCGCATCGAATCGATGGCGGGTACCTCAAAAATTAGCATCAAACCAGCCAAAGGCGTGCATTTAACCGTGCCGCGCGAGGCCGTAAAACTGGATGAATATGCGGTCGTATTGCCCGAAACACCTGATGGACGCTTGTTATTTATGGTTCCTTGGAATACCCGCGTCACCATCGGCACGACTGACACCAAAGGCGGCGATATTGATCAGCCCCTCGCCAACGATGACGATATCGATTATTTGCTGCGCACCACCAATCTTTATATGCGCACCCGCCTGACCCGCGACGATATTATTAGCAGTTGGGCGGGGTATCGCCCGCTTATCAGCCCTGCCAATGGCGGCAACGGCGACACCTCAAAATTATCGCGCACACATGTGGTGATGGATGGGCCGGGCGGCATGGTGACGATTGTGGGAGGGAAATTAACCACCTATCGGCGTATGGCCGAAGACACCCTTGACCATGTTGCAAAACGCAATGGCAAGACCATTACGCACCCCACCCAAAATATGCCGTTAGATGGGGCGGTAGGGGCGCAAGCTGCAAATGCTGCGGTCGATGCTGCGGCCCAGCCTTATGGTTGGAACGCCGATGTAGTGAAACGCCTAAAACAATATGGCAGCGAAGCCCATAAATTATTGACATTATGTGCCGAAGATGTGGCATTGGCGCAACCGATTGTGCCAGATTTACCTTATATCATGGCCGAGGTGGTTTATGCATGTCGTTATGAAATGGCGATGCAACTCGATGACATGATCACGCGGCGGCTACACCTCAATTTTGAAGATTGGTCACGCGGGATTAAGCCATCGCCAGCCATCGCTCAAGTGATGGCCGGTGAATTGGGTTGGTCGATCTCAGAAACTGCCGCCCAAGTGGCGGGTTATGCCGTCGTTAGTAGACAGTAATCAGTCGTCAGTCGTCAGATGACCTTCTAATCTGACTACTGACGACTGATTACTGACGACTCCCCCTCTATGAAAACCTCTGTTTTTATCGCCACCAGCCTCGATGGCTATATCGCCCGAAACGACGGCGCAATTGATTGGTTAAATGCCGCCAACGAAATGGCCCCACCTGGCGAAGATTGCGGGTATGCTGCATTTATGTCAACTGTCGATGTCATCATTATGGGGCGCAACACCTTTGAATTGGTCTTGAGCTTTGGCGGCTGGCATTATGGCGACAAACGTTTGATTGTATTGAGCAGCAAGCCCTATGCCATTCCAGCGTATGTGCCAAAGACAGTCACGGCTTCGTCAGAATCGCCTGCAGCGTTGTTACAACGCTTGTCTGTTGAAGGTGCAACCCATGCCTATGTTGATGGGGGGCTTACCATTCAAAGCTTTTTGCGGGCTGGGTTAATTAATGACATCACGATCACGCTCATCCCTGTGATTTTGGGTGAAGGCAAGCCCTTGTTTGGCCCCGTTGCCGCCGATGTGCATCTACGCTCAATTTCAAGCCATCGTTACGATTTTGGTTTTGTGCAAATAAAATATGCTGTTGTGGCCTCTGAGGTGAAGATACCGCCTAAAGCGCTTCAAGCGCTTTAGGCGGTATCTTCACCTCAGAAACCTGATTTCTTTACGCCATCTCAATTATGACCTATTCACCCTCAGAAACCCGTTACCAAACCATGCGCTATAACCGTTGTGGCAACAGCGGGGTTAAATTGCCCGCCGTTTCACTCGGCTTGTGGCACAATTTTGGCGGAGTCGATGTATATGAAAATGCTCGTGCCATTGTGCTCCATGCCTTCGATTTAGGCATCACCCATTTTGATCTTGCAAATAACTATGGCCCACCGCCCGGCTCTGCCGAAGAAAATTTTGGGCGCATGTTGCGCACCGATTTATTGCCGCACCGCGACGAACTGATTATTTCGAGCAAAGCCGGTTATGGCATGTGGCCCGGCCCATATGGCGATTGGGGTTCGCGCAAATATTTGGTTGCCAGCGTTGACCAAAGCCTAAAGCGTATGGGGCTTGATTATGTCGATATTTTTTATCACCATCGGCCCGACCCCGATACCCCACTCGAAGAGACGATGGGGGCGCTCGATTACATCGTGCGCAGCGGACGGGCACTTTATGCTGGCATTTCAAATTACCCAGCCGATCAGGCCCGTCAAGCCGCCCAAATTTTGCGCAAATTAGGCACACCCTGCCTCATTCACCAGCCCAAATATCATATGTTTGAGCGTTGGGTCGAAAATGGTTTGCTTGGGGCTTTGACCGATGAGGGGGTAGGCTGTATTGCATTTTCGCCCCTCGCCCAAGGGTTGCTCACCGACCGCTATCTCGGCGGCATTCCTAGCGACTCACGTGCCAACAAATCGCATGGCTTTCTAAAGCCCACCGCCATTACCGATGACAAAATGGCAAAAGTGCGCCGACTTAACGATATGGCGCACGCCCGTGGGCAAACTTTGGCGCAGATGGCGTTGGCGTGGATTTTGCGTCATCCCATCATGACTTCGGTGTTAATCGGAGCCAGCAAAATATCACAGGTCAATGATGCCGTGGGCGCTTTAGATCGTTTGCTATTTTCAGAAACCGAGTTGCAAGCGGTTGAGACGATTTTGCAATCATAGTCACCGCTGCCGATCTTATAGACATCAGCCTAGCGCGGAGATTAAAACCCCGCGCTGGGCATACGAAGCCTGCCTTCGCAGGCTAAGAATTTAGACCGCGAAGGCGGTCTTTGTGTGCCCAGCGCGCCATTTCTAATGGCTGCGGTATTTATAAAGATGCCACGTTTAATTTGTTTGTCTATTACGCAAAGTGAAATTGCCCGCCCCTATGAAAATTTTAGCCGTGAGTGATGAAGTTGTCGATTGGATTTATAGCCCATCATTAACAAGGCGTTGTGGCGAGGTCGATCTAGTGATTAGTTGTGGGGACCTACCCATTTACTATCTCGAATTTATCGTCTCGACGCTCAATGTGCCGGCCTTGCTGGTGCATGGCAACCATGATACGCACGAGGTTGGGCAACATGGGGTGATTAAAAATGAGGCCGCTGGTTGGCTTGATTTAGACAAACAATGGGTGCGGGCTGAGTCGAATGGCAAACACATCACGGTGGCTGGTTTACAGGGTTGTGTGCGCTATCGCCCGCATGAGACGTATCAATATAGCCAAAATGAGCAGTTTTGGCGGGCATTGTGGTTGGCGCGGCATTTGTGGCTGCCCTATAAAAAAAACGGGCGTGGGGTTGATGTAATGGTGACCCATGCGCCACCTTATGGCATTCAAGATGGTATTGACCGCGCCCACATCGGTTTCAAGGCATTTAATTGGCTGATCACGCGTTTTCGCCCCAAGTTTCTTTTACATGGGCATCAACATCGCAATTATTCACCCGGCAGCGCCACCGAGACCTTGGTTGGCGACACATGGGTGCTCAATTGCCACCCTTGGCGAATAATTGAGGTCTAAAATCAGTTTGTCTGCGAAGGATTTTGCCCCAACTAACGATTAATATATTATTAATTTTCAATATCTTCGCCAATTTGCGATTGCCTGCCCGTGAATTTATTCACGGGCGCTGGAGTTTGGCAGTTTCAGAGGTCAAAAAAAGAAAGGGAGAAAGCTAACGGAAGTAAAGTAAGGGGTATGAAAGACACAAACCAAACGCCCGTTAGCAATGAAAAGAATACCACAAAAGCAGTAGGTGAGCAGGAAGTAGGGGAAGTG
>CAMDWA010000030.1 GCA_945877855.1 Thermoflexus hugenholtzii JAD2 | reverse complement strand
AATGCCATATCGGCAACCATCTTTCCACAAAATACTAATGCCATAGCTGCCAATTGGCTCAATTGCCTCTAAAACAGCCGACTTTGGCACAAAGGGTTTGCCTTCAGTCGCTAATCTGGCACGATCGTCGTTACAAGTGGCACAGCGGCAAGCCGCGGCTAATTGATAAAATGGATAATTAAGCACTCGACCATCGCTCCAGGTAATGCTGAGAATGGCACGGCTTTTATTGGCAGTAATATTGGTAGGGCGCATGAGTGCCTATGCTACCATCTCATTAAAACACATGAAACTCTCAAAACAATTTAGCAGCACCTTGCGTGATGCCCCCACCGGCACCGATGCCATCAGTCAACAATTGCTCTTACGCGCCGGGTTCATTCGGCAATTAGGCGTTGGCCTCTATTCACTACTGCCACTAGGGTTACGGGCAGTGCGCAAGATCGAAAATATCATCCGTGAAGAAATGAACGCCATCGGTGGGCAAGAATTGCTCATGCCGGTGGTGCATCCCGCCGAAATTTGGAAACAATCGGGGCGCTGGGACAGCATCGACAAAGAAATGGTGCGCTTTAAAGATCGCCGCGACCACGATATGGTGTTAGCCATGACCCACGAAGAAATTGTCGCCACATTGTGCGCCAGCGAGCTTAAATCGTATCGTCAATTGCCGCAAATGGTCTATCACCTGCAAACCAAATTTCGTGACGACCCGCGCCCACGCGCTGGCCTCATTCGGGTGCGCGAATTTACAATGAAGGATTCGTATAGCCTAGACATCGATGAAGCCGGACTAAACAAGCAATATCAAGCCCACTACGATGCTTATTTTCGCATTTTTCAGCGCTGCGGCCTGCCGGTTATCGCCGTTGGCTCAGATGTTGGCATGATGGGCGGCCAAGGTGCGCACGAATATATGTTTCTCACCGATATCGGCGAAGACACACTGGTATTGTGTGACAAATGCGGTTATGCCGCCAACCGCCAAGTGGCCCAATTTGCCAAGCCTGCCGCTGCCGCCCAAGCCATGCAAGCCATGCAAAAAGTGGCGACCCCCGAAGCCAAAACCATCGAGGCGCTCGCCAATTTGTTAAATGTGCCAACCGCCCAAACCGCCAAAGCCGTATTTTTTATGGCCACCCTCAATGGCAAAGAGCAATTTGTCTTTGCAGTAATTCGCGGCGATATGGCTGTAAATGAAACCAAACTGGGCAATGCCATCGGCGCAGGCGGGTTGCGACCGGCCACCGAAGCCGAAATTCGCGCCGTTGGGGCCGAGCCGGGCTATGCATCACCCATTGGCTTAAAAAATGTCTTGGTGGTGGTTGACAATACTATTCCAAACTCACCCAATTTAGTGTCGGGGGCCAATGAGGCTGGGTATCATTTCATCAACACCAATTATGGGCGCGACTACACCGCCCAAATTGTGGCCGATATTGCCGCCGCCAATGACGGCGACGGCTGTATAAACTGTGGCGCAGCGCTACGCAGTTCGCGCGGGGTCGAGGTGGGCAATATCTTTAAATTGGGCACCAAATATAGCCAAGCGATGGGCGCAACCGTGTTGGGTGAAGATGGCGTGCCGCGCCCCGTCGTCATGGGGTCTTATGGCATCGGGGTTGGGCGATTATTGGCTTGCATCGCCGAGGCGCATCACGATGAATTTGGCTTGCGCTGGCCTGCTGCCGTTGCGCCTTATCAGGTGCATTTGGTGGCGTTGGGCGGCAAAGATGTCGCCGTGAATACCGCTGCCGAGGCGGCCTATCAGACATTGCAGTCGGCAGGGGTTGAAGTATTATTTGATGATCGCGTCGAATCACCGGGGGTTAAATTCACCAATGCCGATTTAATCGGTTTACCGGTGCGCGTCACCATCAGCGGCAAATCGTTGGCGGCTGGCGGGGCCGAGGTTAAGCGCCGCGATAGCGCGGCCCGTGAGATTGTGCCACTCGACCAATTAACCACTTATTGCAAAGACTAATGCGTCATTCTCGATTTCTCTTATTCTCACTCAGCCTCAATCTTATTGGGGTTGCGGCGGCGGTCTGGCTGTTTGTCACACTTGGGGGGCTGGGCTGGGTGATGAATTTAGGGCGGGGGCAAACTTATGCCGGTGGCGCTCATTATCGCGGGCGCATCAGTGTGTTCGAGACCAGCCCCGTTTGCCCCGATTGCGTCATTTTCGTTGGTGATTCCATCACCGAAGAAAATACGTGGACTGAGCTTGACCCACAATGGCTCAATCGCGGCATCAGTGGCGACCGTATCGCTGGGGTTAAGGCGCGATTAGCCGAAATTACCCGTCATCAACCCCGCCATGTGCATATTTTGGTCGGCATTAACGACTTATTGCATGATGGTCGTGATGCGGCCTATCTTGTTAGCCAATATCGCGCCATTATTGAGCAAATTCGGCGTGAATCGCCCAAAACACAAATCATTATTGCCGGTATTCTGCCGGTTAACCCGCCCATGTATCGCCAAGCCACTGGCAGCCCACGCATGACCGATGCATTAAACAAGCATATTCAGGCGGTCAATGTCGAAATTCGGTCACTTACGGTGGCACTGGGGGTGCAATTTGTCGATCACTCGGCAAACCTCGCCACACCCGATGGTGTTTTAGATGCCCGTTTTACGTTTGATGGTTTGCATTTAAATGGCTGGGGTTACCGGCAATTACTCAAGGGGCTTATTTAGCAATTGGGGTGTCCCCAAAAGACCTAATGCCGAACTCATGATCACTTTGTGTTTACAGAAGGCTTTGCCCTCTGTAAACACAAAGTGATCATGAGTTCGGCGAAAATTTGTTTTAATCTTCACTGTTTATTGAAGAAATATAAATTATGTTATAACTAGAGCAGATTCCAAGTTGATAAAAGGTTTCGCCGATTTCACTATCTCTCCTCCAAGCTGCGCTTGGAGGAGAGATAGTGAAATCGGCCCTCCATCTTTTAGGAATTTGCTCTATTTGACCATGTCATCGTTAAACTTGATCGCCCATAGTGCTTTACGTGGGGCAATGGCTGGCAGTGTGCTTGCCATTGTCTATACCGCGCT
This sequence comes from Thermoflexus hugenholtzii JAD2, assembly GCA_945877855.1. Lineage (GTDB taxonomy): Bacteria > Chloroflexota > Anaerolineae > J036 > Brachytrichaceae > AQU-03. Next base: position 33,248 of record CAMDWA010000030.1, on the reverse strand, counting down.
TGCCATCCCAGCCGCCGGTCTATTACTCATGATCAACAATATCCCAGTTGGCAAAACATTTGATGCCATGATTGGCGCGGGCGTGTTTGCGTTGTGTGCGTGGCCGTTTGCGATTGTTTTGGGCATCATCCCCAGCGCCATCATCGGGGCAGTGGGCGGCAGCATGATTGGCACCGTAGTCATCCCATTTCGGACGCGCTTATCTCGACATGGCACAACATTAATTGGCCTATTGGTGGCTATGTTGATTGTATTAATCGCCTATTTGGTCTTTGGGCAAAGCATGTATGACCCACGTGAAAACAGCTTTGCCCCTTACATTCCATATCTCTTTTGGTTTGTTGGCCCTAGCATTATGGCTATTTTGGGGCTAACCTGGGTGGGCTGGTCAATGCCGCATTAACTCAAGCTCACACCCATCAATTTGCCAACGAGGAATGTCACCAAGGCCGCCCCGCCCCCAATCAACACCATCCGCAAACCACTACGCAAGGCTTGTCGCCCCGTAAATAGGCTAAGGGCAGCCCCAACCACAAACAAACCCAATACCCCAAACACTGCCGAAAGTGGCACTGCCCAAGCCTTGCTGGCAAACAATAAGGGTAATAGCGGCACAATGCCACCCACCGTAAATGCCAAAAATGACGAAAACGCCGCGCCCCACGGTGAGCCAAGTTCGTCTGGGTTCAAGCCTAATTCTTCGCGGGCCAAGGTGTCGAGCGCATGTGCAGGGTTTTCTAACAATTTGGCCGTAAGTGAGCGGGCGGCGGCTAATGGCACACCTCGCGCCTGATAAATCAACGCCAGCTCTTCGGCTTCTTGGGCCGGGTAAAGCGCCAGTTCTTCACGCTCTAATCCAATTTGATATTCAAACATCTCGCGCTGTGAACGAATTGAAATATATTCACCGGCGGCCATGGAAAAAGCCCCAGCCAATAAACCCGCAATACCCGCCAAAACAATCGTTTGTGGCTCTGATGCAGCCCCTGCCACCCCCAAAATAAGGCTAAGATTCGACACCAAGCCATCATTCACCCCAAAGACAGCCGCCCGCAATGAGCCGCCACTGTCTACGCCGCGATGTCGGCTATTTTCGGGCGTAATCGCAACTGGCATCTCATGCCCCGGTGTTGCGCTACGATAAGCCGAAAGACCGCGCACTTTCATCGCCGCCAATACCGGCAACAATGGGCGCACACCCAAACGCCGAATCAACATTGCAACCAGTTTTGTGCGCGGCGATGGCGTAAACGTTTGGGGCACAACACCCTTTAAGCGGTCTATTGATGCCGCCCATACCGCCGCCTGATTTTGCGCCTCATTGCTTAATTGCTCAAACAAGGCTTTTTTAGTCGCATCAAGTTCACCCGAAGCCAAAACCCCATATAAATATTCGGCTTCTTTTTCGCTGACCCAACTGGCTTGGGCCGAAAATAGGATGGTATCGGGGTTGATATTTGGTTTATTCATTTTTGTCTCTCTGTTTTTGGGGACGTTGTAATATATTTTGCAATCGCGAGAGCCAAGTATCAGATTGACCTAATTGAGCCAATAGCCCTGAATCAAGTGCCCATTTTGTTTGACGATAGCCATCTTGCAATAAAAATTGGGTCTGGCTAAAGTCGTAAGCAGGCACAGGCACGAGCGTTTTTAAATCAATAATATGAACGGGCACATTTCGTGCCTGGGCTAAAGCCAACTCCAATTGAATTTGCCGAGCTTCGATTGTGTTTAAAAATTTTGTCCACGTGTTGCCAATGCCACTCGTGGTTTCAGAAACTTCATTCGGGTTCGAAAGCCCCATTGCAATAATCTCAGTGGCCCCATAGGCAAGCGCTGGCTCAATTGGCAAATTGCTAATCATGCCACCATCTACCAACATACGCCCGCCTGAGTCGATTGGCGATACCCAAGGCGGCAACGCCGCCGAAGCGATTAAGCCATCCAACACCAAATCTTGTGGATCATTGCCATAATAAACAGGTTTACGCCCGTTTAAATCGGTGCTTACCAAAATAACAGGGGCATGGGGCAAATCGCCAAAACGCAAGTCTGGGCGAATCCCTTGTGCAACAAAGTAATCCTTAATGCCACTATAGGGATAAACCCCAACATAATTAAGCAGCATTTGGGTTGTGAGCCAAGCCGTGCTGGCAGGGAAAAGATTGGCTTTAGCGACGATGAGCCATGCTTCATCTAATTTATCTAGCATTTGCGGGCTAAAACCATGCATTGCCATAAAAATGGCATTTACCGAACCAATCGAAGTGCCGACTAAAAGATCTGGCTGAATGTTGGCTTGTAATAAGGCACGCAACGCCCCCGCTTGTAATGCGCCGCGTGACCCGCCGCCCCCTAAAGCAAAAGCTAGTTTTTTCTTCATGCCTTAACAAGTCTAAGCTTAATCCATTGGTAGGGCATTAAAAATAAGATGGAATCTTGCTTTCTGCGCATTTAGAAATCGGGTTTCTTCCAGAAACCCGATTTCTGTGACATTTTGTCATCGTGATTTTGGCAAAAATATGTTTTAATTGCTCTTGTCTATGGAGAAACGATTGTTTTGGTTTAAAAAATAACCCAACCAAATGGCAACCAATAGGTTATTCGGGAAAGATTCGGTTAAATTAATGCCAAAACCAAACACAATAAAGATGATCACGAAAATAAATGCTTCGAGTGTGCGTCGGCGAAACCCCACTACCAATAAACCGATCAAAATCAGCATTAAACCTGCAATCCCAAGCAAACCCAAATTAAAGCCAAAACTAATATAGGTTGAATCTGGAATACGTGCATAAGATGCCACAAGAATTTGAGCCGCATTAGTTGCAATCCCAAAGTTGGTCTCGATCCAGCTCACCTTTGTAAACGTTTGAATAAAGTGCTCATAGCGAATATAAATCGAATCGTAAATATTGTTGCCTCGCCCCGTAATAGACCCCAAACTATAAAAAGCCGGAACCGCTAACGCTGGCAATATCACCAATTTAGCAATAAGATATCGCCCATTAAACGACAAAACAATCGCAGCCGCAATCCATACAAAAATGGCAGCACCCGCACCCGATAATAATGCGCTAAACAACGAAGCCCATAAGGTAAATGTGCGCACCCGAGATGCAGACAGGTGAAAATAAGCCAAAAAGCCGGCAAAACACGCAAAAAAGCCCGCCGGTGTTGGCAAATTGATTAAACCACGCACGCGGCTGGCCAACCCCCATAACCCCGTGCCGTATAGATTTTGCGAGAAAAAAAGCTCGACAATTTGCAACCAAAAATGCAATAAAAAGACACAAACAACCAACCGCGCAAAAAATTGCATATAACGTTTGCTAATATTTCCAATCAGCATCGCCGCGGCAATCATCGGCAAAAACCAACGCACCCCAGCGATCAAAAAATTGCGCGATATTTCGGCATTTGGGTAGTTTATTTGGTTCATCACTGCCGAATAAGCACTGATGGCAACGAGGGGCAAAAACAGAAAAACACCCTTCTGAACACGCCGCAAAACCAAATTCCGTAAAAATGCGGCAAGTGTAATAATGACCAGCCCAGCGTCTTTTAGAAATTCGATGTATAACCTGAGCACAAAACGCCGCTCACCTGTCAAATTATCTGTCACCTTATACCAATATGGGCGAAATAAAAACAACTCTTCATACATGATTTTATCTTCAATGTTTAAAGATTTTTGCCCACTTGGGGTTATTTGTCCACCTTGATAGCCGGTTAAATCAAAGGTCATTTCGTCTAAATTGAAATAAAGTAACATCCAAAATAGAATAATTGCTGTAACTTGGATGGTGCGAAGTAAAAATTTTGACATGAATCAAAAGAATAAGAGATAAAACTGGTTTTGCTGAAATCACTATCTCGCTACCCCCGTGAGGGTAGCGAGATAGTGATTTCAGCGTTACGTCTTTGACATTGCCTCTATACTATTAAAAAAATACGATTATGGGTTAATTGGGCGAATTTTTGTAAGTATAGTGCGTAATTTTGCACGCCGCGCCCAATCTCGCAAACGCAATTTTGCCATAAAATAGCGATAGTAAGCCTGTGATTCAAGCCAGCCAATACCATGTTGGCGCTGGGCGCGACGATATTCGGCAAAGGTGCGCGGCTCATTATTTTGGCTTACCCCGCCGACACGCATCCGAGCCAAAGGCGCATTCACATAACAAACCTGCAAATTCTGAACCCGCAACAAAAATTCATAATCCATTGCCGCTTTATAGTCGCTTGAATAGCCCCCATATCGCTCAAATAAACGCCGACGGTGAAAAGTCGATTGATGTGGAATAAACATTTTCATACGCAAACGCCGCGCCGAAAATGGCGCACCAGTTGTGCCCGGCAACAATCTACCCTCATCGGTCATAAATCGGCATTGACCATAAATAAGATCGCGTTGTGGCTTGTCGGCTTGGGTCATAGCGCGGGCGACACTCTCAGTCGATTCAAACAAATCGCCCGCATTCATAAAATTAATCCATTCGCCTGTAGATGCCGCCACCCCTTTATTAAATGCATCACTAATCCCACGATCGGGTTCGCTCACCCAATAGGCCAAATGGGGCGCATAATGTCGCAAAATTTCAACCGTACCATCGGTCGATCCGCCATCAATCACGACATATTCCAAGTGGGCATATTGTTGCCCAAGCACCGAATTAAGCGTTTCTTCGATATAGGCTTTGGCGTTGTAAGCAATGGTAACAACGGTAACAAGGGGTTGGGCCAAATCTGACACTGACCATAATCATAAACGCAAAATAAAAAATGAAGGGCCGATTTTAGGATCTGTCCCCAAAAGCGTAGGTTTTGGGGACAGATCCTGAAATCGGCAAAATCTTTCATCAACTCAAAATCGGCTCTATGCTAAAATTAACCCCATAATGTTGACCGCAACAACCCCCATGACTACCACCACCACTACCAGTGGTGCTTTTAGCATATCGGTTTAGGGCGGGTCATTACACAATCTGTTTACAAACAGGCCTTCTCAAATCGAGAAGGCCTGTTTTTTTGTACTACACCTTTTTATCATGATTACATCTAAATCTAAAATACCTGTAGCCGTGCTAGGCGCTACTGGCGCGGTTGGGCAACGTTTTATCCAATTACTCAACAATCACCCATTTTTTGAGATTGTGGCCCTAACGGCCTCGGATCGCAGCGAAGGCAAGACTTATGCCGAAGCTGCCCACTGGATTCTTGACAGTGATATTCCAGAAGCAGTGCGAAAAATGGTGTTATTACCTACCCACACCAGCGCTCTCAATTCACAACAATTTCGATATGCCTTTAGCGCCCTACCCAATGAAAACGCCAAAGAGGTCGAGCCAGCCTTTGCGGCGGCGGGGGTCTTGGTTTTCTCAAATGCCTCGTGTTATCGCATGACAAGCGATGTGCCACTGGTCATCCCCGAGGTCAATGTCGATCATCTCGGTTTGCTCAAGCACCAACAACGCGCACGTGGCTGGAGCGGCGGCATCATTTGTAACACCAATTGCACCGTCAGCGGCCCGGCCATGTCGTTGCGCCCACTGTATGATGCTTTTGGGGTCAAACGTGTATTTAGTGTTTCGATGCAAGCAGTCAGTGGCGCAGGCTACCCGGGCGTACCTTCACTCGATATTATCGACAATGTGTTGCCATTTATTAAAAATGAAGAGGAAAAGCTAAACCAAGAAGCGCGTAAATTGCTCGGCACGCTAAAAGATGATCATATTGCCGATGCCGATATCGCCATCAGCGCCCACTGCAACCGCGTCGCCATCATCGACTCGCACATGGTGACCATGTCAGTTGAGTTAGAAACACCGGCCACGCCAGAAGAATGTGTGCGCGTAATGCGCGAATTTCAGCGCAAAGAATTAGTCGGGCTGCCCAGTGCCCCCACCCAAGCCATTGTGGTGCGTGATGAAGCCGACCGCCCCCAACCCCGCCGCGACCGCATGACCGGCAGCGGCATGAGCTGTATTGTAGGGCGGGTGCGTGCCGAGCCGCTGTTTGGCAACACCGGCGTAAAATTTATGACGCTAGCGCATAATACCATTCGAGGTGCGGCTGGCGGCAGCATCTTAAACGCCGAAGCCCTGCAAATCTAAACAATTACGAATTACAAATTACGAATTAAATCTGCCAACAATTCGTAATTTGTAATTCGTAATTCGTAATTAAAAAAATTATGTCTCGTTTTTATCAAGCCCATACCGACCTACCAAAACTAAAGCAAATGCTGATCGAAGCCCGCCAAATTGCGGGGCACGCCGATGGTTATATGACGATTGGCGATGTTGTCTGGCGTATGTTTCAAAATAATATTTTTCAGCCCGAACAAAACATTCGCGTTTGGGAAGATATAACAGGCCAAATCGTTGGTTTTAATTGGTATTCACCCCGCCGAAACGATTTTGAGATCCAAGTTCACCCACACTGGCGTGGCAAATTAGAAGCAGAAATGTTAGATTGGGTGCTTGGCGTTGCCCAACAACACGCGCCCAACCAGCCGCTTGTGACCTCATCGCCAAACAATGATACTGGCTGGATGGCATTGTTAGAATCGCGTGGCTACGTGCGCACCAACGACGAAATCATGTATTGCAATGCCCGTAGCCTGACCGAAAGCATCCCGCCCCCCCAACAAAATGGGTTTGTGCTGCGCGAAGTGCAAAGCACAGACCTCGAAGAACGGGTGGCGGCCCATCGTGATGTTTGGTATCCCTCAAAAGTCACTTACGATGCCTATGTCAACATGCGCACCCAAGCCGATTATGATGCCGAGCTAGATTTGGTGGCGGTTGTGCCCAATTCGCAAATTGTGGCCTATGCCATTGCTTGGCTAGATTTGGCAAACAAAATTGGTGAATTTGAGCCAGTTGGCACACGATTGGCTTTTCAGCGGCGGGGGTATGGCAAGGCGGTGCTATTAGAGGGGCTGCGGCGAATGCAAGCCAAGGGGGCTGAAACGGCACTGGTGTATTGTTATGAGCATAATTTGCCGTTTTATGCTTCGGTTGGTTTTAAACCGATTAGCAAATGGTTCACATACCAACTTCTTTCGCCCACAACAAATCGGTAATACGCTCGATTGCTGTTTGCAAATGCCGCCGATACGAGCTAAATGGCACATCGATCAGCTCTGAGGCGGCCTCTTGGCTGGCGGCTGGTTTAACATAAGTATGATAAAACGCGCGATACAATTTGACATCACGCGGCGAGTCCTCTAGTAGTTTCGCAGTTTCGGCGATCAAATTGCGTAATAGGCCAGCCCGTTCTAATTCGCTAATGTTGTGCCCGCCCCCCACGTGAATATGATCTGCGACCAGCTTTGAATTGAGCAATGGGTTGCCACGTGGCGGCAACGACCGCGCCATCTGTTTCAGCACATCGCGCAGCGCTTCTGCAAAATCATCTTCACTCAGCGCCACAATTTCATTCGATGATTTTGGCGTCGCGGTGGGCGCAGTGGGGTTATAAGCCAATTCACGCTCGGCTAACAATTGAAACCAAGCTGGAACCCCGACCACCCGCCAATCATGCCCATACAAACCAAATCGTTTGCCATCAAGATCGATTTCGCAAGCTTTTAAGCGTTCTAAATCGGCATAAGTTAATACGCCCTCCCAAAGGTCGGGGTAAGCACACACAAAAATCGTGTAAGCCAATTTGGGTGTGGTGAGGTAATGTTGCACCGCCCGCACAAACACCAAACTTTGCACTGGCGACACTTGTTGATACGTGTCACCAGCCATCCAATGCCGAAACATAAGCGCCCGCTCGCCACTACGCAAGGGCGCATATTTGCGAATATGCTGCCAGCCATTCCAAGCAATTGGGTCAACCCTTAATGCGGCTTCACTAACCTCATCTAAGGCAATATAGGTCATAAAGCCAGCCAACTGCCCGCCTTGACGAAAAGCATACACCCGCTGAGGTTGTTGCTCGAGCCAATGGGCTAGATAACGGGCCGAGGTTTCACCCTCAAATTGGCGCGTCATGGCGATCATGCTGGCAAATTGAGCGGGTTGCGCAATTTCAGCTCGAATGGTGCCGCTTTCGGCCCAGTCGAATGTTTGACGAACGACGGCGTTATCACGATGCAAAAACACCATATCAAACAAAATGCGGTCGTGTTCACTTGCTGGGGCGTTATTTAAACGAAGGTTGTAATATTCGCGGGCGCGTTTGTGCAATTCGGCATACCAATCTGGGTTGCGCCACCGCACATCGGTCACAATGGCTTCGCGCGCCAAATCGTGTGGAAAAAGCCCCATTCGCCCTGAATCGATAAACGATAAGCTGCGCAACCAATCAAACAATTCGCCAACTTCGGGCATATTTAACATGCGCGACAACATCCCCTCGGTTAAGATACGCGCCAAACCACAGGCTTCAAGTGCAGCGCGATGGGCTGGGCTAGGCACTTTTTGCACAAAGCGTTCAAGCAGGGTTTTGATCACATCGGGGTTGTCTGCCGATTGAAATACGCCTGCGTCATTACGTTGTGCCACCGTATCGGCCACCAACGACAACGCCAAGGGATGACCGTGCGTAAATTGCAAAACATGTTGATATTGTGAATCAGGCACCCGGCGCTGTGCTAAATAAGCTTTGCTCTCATCGGCGCTAAGATTACGCAATGGCACTGCGCGAAAAAATGTACCCCAAGCCGCGTCGTCGTGCCACAACATTGAGGGAGAATGCCGCCCAGCCAAGACCAACAACACCGTATCTGGCATTTGCGGCACAAATTCATCGTGCAGCCAACTGTCAAGCGGCTTTAACAATTCATAAGTATCGATAAACAAAACCCCACGGGGCTGTAAAGAACTAAACTCACTCAGGGCAGCGGTGCAAGCACGCGGTGTTTTTTGCGATGTTGTAGCTTCGGGCGTATCTTTGCCCAAGGCTTGCAATAATGCTGCATTTAACGCGCTACAAAACCCAAAAGGCGATGGATCGATATTGCGAGCATCTAAATACAAATGAATGGCGTTTGCGGCGGCGCTTAAGTTGCCCCATTCTTTTAATAACGTAGTTTTGCCAACCCCGCCCGGCCCATAAACATGCAGCACATTAAATGGCAAGGCATCGGCCATGAGTGCCGTGCGAAATAAATCTCGCTCGGCGCTACGCCCAACAAAGCTGCGCTGGCGAAGTTGTTGTAGGTGATTTGCAAGTAATGTGGGCATTGCCCTAGTTAAATCGAGGTGATATGGCCGCAACAGTGATTATAGCTTTGAGCAACAAATTTGCAATACAACATTGGAAGGATCAATAGTTTGCCCTCTTTCACTTTCGCCTACACTAGCTCGAAATAAATGGTAAAGTATCTACATGTCAAAAACCACAAAATCCGGACAAAATCAATTATTACCACAACCTTACCCCCGGCTCCCCGAAGGTCATGAATTTGCTGGATATGTTGATGATAATGCACTTCAACCACATATCAAAATCTTAACTAAATCTGAACTAAAAGAAATTATCTTGAAAGGTATTGTATTCGCAAACCAGAAATCCAGTCGTACTATTCTAAAAATTACTGATGATATGCCTCCTGAAGAAGTGGAGAGTATTTGTATAAAAGAAGGAATTGAACTTTTTAAATATTTTCTAAAATACTGTGGAGACCCAGCTGCAACAGCACATCAATGCCTCAATCAAAAAGCTTCCACTGTTGCAAAAGATCAGTTCCGAAATAGGTCCCTACAAAAGGAGAGAATGAATTCTGGATGGCGTTATCAAAATATCGCAAAAGATGCAGCAAATAAATCAAAGCGGTTTTATACCGTTTCAGATATTGGGGGACAAGAAGCAGACTTTAATGCTCAGATAAAAATTCTTGATACCGATCATTTCTTAAATATTTACGTTTCAGTAAAAAATAGGTCAACAACAGTCGGTGGGCAAGATCTACCAAAATCAATTCAAGCACTTGAAAAAATGGCTAGTAGTGATAAAAACAGGTCGGGACCATATTTATGTGTATTTGGAATTGCTATGGAATCTGGTAAACGTAATATTCGCAAAGACCAACAAAAAAAAAGACCTTATTCTGTTAATACTGAAATTTGGCCATCGGATTTTTTTTGGCCTTTTTTTACGAATCTGTCTTATGAAGAGATTATGACCGCAGTACTTGATGCGCTTATGAATACACAAGAACAGGATCAGATTGACATTTCTATACCATCCCTCTTGCTAACCATATTTGAAAAATGCTGCCATAAATATAATTTGCTTGATCAAAACGGCAAATTTTGTGATGCCTATTCTTTACTCAAGCTATTTGTATCACCTCCAAGAATAAGTACGGCTAAATTAATAAAGGAGTTGAAGCAATCATGAGTCAATTTAGGACAGAAATTCATTTCGGTGATTGCATTAACGTTTTACAGAAATTCCCAAATGAGCATTTTAATCTCATAGTAACATCACCACCGTACGCAGACGCGCGAAAAAAACATTATGATGGGATTGAACCCGACAAATATGCTCAATTTTTCTTGAAGTTTCATGCTGAATTTTGGCGGGTGTTAAAAAAAGATGGCTCGTTTGTCTTAAATATTAAAGATAAAGTTATAAATGGAGTGCGTCACAGGTATGTTTGGGAAACAATAAATGCATTATCGAATAACGGATGGAGATGTGTTGATGATTATTTATGGATTAAACCTAATGCTATGCCTGGTTACTGGTCAACTCGGTTGCGCGATGAATGGGAATATTGTTTTCATTTAACTAAAAACCAAAAATTTGCTATGTATCAAGATGCTGTTCGTCGCCCTATGGGTGAATGGGCTGAAAAAAGACTAAATGGTTTAAATGGAAAAAGCGCCGAGCGACATAACAGCGAAAATGATAGTGGATTTGGGCGAGATTTAAGAAATTGGGTAGGGAAAGAAACTGTTTTACCCGGGAACACTATAAATATCGGTTTAGTTGGAAAAAATATGGGACATCCTGCGGTTTTTCCAACAGGCCTACCTGAATTTTTTATAAAACTATTTACAAAAGAAGGAGACTACATACTCGACCCTTTTGCAGGGAGCGGATCAACTGGTATAGCAGCTGAAAGACTTAATCGGAATGTAGTACTTATCGAAAAGAAAAACAGTTACGTATCTGTAATCAAAGACAGGTTGTGTAAACTACGAGCTATTTCACGAGTTAGGTATTTTTACTCAGATCTCACGGAAAATGTTACGGAATGGACACCAAGTGAAACTTTATTTGATTCAGAAGAAGATATTATTAATAGCCCATCAAATCAGTTGCAATCCAAGAAAACACCTAGAGTTGTTTTAAAAAAATAAAAAAGTTAAGGCTTAGGTGTCAATTTCAAAAATGCCGATGACCCCCAGCCGAGGGTGTTATCTTTATCACGCAACTGATACCAGGTAATACCGTCGGCTTGCACTGGCCCCCCAACCACTGGGTAAACACCGCCTTCGGGTAATCCGCGCAAGCGCTGCCCATTGCGAGCAGGGTCTTTACGAAAATTTAAGCCATCGGGGCCAGTATCAACCACGCGCACAAATGTGCCCACCCCAATTTGCCCAGCGGCCGGGGTTGGGTATGGCGTAGGCGCAGGCGTTGGCGTATCGGCTGGGGCAACATAGGGCGTCGCTGTCGCCGGGACACGCGACGCCGAAGTTGGCGTAACCAATGGGCGCGTTGGCGTGGCCTGTGGTCGCCCCAAAATCGACAATTGCGGAATCTGAGGTAATTGCGGCATGTTGCGATTAAGAAATGACGCACCAATGCCACAGGCAAATAATGACAATGCCAAACTCACCAATGCTGGGATAATGACAGGAGATCGGCGCGGCGGCTCAGGGCGAGGTGGGCGTGGCAAACGGGTGAAGGGCTTGAGGTCTTCTTCCCATTGCACGGCTTTTTTATCAACATTTCTCATGCCACCACGGCGGTCGGGTCTTTGCTGAACAGACATTAATGACAATTATAATTTCCCTTGATCATGAAATACATTACAACTGTCTTAGATAAAACATTTACGATTGATATTAATCGTGAAAACGAAGTAATTCTTAATGGCGCACCCCGACCAATCGACTTACGCGCCATCAATAAAGAAGGCGGTGCAGACAAGAGCGCCAATGATGGCATGTACTCAATGTTGATCGATAACAAATCATATGAAGTGTTAGTCGAAGAAGTTGATGGTGAATACCGTGTCTTAATTGATGGTGTTTTGTATCCGATTAAGGTGATGGACGAACGCGCCAAACGGTTGGCCGAAGCGGCCGGGGCCTTTGCCACCGCCGGTGGCGATACCAACATTAAATCGCCGATGCCCGGCTTAATTGTGGCAGTGCCAGTTGCCATAGGCGATGTGGTGCAAAAAGGCCAAATCATTGTAGTACTTGAATCGATGAAAATGGAAAACGAAATCAAGTCACCCCGTGAAGGCACGATTAGCGCCATTAAAATTACGCCGCGCCAAACAGTTGAGCAAGGCCAACTTATGATTGTAATTAGCTGAGTTGAACGTCGATTTTCTTGCCGCTATTGGTGGTCACCCACTCGTGGCCGAAATTTTATGGCAACGTGGTTATACCACTGTGCAAGCTGCCCACGCATTTCTTGACCCAACCGCCTATGTGCCGGCGCCGTATTATGATTTGCCAGATATCGCCATTGCAATTGCGCGGCTGCAACAAGCCATTGCTCAGCGCGAATTGATCCGCATTTGGGGCGATTTCGATGTCGATGGGCAAACCTCAACCAGCCTGCTCTTGCTTGGGCTACGCGAGCTTGGCGCGCTGGTTGATTACACGATCCCCAACCGCGCTACCCAAAATCATGGGCTAAATGCGGATGGGCTGCGGCAGGCGATAGCCGATGGGGTGCGCGTTTTGTTGACATGTGACTGCGCCGTCACCGATTTTGATGAAGTGGCGTTAGCACGTGAATTAGGACTGGATGTCATCATTAGCGATCATCATGATTTGGCACACGATGACCTTGGAAACCCACGTTTACCCGCCGCAAACGCCATTCTAAACCCCAAACGGTTGCCGCCCACACACCCATTAGCCAGCTTGCCGGGCGTGGGTGTGGCCTATAAGTTGATGGAGGGCCTCGCCGCCAATCAACCATCAGGCATTAACCCCACATCACTGCTCGATTTGGTGGCGCTGGGCATTATTTGTGATGTCGCCGAACAACAAGGCGACACCCGTTATTTATTGCAATGTGGCTTGGCCCAATTGCGCAGCAACCCGCGTTTAGGCATACGCCAATTATTACAAGCCAGTGGCCTAAACGCCGAGCAATTAGATGCCGAGGGTATTGGCTACCAAATTGGCCCCCGGCTTAATTCGGCTGGTCGACTCGATACAGCGTCGTTATCGGTCGATTTGCTGACGGCGACAGATGCCATCGTCGCAAAAACATTGGCTGCCCGCATCGAAGAATTAAACCAAGAACGCAAAATATTACAACGCAAAATGGATGACGAGGCGTTGGCATTATTGACCCAACAGCCTAATTTACGTGACGAAAACATTATTGTGCTGGCAATGACGGGTTGGCCACCAAGCGTGTTGGGGGTGGTTGCGTCCAGTATTTCTCAACGGTTTCAAAAGCCCACTATTTTAATTTCGGTTCCCGTTTTAGTGCCTGAGGATGGGGGCCAAAAGGTCTTGGCACGTGGCTCGGCCCGCAGTTTTGGCGATATTGACATTCACGCTGCAATTGCATCACAGGCTGATCTGATTGAAAGTAGTGGTGGTCACCCAATGGCGGCTGGGTTTTCAATTCGCCCAGAACATATTAACGCTTTTCGCAAACAAATTTGCGTTTATGTTGCCCAAAATCCACCTAAATCACATGCAAAACGACAAACATCGATTTATGATATTGCATGGAAGGATGTATCTTTAGCGTTATGTAACGATTTGGAGCGTTTAGCCCCATTTGGCGCAGGCAACCCTCGACCTGTTTTACGCAGCAAAAATATTATTGTGGCCCGCGCCGAGCCACTTGGCAGCGATGGCAAACATCAAGCCTTATTTTTAAAAGATGAAACGGGGCATATGGCGCGGGCGCTGTGGTGGCGCAGCACAGGGCAAAATTTGCCCAATGCCGATACACCATGCGATATCGTATTTACGCTACAACACAATTGGTATCGCAACAAAGTATCGCTCACCATCACCTTACAAGAATTGCGACGGCAAAACGATGAAGCGCTATTAGCAACGGATTTAGCCTTAATCGATGAAACCGCCCCAGTCGTCCCGGCAGAAGTGCCCGAAACGGTTTCAGCGGGACGTATATCCACCCATTTTCGAATTTTAGATTATCGTTATGCCGAGCACCCGGCTCAAATGTGGCAAGCCTTGATGACTGAATATGGCGAGGCAAATATTGCGCGTTTTGGCGATTTTAGTGGCTTAAACGCCTTAAATGATCAGCGCGATGATGCGCATTTAAAGGCCGATTTGCTGATGCCGCGCCCCGTGTTAGCCATTGCCGCCGCCCCAGCCGGGCCAGATGAATTGCGGGCGCTACTGGCACAAACAACCCCACAAGTGATCGCCTTATTTGCGCAACAGGGCACCAATGATCAAGATCAACACGATGTTTTGGTGCGGGCCATTAAGGGCATGGTCAAAGTGGCTGAAAAACGTGGAGACCATTTAGAAGATACAGCGGTTATTGAACGGATGGCGTGGCGGGTCCGGCATCGCCACGCCACAATTGTGGCAGGTATCGCTGAAATTTTGGGTGGTCAAAAGACAGCCAGCGCAGCTTTAAATTTTTTACTTGAAGAAACGCGGGCCTACCGTCATTATTTTTATACCGCACCAGCAACGGCAGTGCTGGCAAAAAATGGCACGCCGCCAAAATGACGGCGCGCCCAAACATTAACGCGCAGAATCGACAAAAACACGAAACAAGTTCATCATATCGTCACGCCCTGCCGCCATATCTTCAGGATGCCATTGCACCCCAAGCGAAAATCGCTTATTTGGCATCTCAAACGATTCAATGATGCCATCGGGTGAGGTCGAAGTTGGCACAAACCCATCAGCCATACGTTTAACCGATTGATGATGAAAGCTATTAATCCCCGCCTCTGGCGCACCGATGATTTGGGCAATACGTGAGCCAGCCGCAAATTGCGCCGCATGAGAAACCCCATCGCGCGGTGGGTCTGGGTTAATGGCGTAGGCCGAATGCACCAAATTGGTCGACCACTGCGATGGAATATCTTGAATAAGCGTGCCACCCATAGCGACATTCATCATTTGTATCCCTCGGCAAATGCCAAATACAGCTTTGTCATCGGCAACCGCCCATTGGGTGAGCAAAATTTCGGCGCGATCACGGTCATCATCTATACCAGCGGTTTTATCGTGTTTGGGTTCGCCAAACAGTTGCGGATCACAATCACTGCCGCCAGCCAACAAAATGCCATCACACATTTCATAAAAATATCGAATCGCATCATTGCCGAGAGCAACTGGCATGAGAAATGGGGCAGCACCTGCCGCGATTAACGAATAAACATAATTTTTGCTCATGCTATAACGCAGGTTCCCATGTTGAATAGGGGTCGGAATAAGAATGATCGGGGTTTTACTTGACATAGCGCGAAATGATAGCAGAGTTATAGCTAGGTTGATGAGCAGACTAAAATAATGCCTCGCCCAATGAGAGCAAATTTGGAAAAGATGACGGAGCGACAATGAAATCGACGAAATCTTTTATCAACTTGAAATCTGCTCCAATAAAAAAAAGAGAATGTATGAATGATTTTGCGCGTAAATTGCGTTTATGGGGGTCAGCCGAAGTCTTGTTGCTGATCATGAGCATTACCTTTGAAGGTTTTGCCCATGCGCAAGAATATTTGGGGGCAGCTTTACCCGCGCCACAATCGGGTATCATCTTTGGTGGCTTGATCGTGTTATTGGCTGGGGCATGGGTCAGCACCAGCCAACCAAATGCCTCGCATACCATTAACACAAGCCGCAGCATATTGGTCGTAGCGCTGGCTTGGTTACTCACTTCACGTTTTTTACACTTCATCAGCCCAGCGGGCGATGGCTGGCGCTGGCTCACGATTGGCCTTTTTATCGTGTTTTGTGGGTTATGGTGGTTAAAACAGCCTCACTGGGCTGTCTTACTCGCCGTCCTCCTTGGCTGCGGCATCCGCTTATATCTCTTTTCAATCAAACCCATTCACCCCGATTTAGGTGACATGCAACCCCTAGTCTTGTTGGCGCTCGATAAATTTACCCATTTTGAATCGCCATACCGCCTGTATTCAATGCCTTGGGAGTTGCCATTGACTTATTTGCCGATCACATGGCTGGCTTATTTACCGGCATTTGCGGCAAAATCAGACATTCGCCTCACCAATTTAATCGCCGATTTATGTATTGGGGCAACACTTTACTTTTTGCCAGCCCCCCAAAAACAGCGAAAATCGCTGATGTTATGGTGGGCTTTTATCTTTTTTATCCCCATTTTTAGTGAATATGCCCAAAACGCAACCAGCCAAATTTTTTGGCTATTATTGGCGTTTGTATTATTGGCTTTGGCGCATCAACGCAATGGTTGGGCTGCCATATTTCTAGGGTTAGGCTTAGCCGCTTCGCCATTTGTCGCCATAGCCGCAATTTTTATCGGTTTATATTGGCTAAAGCACTATAAATGGCAACAAGTGGCGGCTTGGGTCGGTATGATTGGCGTGATTGTGTTAGGGATTGTGTTGCCCTTTGTCATTGTCTCGCCCAATGAATTCTTTTTTGGCATTTTCCAGTGGTTTAATGACACCACGTTATATTCACAAAAAGTTTGGCGCGTAGGCTATTTAGGCACACAACCCAGCATATCGGTCATTTTTTGGAATTTGAATTTACAAAATTGGCTCAAGGTTGTTCAAATCGGGCTATTATCGGCACTTAGCCTTATTTATTGGCGGCAAGGGGCGATATTAAAAGCGTTACCAGCGTTTATCACCGCTGCATTTTTGCTATTTGTAGCCTTTAATACCGTGGTATGGATCTATTATTACTTTGTAGCGTTTGTAATGGGGTTATTTGCCTTGGCGTATCGAGGGTTAAAAGCCTCATCTCAATAAACAGTGAAAATAAAAACAAATTTTCGCCGACCGCACTATCACTTCGTGGTTGGAGACGGCTCTCAAATATTTAAAACCGAACTCCATCCGCCATAACCATCTTCGATCATCTCCAAATTTTCAGGGTCATGCATCCATGTTTTTTGGTCAATGAGAAATTTATAGCGATATGATCCTTTTGCTGGGAGGATGTCGTTAAGTTGCCAAGCCCCATCTGCAACCCGATGCATCGGGTTGGCATCGGGTTGCCAATCATTAAACGACCCTACAACCGATATCTGTTGCGCAGTTGCATGACAAAACGCAAAAATGATGGTTTCGTTGCCCAACACTGGCGAGTGTTGGCTTTTGCGCAGCTTATGTTGGCTAAACCGCAATGCCTGCGCCACTGCCGCAGCGCCATTCACCACCCCATGCCCTTGTTGTTTGCGCGGTATACCGTCTAAAGGCACAGCCGTATCCATCAAAATTTTTTTGATTTGTTTTGGGGTGAGGTGCGGGTTGGCCTCGAGCATTTGCGCCACAATTGATGACACAATCGGGGTCGCCATCGAAGTGCCATCGACATGTTGATAATGCCGATGAATAAGTTTATCTTCATTCATACGCCCACGAATAGCACGCCGAATAATATCGGGAGGCTGTAACACAATATCTTTGCTAAATCGCGCTTTTGAATATTTTGTGGTCAAAATATCCAATAAATCGGCATCGCTCGCTTCATATAAATTCCACAAGAACTGGCTTTGTTCATGCGTTGGCGTGTCAACCACCATTGGGGCGGCCACCCAAATGGCAGGCGCAATCACATCAGGTTTATGGCGGTCGCCACACGTGCCCCAATTTGAGCGATACATACCATACAAACTACGGTCTAATGAGTTTTGATCATCGACCCCGCCCACTGTAATCGCAGATGGGGCGCTGGCTGGCGGCATCACATGCGATTCACCACCATTGCCAGAAGCACACACAATCGTCAGCCCCAGTTCGCTGGCCTCTTCAACCAATTCTTCGAGCGGGGTTAAGATTCTGTCGCAGTCGATATCACCGCCCAACGAAATACTCACCACCCGAATGTCATATTTTTCATGATGATCGACAACCCATGTCAAAGACCGCAAAATATCGGCCTCTGAGATACGCCCACGGCGATAACCAGTCTTGACCAAAACCGTGTTGGCATCGGGCGCAAGCCCACGATACAAGCCATCCGACATATGTCCGTTTCCCACACCAACGCTGCTTACCATTGTGCCATGCCAACTCGAACTTGTCGGCTCGTCAAATTCACGTTTTACAACCACACGTGCGCCAGTGGCGTCGGCATAACATTTGATCCGATTAATGGGTTGGGTTAAGTCTGGGTGTGGTGTAAACCCTGAATCGAGAAAAGCAATCGTAACCCCTTTGCCCGTAAAATGCGGATGAGACCGCATCCGCAGTGGGGTTGGTAACAAATAGGCTTGGTCGCGTGAGGGGACAGGGAAGGGCAGCCCTAGTTCATATTGCAGGCCAACTGTGCCGCGCCGTCGTTCTTCAAGTCGGGCATGATCAACCACTTGTATAACACATTCGGGACAAACATCGTCACCTTCGTTCCAAAATGCGAAGTTTGCTTTAAGTGTGCGCAATACATTTGGTTGTAAATCGTGTTTAAATGCAGCAATCGCGGGGTGAACAACACGTCCACAAAGACAACAATTTGACAAAAGCCTAACGAATGATGAAAGATGAGTGACCTATCGTGCATGTCACTCATCTTTCATAACTTTACTCCTGTGGCTCCATACCGTCATCTTCGCCAATTTCGGGCGTAGTTACTTGAACGGCGCTGGCGGCCAGACCAGTAGCAATACTACCACGCACCGCTGCCTCCATTCGATTTGCAATTTCTGGATGGTCTTTCAAATAAGCTTTTGTATTCTCACGGCCTTGTCCAATTCGGTTTCCTTCGTAGAAAAAGAAAGTGCCTCGTTTTTCAAGAATATTTAAACTGGTGGCCACATCGATCATATCGCCAACAAAGCTGATGCCCTCGTTATACATAATGTCAAATTCACATTCACGGAAGGGCGCAGCCACCTTGTTTTTGGTGACACGCACACGGGTGCGACTACCCGTCACATCGCCACCCGTTTTAATCGATTGAATACGGCGCACATCTAAACGCACACTGGCATAAAACTTAAGCGCCATACCGCCGGTTGTGGTCTCAGGGTTTCCAAACATAATACCAATTTTTTGGCGCAATTGATTGGTAAATAGCACGGTCGTATTGGTTTGTTTGATAATGCCAGATAAGCGGCGCAACGCCTTGCTCATCAAACGCGCCTGCATCCCCGGTTGTGCATCGGTGATCTCGCCCTCGATTTCGGCTTTGGGCACCAACGCGGCCACCGAGTCAATCACCACAATATCTACCGCGTTCGAACGAATGAGTTGCTCGGCAATATCAAACGCCTGTTCGCCAGTGTCAGGTTGGCTAATGAGCAAATTATCCACATCGACCCCACAACGGGCGGCATATTGTGGGTCAAGCGCATGTTCCATGTCGATATAAGCCGCAACCCCGCCACGTTTTTGCGATTGCGCAACAATATGTTGGCAAATGGTGGTCTTGCCAGATGATTCTGGCCCATAGATCTCGGTGATTCGGCCACGTGGCACTCCGCCTACGCCCAAGGCAATATCGAGTGCCAAACTCCCAGTTGGCAGGACATCGACAACCATATGACGCGCTTGCCCCAAACGCATGACTGCGCCATCACCATGTGCCTTCAAAATTGATGCCAGCGCTACATCGAGCGCTTTCTTTTTTCCATCTCCGGCTGCTGCTGCCGCCGCCGCTATCGCTGCTGCTGATGCCATTTATAAATCTCCTTAAGAACTTTTGTTCTGAGTGCTAATTATAACTCAAATCTATCCAAAATTTCGCATATCCGATAAACATATAAACGTAGCTTCTCAATAATTCGAGGGAAAACCCAAAATGTGTATTTCAAAATGGATGAGGTTTAAATAAGAAAAATTGTCATAAACTCTAAGCAAAATCCGTTATCAGCCATGATACATACAGTGATAGTGATATGCCACAATAACGACAAGCTAAAAGCCCGCTGCCAGTTCATCATATATTCACAGATGAATCAAGGCTGGCAGCTATCCTGACTCACGTGACTATCAAACATCGCAAATCCACGAGTCGTTTATTGATGTATACGGCTGGGGCTACCCTCCTATTAGCAGGGTGTGCGCCAATGAATCGTGCTGCCACAGCATTGGGTGATTTGCGGCATATATTACAGGGTACATCTTACCCAGTCGCAACCTCAACCCCACTTGCAAAAACAACATCACCAGTTCCAGTCGCACAGGCAACGGGAACCTTAGTTTCTCCACCAGCAACTTTTACGCCGGTCCCAACAGCCATTTTGCCCACAGTCCCCCCCCCTCCCGGCTATCCTAAAAATCAACCTTGGCCGCCCGTTGCGCCAACATCTTCGCCTAGTGGTGCAGGTAATATCATTGCAACGCCCATTCCCACGCTTTCGGGGGCAAGTGGGGCTGTTCCGCCACCTTCGATTGTTACCGGAACCCCAATCGCCTTGGGGCCAACTCAACCCGTTAGCGCAGACGCAGCCCGTTTGGTTGGGTCATTTCGGTTAGCTTTTCCAAATATCGTTGGGCTGACTGGTAAAGCACGCTTACGGGTAGCAAAGTTAAATCAGGCTGAAAATACACCTGTCAATTTAGAAGCGGATTTCCCATTAGAGTTCTCAGCAATGACAACTGGGGCACATTTAGTTGCATTGTTGCCCTCACCAGATGGACAATTGCTTATTGCTGAAACATTATCACATATTGCCTCCGATTTTACGATCATTGATACCAACACCCGATTTTCACGTCCATTAAAAGCGCCAACAGATACGGGTCCGGCCCCCACACGGTTTTTAGCGTGGTCAACCGACAGTCAACGCGCTATTATTCAAACGAACAATGAAAATCTGACCGATTCAGTCGTGGTAATTAATTTAAGCGATGCGTCTGAATCACCCTTTGAGTATCCGGTAGCAGTTAATGACTCCACCCGTTTAGCGGCAGTGGCTTATTCGCCCGATGGCAAACAATTAGCCGATGTGATTTTGCAACCCAGTTCATTTACATTTGAATTGGCTTTGCGGCCCGCAGCAAGCAACAATTTAACTGGGCGAACCATTGTAAAACAAATTGCCAATGTTGCTGACGTGGTTGAACGCAGTCTGCAATGGTCGCCAGATGGTAAAAAGCTGGCTTGGATCATGAATGTGCAAACGGGAACAAATTACAAGATTAGCACCCAACAAACCGAGCTATGGGTTTCAGACCTTTTAAGCGGTGAAACCAAACGGCTAGCGATCTTGGGAAAAGGCGTTGCTTATAACCATGTGCCTGTATGGACCCCAAACAGCAAAGAAGTCATTGCGATTGTGGTTGATACGATAACAGATCAGCGTGATACCGCCAGTAATATCAAACGCTTTAATACAAGCACAGCGGCTGTGCAAAATTTAACAGACTTTAAGTCAACTCGTATTTCAAATTTGAGTTGGTCACGTGATAGCTTAAATTTAACCTTTAGTGTTTTAAAAGATGGGGGATTGTCCGGTGAAATTTGGTTTACAGATATACAGGGTGTAAACAAGCAATTGCTGGTTTCATCAACACCGCCTAACGCTCCTTTTGCTTGGTTGCCATAATGGGACTAAAAATAAACCTATATCGTCGATTTGCCGGGTTGGGTGCTGCCGCTTTGTTAGGCGGGGCACAATTTATTGCTGCACATACCCTTATTGCAGTCAATGATCCATCGCGTCAGCAGGCCCAAGCGACGACGGTGCAAACAACGATGCTGGAGGCGGTTTTTATTACACCTACGCCAACGCCCATCCGATTTACGGTGCAAATGCCGTTCGAAGGCAAACCCAGATTAACCTCTTATTTTGATCATAATACGCCAAATTACACGCGCAATGGTCAAGTCGTTATTTATACTGGCGATTCGTCTTTTGATTGTGACCCTTATTGCTATGATGGGCATTCTGGATTAGATTATGGGATGGTTGTAGGTACACCTTTATTCGCCGCTGCTAACGGCACGATAATAAAAACAATGCAACTTAGCACCGGCTATGGGATTCATGTTGTCATCAAACATGATAACAATTACCATACGCTATATGCTCACATGAGTGAAATTTCAGTGCGGGTTGGGCAAACGGTAAAAGCGGGAGATATTATTGGGTTAAGTGGAAATACAGGCAATTCGTCTGGCCCACATTTACATTTTGGGGTATACCGCACCACCAATAGTGGCAGTGTGCCAAATGAAACCTATGCAACCGATCCATTTGGCTGGCGTAATAAAACCACCCCGGATCCACTCATTAATTTCCCCACTACAGGTAAAGGCACAGCCGCCACCTGTTTGTGGCGCAGCGACGATAAGGATTTTTACCATTGCAACGATATTCTGATCGAAGACTCAGGGCTGCAAGCCGCCATATTAACGGGGGATTGGATTCAAAGCTCAATTGGCTTAGATGGCTCTCATTACATTTCAAACACTGAGAATATTGAAGATGTGGCTCATGCAGATTGGGCGGTGATGATTACACAATCAGGCTTGTATCAAATTGATGCCTTTATCCCATCACGCAATGCCACCACACGCCAAGCCAAATACCGCATCTACACCGGTAATAATATATGGCAAGAAGTATTGCTCGACCAATTGCCCTATAACGATGAATGGGTGTCATTGGGAAATTATGAGCTACCTGTCGGCAATTCGCATGTGTGGCTCTCGGCAAATACGGGCGAGCCAGCCAATAAAACGCGCGTTGCGGCAGATGCCGTTCGTTTTCGTCGTTTAGGGGCGGCATCTCTACCCAAACCTAGCCCCTCGATCACACCAACCACCGTCATTACGCCTTCGGTTACGCCAACCGCAACCATCACGATCACGCCAACGGCAAAAGCAACCATAACCCCAACCGCCAGCGCGACGGTAACCCCAACAGCCACTCCTACGATCACACGCTTAAATTTGCCCTTGCTTATTAACCCAGAACAACCATAATCAGCAGCGAGACGTTGCTAAGGTATGCAAGTGATGCTTCAAAACCACTTTGTGCCCGGCCACTGATACTGCTGCGCCACATCCTCGTCGAGCGTTACACCAATGCCGGGCGAATCGGGCAGGGTGATGTAGCCATCTTTGATGATATCGGTTTTCTCTTTGATGATACTCGTCCAATAGGGTCGGTGCAGCCAATGATACTCAAGCACGAGGAAATTGGGCACACTGGCGCACACATGGGCGCTGGCAAGCGTGCCGATGGGCGAGGCGACATTGTGTGGCGCAAAGCCAATGTAATATAGCTCAGCCATGTTGGCACTTTTACGCCCTTCGCTTAACCCGCCGCATTTCGGCAGGTCAGGCATGATGATGTCTACCGCCTGTTTTTCGATCAGATCCCGCAGCCCATGCCGCAAATATAAATTTTCGCCCGCACAGATGGGGTTTTTGCTGTGCGATTTCACCTCGCGCATGGCGGCAATATTTTCTGGTGGCACGGGTTCTTCGATCCACATCAGGTGATACGGTGCAAGGTCGCGCACCACCCGTATGGCGCTAGCGACATCGAGGCGGGTGTGAATGTCAACCGCCACCGACACACCTTTGCCTGCCGCCCGTGTCACCATATCTACCAACTCGATCATGCGCTCGTGTTCAATTTGCCCAGCGCTGTGGTTAAATGGGTCTTTGACGACCGTAAAGGTTTGCGTACCACGTGTGGTGCTATAAGCGCCGATGTCAATATCGACCTTGAGCGCGGTAAAGCCCCGCGCCAGCACCTCATCAACCACCTGTTTAATCGCGTCAAAATCCATACCTGGGTCGATTTCACAATCGGCATACACCCAAATTTTGTCACGAAACTTACCACCTATTAGCTCGACCAGCGGTACGCCCAATGCCTTGCCCTTTAAATCCCACAGGGCGATCTCGATGCCGGTCAGCGCCGTGACCAATGCGCCGCCCGTGCCACCATCAAACACATGCCCGCGCCGCATCCCCTCAAAAATCGCATCAATGGCAAATGGGTCGCGCCCAATCAATTTCGGCTCAAGATATTCGATGATGGCAATGGCTTGGGTGCCGCCATGCACACATTCGCCCAAGCCGGTAATGCCAGCGTCGGTCTCGACTTTTACCCATAGGTGCATGCCGTGCCCGACGGTGGCGGCGGTTTTGATGGCGGTGATTTTCATGATTTACCCCTTCACTGCACCCGCCGTCAGGCCACTAACAAAATAATCGACGAAGAATGAGTAAATAATGGCCACCGGAACCGAGCCGAGCAACGCGCCTGCCATCAATTCACCCCAAAAGAAGACATCACCGCGAATGAGTTCAGAGATAACCCCAACCGGCACGGTCTTTGTTTCGACATCACTAATGAATACCAAGGCATAAATAAACTCATTCCATGACAAAGTAAAGGCAAAAATGGCGACCGAGAGCAAGCCCGGCAACGCCAATGGCACAATAATTTTGGTCATTGCTTGAATACGAGTAGCGCCATCGACCAAAGCACTCTCTTCTAATTCGCGTGGGATGCCTTTGAAATAGCCGATAAGTAGCCACGTGCCAAACGGAACCAAGAAAGTGGGATAAACCAAAATGAGCGACCAAATCGAATTTAAAATCGGCTGTGGGGTTAAATCGCCTTTCCAAATATTCAACGGCAAATCAATTTTGCTGACAACCTCGGTCAGCGGAATAAATAACAAAGTCGGTGGCACCAAATAGGTGACAAAAATGGCCCAACCCAACCAATTTGCGCCACGAAACCGCAACCGCCCCAATGAATAACCTGCCATGATCGACACCAGCACCGACACTGTGGTCGAAATGATTGAGACCAATAATGTGTTTACAATCCAGGTGGCATATTTTGTTTTTACAAATAAAAAGTCAAAATGCTCCCAAGTTGGAGGCATATTAAAGATGAACGGATTCATCACTGTATCGTTTAACTCGCGGTTTTCTTTAAATGCGGTCAAGACCATCCAATAAAATGGAAAAAGGGTCAACACACAAATAAAAATCACGGGCAAATATGTGGTGATAAAGGATCGGAAGAGTTTTGACGTTTTTGACATAAAAATTTATGCATTCAAGCCATTGGCTATGGAAGGTTACGTTGTTCTAACCAGTTCAAAATATGCTGAGCCGGTTCACGCCAGTTTGTTTCAAGCATCATGTCATGCGCCATATTGGCGAAAATGGTGGCGCGAGTATGATAGGCATGGGCAGTGGCTTCGACTTCATAGGGGTGAAAAACGATATCGTTGGCTGCGCCTAGCACCAACAAGGGCGTCTTTACACGAGTTGGTTTGGGCAAATCGAGCACCAACATGTCGAAAAATCCCAAAAATGATTCGTTTTGCAGCTTTTGCCAATAGTGATTGACCAGCGTATCCGACATATTTGCCGAAAAGAACGCCTCTCGTGCTAAGGCTGGCGTAGCAACCATCTGGTAAAGATTTGCGCTTAAATTGAGTTTGAGAAAAATGAGCGGATGACGACGCGCCAAACGTAAGACCGTTGCCAACGCGCCGGCTGGCGGCAATGAAGCCATCAACACACCCGCTGGTGCTGAATGTGTTTCGAGGTATTTCTGCACTACGATACCACCCATCGAATGCCCAATCAAAACAGGCCGGACGTTGTGCTTTTGGGTGATCTGGCTCGCAATATGGCTGACATCGGCGACGTAATCGGCGACACGGGTTCGATTTAATTTTTCTTGACCTTCACTGGCCCCGTGACCACGCAAACTCAGCGCGTAGGTAGCGTAGCCTTGCTCGGCAAAATAGCCCATAAAATGCTCACGCCAGCACCAGTCCCCATGCCAAGCGCCATGCACAAATAGCAATGGCGTCTTATGCCGCAAATTTGTGGGGTGTTCTTCGAGCAACTCTAACTTCATCTCTCTTAATACTTCGTTCTTAGCTCTAATTTCGCTTAATCATCGCGCCGTAGCGACAACAAGGTTAAAAACACAATAATCGCCAATACAGGGAACAAAAAGAGCGAAATTGCCGCACCAACACCAATTTCTAGCCCGCGCAAGCCAATTTGGTAAGAATAAGTTGCGAGCAAATGGGTTTGATTGGCCGGGCCACCGCCAGTTAGGGCATAGACAATTTGAAAATCGGCAAATGTGAGAATAGTGCTAAGCAGCAACACAACAGTGATGACCGGACGTAATAGCGGCAGGGTGATATACCAAAAACGTTGCCAAGCTGTCGAACCATCGATCATGGCGGCCTCATACAGCTCTTGCGAAATGGTTTGCATTCCGGCCAAAAAACTCACGCCAAAGAATGGCATCCCACGCCAAATATTGACGATCATGATGGAGATAAACGGCCAAGGCCACGACCCAAGCCACGACGGCCCAACAATACCGACTTGCCGCAACATCCAGTTAAACACCGAAAACGAGCCGTCAAACATCCAGCGCCACGCCAATGTGCTCAGTACCGTTGGGATAATCCAAGGCAACAACGTGGCTGACCGCACATAACGATTGCCACGAAATTTGAGATTTAGCACAGCCGCCATCAACAGCCCCAACACAAATTTAAAGACAGTGGTGACAGCGGTATAAACAAACGAATTTTTGAGTGCTTGAATAAAAATAGAATCGCGGAATAACAAACGTTCAAAATTTTCTAAACCAACAAAATTGCCTGAGGTCGAATCGGCGATGCGGGTATCAGTAAGCGCTAACCACACACCATAAATAAACGGATAACCGACAAAAATGCCCAGTAATATGGCGACGGGGATAAGCAAGGTATAACCCAATACATCTTCGCGGTCAAAAAATTCAGAGATACGGTTGCGGGGCATGCGGTCGCGTTTCGTCATAGTGAGAGTTAATATCTGAAAGTAGATCGTAGATAGCCAAGCGCGTGCGCTTAACTATCTACGATCTACTATTACTACTATTTATAAACGTTCTTCAATTGATCTTCGGCCCACTTGGCAGCGTCAGCGGGCTTGAGTTCGCCAGAAATAGCCTTGGCAAACATATCCACAATGGTGTAGTTGTTGTAAACACGGAAAGCTGCGGCGCTAAGTGGGCCTGGCCAACCCAACCACAAAGCATTGCCACTCTTGAGATTATCTACAAATGGCTTCATCTTTGGATCAGTCTTGAAGATGGGTTGATCTTCATATTTGGGGGCAAGCCCTTGCAAATAACCTTGTCCGCTCTCCATCCACTCAAGATAAGTAGCAGGTTGTAATAGGTAACGCAAGAAATCCTTGCCTGCACTCACATTCTTGCTATAGTTCATAAGGCCAGTGTAATACCCACCGGCCAAAATTGGCGCGCCTTTTGGCCCTGCTGGCTTGGCAAAATGGTCGCTGTTTTCGCGCACTCGCTTGGCGCGTTCATCACCTTTGGCCGCATCACGCCCAGCCACAAAGTAAATGCTGGCCCCGTTTTCAGTCGCCGAAATTTCTTCAGCCAGATACGAACGGTTGTTGGCGCTATCGTCCCACGCTAAACCAGCATCGGCAAAGCCACGCTTATACATGTCTACAGCTTTCTCGATCGCCATCACTGTATCGGGTGAATTAATCGCCACAGTCTTGCCATCTTCGTTCACTTCTTTGCCGCCATGTGCCCATAAGAATGGATACCAAAAGCCCGGTGGATCACCGAATGAGTGACCTACCGCTTGTCCAAATGGCTTGCCTGCTTTTTTCATGGTCTCAGCCACCTTGGTAAATTCATCATACGTTTTGGGAGCAGTCACACCATTTTGCTTAAACAAGTCGGTGCGATAAATAAAGGTGCCGCCGCTAAAGCCATGTGGAATGGTGACATATTTACCATCGGCTTTGGTAAATTGATCAGTCCACTTATACCAACCGCCGTTGGCATTTGCAGCTTCATTCATCACATCACTAATATCCACCAAGACATCTTTAAATAAAACACCCCAGTTTTGGCTATCCCAAATGAGGTCAGGGCCAGTTTTGGCTTGAATCGCAGCCGCCCGCCGCGCCGGAATGTCGTTAATATTAATATGCTCAACTTTTACATCAACCTTGTTTTTTTCGCCCCATGTTTTCGCCATTTGATCCAGTTTTGTATCCATTTCTGGCACAAAGTTGGTCCAAGTTAAAAAGGTGAGTGTGCCGCCGCCAGTAGCGACAGCCGGAGCAGCGGGTTTGGCTTCAGCCGGTTTCTGCTCGGCAGGTTTGGGGGCAGGAGCAGCAGTTGGCGCTGCACAAGCGGCAAGCGCCGTGCCTGCGGTTGCCGTTCCAGCAATTGTTAGAAATTTTCTGCGGGTTATTTTGCTAGACATGTATCCTCCTAAAAATATAAATACAAATTTGTCTAAGTTAAATATGAACTTACGACTATGATATTTTATAGGGGATTTTATCTTTTCGCTCAAAAATAGCTAACATTATTGGACATTATTGGAGAAACAATAAAATTTTAAGATCGTGTCATTATTACCTTATGGCACATTAAACCCCTCAAAACTAGGTTCAATGGGTAAATCACCCGGGTTAATATTTAGCACATCCAACATCGCTTTTAGGTCGGGGCGGCTGCCAATGCGCTGCGCGGCAGGCCGATCAAAGGCATCTTGCTGAATGCTACCAGTGCTACGCAACAAATCACGCGCATCAGATGGGGTGAGGCGAGGGCGACCTAACCAGCGCAAAATGCCTTGCACACAGGCCAAAGCCCCTACCACCATTGGCGCGGCACTTGAAGTGCCATTAAAGTTATCGGTATACCAACGGTCTTCATCCGGGCCACCTTGCAAGTCACCCATGCCAGTGGTGGTTACGGCCATGCCCCAACCTTGCGCATCCACATTATTGCCATAATTTGAAAATGCCATACGAGAGCGATCGGGATCGGCAAAAGTGATGCCATGTGTGCCATTGGGCGGTGACCCAGCCCCAACCAAAATTGCCCCAGAATCGACCTCATTACGCCGAAATGGGTTGGCCCAATTGGCCGGAAAACCTGCCATTGGCACATCATAAAGCGCATCATCCAGATTTTCTTCGCCATTGCCTGCGGCAGCCACCACAATAATGCCACGCCCCACTGCGTGCTGAATGGCGGCTAAGTCATCGGGCCACCATTCAACTGGAATAAAGCCTTGTTGACCACGATCTTGGCTAAAC
Organism: Thermoflexus hugenholtzii JAD2; assembly: GCA_945877855.1. Taxonomy (GTDB): domain Bacteria; phylum Chloroflexota; class Anaerolineae; order J036; family Brachytrichaceae; genus AQU-03. Next base: position 3,831 of record CAMDWA010000030.1, on the reverse strand, counting down.
CCATAACGTGGGCCGGGGCGGTGCAATTCAAGCAACATAATGTCGCCCAAACGCAGCCGTTCACTGGCTTTTACAATGGCGCTGGCAGTGGCATCATGTTGATTGATCCATGCCGATACCGCACTCATAGTAGCATCGGGGCAAATACCAGTGATGCCAAACCCATTGGCATCGGCGCTAATAATACCTAAAACTGAAGTGCCATGATCGTGAAAAGGCGCAAATTGGTCGCCAACGACCAAGCCACCTTGGTTTTGAGCCAAATCTTCATGCGAAAATTGCCAACCATATTCCACATCAATGATGCGTACATCGGCCCCGCGCCCACCTTGAAATTGGCTGGCGTAGTCAATATTTAAACCATCGGGGGCAGGCCGCAAATAACCTTGGCGAGATGAAAAATCGGGGGTGAGGCTGGCTGGGGCCTTGACCCCAATGCTAGCACCCGCCGTAAATATAGGCACGCTAGCGGCTGGTTTGATATAAGCGGCGCTAATGGCCTTTTCATTGAGCAATTCAGACATCAAATCTTGCATATGCTCTTCTTCGCACGGAACCTGAAAAAAATGGGTCAATTTGTGAATACTGGCGCTGCCAAAACCTGTAAACCATGAATCTAATGGGCCACGTGGGGCGCTATTTGCAGTTGCCAAATGTGAGCTGGCGATGGGTGGCAACATTAAACTGCTGCCAATCTTAAACAGGGGGTCAAGGTCTACCGCATACGACTTTAATAATTTATTGAGTGAACGTAAAACAGTCGTGCTCAGCCCGCTTAAACCGCTTTCAAGGCTGCGGGTTGCTTTGTCGGGCTGTGTCATCACAATAAGCGATGACCTCAAAGCTGGAATATTGCGAGATTTACTGACTGCCCTTGTTTTTTTTGTGGGCGATGTGCTGCGCGTAGCGCGAACACTTGTGCTTTTCTTGCTGCTGCGTTTTCGTGGGGTTGCAATGATGGGTTTTGATGTGTTGCTCGGCATGATTTTGCAAAAACAAGGAAATATAAAAATCGCCGAACACGCTATTCTTTAGTGTTTGCAGCGGGCAAACACTAAAGAATAGCGTGTTCGGCCTTACCTATTTTTAAATTAAGGAGATATAAATAATGCTGGAATCATAGGAACAGTCGCGGCGGCTTTTAGGTAACACGCTTCTACACTTTGCACGCGTTGCAATTGTTGAATCATATCTTGCGCATTGGCATCTGATACGAACAAAGCAAAGTCAGCGTTGCATTCGGTGCTGGCGATGCCGCTATAGATGACATCGTGCACGGGCTGTATATTGGCATCAGCATCACGTACGATTCGAATAATTTCGCTGGCCTCGTATTTGGCCTGCTTGGCCTTGGCATTGCTTTTAGATGGAATGTGTTTGTGGCTTGGTTGCAGGGCTGCACGCAATGTCATCGCTACATCGGATCGGACTCGGATAATTACCTGACTCATATTCCTCTCTTCGCTTTATTGTAGCGATTTAAATGAGATTATGCAAGCGTCACTTGGGTAGATTTTTACCGCTTGCGCACCCGCAGCTTAATTGCGCCATGAGCGGGAGCCAAAGTAGGGTTGTAATGCATTGGCACACGCCGGTTGCTAACCAGCTCAAAATTAAAATGTGCCATCAATTCAGTCAACATCACCCGCAACTCAACTTGGGCAAAGGTCATGCCGATGCAGGTGCGTGCCCCGCCCCCAAATGGCACATAAGCAAAAGGCGGAATTTTGAGCTTATTAGTCGCCGAAAATCGCTCTGGGTCAAAATCAGCCGGATTTTTAAACACTTCGGGCAAGCGATGGCTAGCGCCCGGTGAGTACATGACCTTGGAACCCGCCGGAATCCGTTTGCCATCAAACACAAAGTCTTGAGTCACGCCACGCATCCCAATCCATACCGCCGGATACAAGCGCAACACCTCATCGACGACACTATCTAAATAGGGCATAGCCTTGAGATCGGGCATCAGCAACGCGCGCCCATTCAACACTTGTGTTTGTTCGGCATACAGCCGCGCCGCCACATCGGGGTGCTGGGCCAGCAATTGAAGCGCCCATGCAATTGAACAGGTAGAAGTGTCGTGACCGGCATAAATAAGCAATAGCACTTGATCGCGGATCGAGCTATCGCTAAGACGTGTGCCATCACCGGTCTCGCTATCATCATCAGTAGCCTCGATCAGCCAACTCAGCACATCATCACTGGCGATATTTTTCTGGCTAAGTTGTTGACGTTTGTCTCGAATGAGGCCATACAGCATTTCATCTAACTGCCGCCGTGCCCGCAGGCTGCGCCCATAAGGGTGAAACGGCAAATCAATTTTAAAAAGCTTGCGCGAGGCTGGCTGGGTCACATAATCGAAAGTATGCGTAATGGTATCCGCCATCGTGTCGAGTTGATCGCGGATATCGACACCCAACAAGGCCCGCACCACAATTTCAAGCGTCATACGACGCGCCTCGGCATAAATATCGATCACATCACCATCACGCCATGTCGCCATTTGACGCAAAGTCACTTCGCGCATAATCTCAAAATAGCTTTCGATGCGGCGGCTGTGAAATGCCGGTTGAATAAGGCGGCGCTGGCGGGCGTGATGTGCGCCATCTGATACCAACAGCGCATCATCCATCACCCCCAATAACAAAGAATAGCCCTCACGCGCCGAAAGCTTGTCGGCATGTTCGATCAAGATAGCGCGATTGGCTTTGGCCCCTAACATAACAGTTAGGTTGAAATCAAAGGCTTGCAGGCTAAATGCCGGGCCATAGGTTTGATACATGCTGACAAAAAAATCGATGGGGCCACGTGCAAATTGCAGCGACGAGCGTAAAAAGGGCAAACCAGTGGGTTTGGGGGGCAATGGCAATGCCGCAAGCGGGGTATTTTCGGAGGCAATCACGTTTAACAATTCTACCTGTTTACAGAGTGTGGCAATTTTGGCGCATAAAGATACAATGACGTTATGATCACAGGGCTTTTTGAAACCCACATTAATGTAAGCAATCTTGAACGCGCCATGAATTTTTATAGCCATGTGCTTGGCTTAGAATTAGGTCGATTTGAAGCGGATCGGCGTGTGGCATTTTATTGGCTTGGGCCACGTGGCGAAGCAATGTTAGGCTTATGGGAACGGCCTCAGGCCGAGATTTTGCGCCAACATTTTGCATTCCGCTCGAGTGTTGATTGGATTCGTCACCATTCACAACATTATTTGCGAAGCCGTCATTTACCGGCCCACAACTTTTTTGACGATGGAACCGATCAGCCGATGGTGTTTGCGTGGATGCCAGCCATTGCCATTTATTTTGAAGATCCAGATAAGCACTCGCTTGAGTTTATTGCCATGTTGCCGGATTCGCCCAACCCAGATGGTGGCATCGTGAGTTGGGATGAATGGCAACGCACCCAAACAAAGTAATATAGCTACTCCCCAAAATCTTTTCCAGAGATTTTCGCCGAACTCACGGTATGACCATTGAAGGCATGGGTTTTGCCTATGCCTTTAATGGTCATATCATGAGTTCGGCATTACGTTTTTAGGGGTTGTCTCAAATTATTGAGAAGACACGTAAAATTGTTCATAGCTCACAAAGGTTGCAAGCTATTTTCAATTACGGGACGATGTTGTTCGAGCCAAGGCGGCAATTTAAGCACTTGCCCCAGTTGCGCAACATCTTCATCAACCGCAAACCCCGGCCCAGCCGTGGCAATTTCAACAATATGCCCATCGGGATCATTGGTGTAAATGCTCTTAAAATAAATACGATCCATCACCGGCGACACACGATATCCCGCCCGCATGAGTTTTTCGCGGTAGGCGAGTTGAGT